>NZ_BAAATE010000218.1:0-501 GCF_039533245.1 Nonomuraea recticatena | reverse complement strand
GTCGGCCTCGGCTTCGCGATCTCCGGCAACTACGCCCGCAGGGTCTCCCAGGAGCTGATCCGCGGGGGCCAGGTCAAGCACGCCGACATGAACGTCAACGTCAACTCGGTGTCCGCCGAGACCGCCGAGGGCGCGCGGGTGCAGAACGTGCCCTCCGACGGCGCGGCGGCGGCGGCGGGGATCGTCGAGAACGACGTCATCACCAAGGTCGGCGACCGGCTGGTGCGCAACGCGGCCGAGTTCACCGTGGCGGGGCGCGAGCACGAGATCGGCGAGACCGTGCCGGTCGTGCTGGCCCGCCAGGGGCGCGAGCTGACCCTCCAGGTCACCCTCCGCTCCGACTGACCGGGGCTCCGGTGGCCCAGCGTGATGGGGCCTGCGGAGCACGGGGTTCTCCGCGGCGGTGCGGCTACGCTGGGAGCGGTCGGTCTGCGGGAGGGCGCGAGGTGTTCGAGAACGTCGGATTCGGCGAGCTGCTGGTGCTGGTGCTCGCGGGGCTGT
>NZ_BAAATE010000217.1:0-501 GCF_039533245.1 Nonomuraea recticatena | reverse complement strand
ATAGGCAATGGCGCTCGCGAGATTTTGTATCGGCGCCGTCCTCTAAGTATTATGCTGACGGCAGTCGCGAACAGCCCGAGAATATGTATGTGTTGCTTTCGCAGTTTGGTACCGATGTTAGCTTTAGTTGGGAGCTCGATATTTGGGGCAAAATTCGTAATCGCCAAGATATGGTGG
Organism: Nonomuraea recticatena; assembly: GCF_039533245.1. NCBI lineage: Bacteria > Bacillati > Actinomycetota > Actinomycetes > Streptosporangiales > Streptosporangiaceae > Nonomuraea > Nonomuraea recticatena. The sequence continues at coordinate 324 of NZ_BAAATE010000217.1, read as the reverse complement.
TGGCCGATTATCTCGAAACACATGAAGCACGTAAAGCGGTACAGACCAACTTGATTGCGCGTGTGGCCATGGGCTACTTCAACTTGCTCATGCTAGATGCCAAGATCGAAGTAGCTAAACGAAATGTGCAACTCAATGATAGTACATTGCAGATTATCAAGTTGCAATATGAGGCCGGGGAGATTACAGCACTAGCTATTCAGCAGACAGAGTCGCAGCGCTTGCTGGCTGCTTCTTTAGTGCCCGAATTGGAACAGGAAATTGCGCTGCAAGAAAATGCGCTGCGGGTGCTCGCTGGCGAGATGCCAGATCGTATTAAGCGCG
>NZ_BAAATE010000216.1:0-502 GCF_039533245.1 Nonomuraea recticatena | reverse complement strand
CGGCGAGCCTGCCCCAGGCCAGGTGGTCGAACGTCCAGGCGTGGTCGAACCCGTACGCCTCGGCCGCGACCCACCTCGGTCGTGCCTCGGACCAGCGGTGCTCCGGCAGGATCGTGATGCCGACCCGCATGGGCGTCCCCTTCGGTCTTTGAACGGTGTGCGCGTTCAACCGAACATCGTTGACGTTCGATTGTCAACGGGATTCGTGGGTCGTCGCGGTTCGGTCCGCCGAAGCCGGTCCGTCGCCGCCGGTCCGCCATCCTCCGTCCGCCGCCCCCGCCCGCCCCCGGTTGGCCACCGTCAGTCCGCCACGGTCCAGTGCAGCTCGGTGCGCAGGTCGGCCGGGTCCATGTCGGGGGAGGGTTCGGTGGTGTACACCTCCCACCGCGTGGTGCCCGAGGTCAGCCCACGCGCCCCGATCCACGCGGCCAGGCGCTTCCAGGACTCGTCGAGCTCGTCGAACGACCCGGTGTGCGTCACCCGCGCGACCCCCCCACCCGGC
>NZ_BAAATE010000215.1:0-503 GCF_039533245.1 Nonomuraea recticatena | reverse complement strand
CCTTGGCCGCAGCCCCGGTGGCCGTGACCGCGCCGTACGGGGCGTAGCTGTACTCGGCGGCGATCAGGCCGTTCCCGTCAACGAGGGCCAGAACGCTGCCCTGGTAGTCGGTCACCGCCCCGTGGCGCGCGCCCGAACCGTCCTTCACCCCGACCAGCAAACCATTGGTGTCACGGGTGAATCCCGAGCGCACGCCGTTGTCCACGAACTCTGATACCCCGAGCGCGGTGCGCGTGAACACGTGCGTGACCCGACTGCCACCGGTCGGGGTCTCGGTGATCTGGTTCGGTTGGGTCTGGTCGGCGGTGTCGTAGGCGAACTCCATCACCCGCGCGCCCTCGTAGTCCCCGGTGCGCACCTGGTTGCTGGGGCTGTGGGTGAAGCTCGTCGCCGGGCTCGACGTGGACTTGTAGTTGCCCGCCCCGTCGAAGGACACCGCCATGTCGTTGATCTTCGTGTACTGGTCGGCGGCGTTGACCTCATAACTGCGCCCCTCACCGGAG
>NZ_BAAATE010000214.1:0-506 GCF_039533245.1 Nonomuraea recticatena | reverse complement strand
TTCACCACGACCGGCCTCGGCGAGGTCGGGTGGCCGGGGCGGGTGCGCAGGAACTCGTGGAACCGCGCCGACACCGAGTCCAGCCCGGCCGCGCCGTACGAGCCGTACTGCCACGGCGACTCGTACACCTCGCCCTCCGCCAGCCGTCCCTCGCCCGCGAGCAGCAGCTCGCCGGACCCGAGCAGGGACACCGCGTGGAACGTGCGCTCGGCGAACGTCCGGTGGTTGCCCGACCAGGCCGTGTGCACCGCCCACACCTCGCCGCGCCGGTTCGCGAAGTCCTCGGTGCCCGCCGCCAGCACGTACGCCGCGTCGTAGCCGGTGCGCCCGGTCCGGTTCTCCCGCACCCGCAGGCCCTGGGTGAACCGGGTCCGCTGCGGCGCGCGCTCGCGCAGGTGGTGGCCGCTGAAGTCGAGCAGCTCCACCGCCTCGGCGGGCACCGGCAGCGCCAGGTTCACCGCGTCCACGGTGAACACCGACCCGCCCAGGTTGGGCACCCGCGCGCG
>NZ_BAAATE010000213.1:0-506 GCF_039533245.1 Nonomuraea recticatena | reverse complement strand
ATTGCCGATTTGGCTTTTGCTTGTTCCGCGCGATTATTTGTCTACGTACCTAAAAATCGGAACTATATTGATGTTGGCCGTAGGAATTGTATTTGTACATCCTACATTGGAAATGCCCGCTTTGACCGCATTTATCCATGGAGGTGGCCCTGTGATTGGTGGCCCAGTATTACCTTTTATTTTTATTGTTATTGCTTGTGGTGCTATCTCGGGTTTTCATGCGGTGATAGCAACGGGTACAACACCTAAAATGATTGGGAATGAGAGAGAAATTCTATTCGTAGGATATGGTGCTATGCTGGTAGAAGGTTTTGTCGCGTTGATGGCACTTATTGCTGCCTGTACGCTGATGCCAGGAGATTACTTTGCCATCAATACACCGGCGGCCAGTTATGCTCAATTTTTGTTAGAAAACCCACACTTAACTGCGGTAGATCTACCTCATTTTATGGATAAAATCGGTGTGGATCTCCAAGGTCGTACAGGAGGAGCAGTTTCCTTAGCGG
>NZ_BAAATE010000212.1:0-508 GCF_039533245.1 Nonomuraea recticatena | reverse complement strand
TACACAGGCAGGCGCGCCGAGCAAGTCATCAGCGGCGCAATCATGATGGTCAGCAGTCGGTCGCGCCAGCTGCTGATGGAGCGCGTGGCCATGATGCCGGGCACGGCACAGGCAAAGCTGGACAGCAGCGGGATGAAGGAGCGACCCGACAGACCGACGGTGCCCATGATGCGGTCCAGCAAGAAGGCGGCTCGCGGCAGATAGCCAGAGTCTTCCAGCACCAGGATGAAGAAGAACAGAAACAGAATCTGCGGCAAAAAAACCAGCACGGCACCGGTGCCGGCAATCACGCCATCGACCAGCAGGCTGCGCAACACGCCCTCAGGCATGACATTGCCCACCCATTCGCCAAAATGGGCCACGCCGCCTTCAATGCCTTCCATCAATGGCTCGGCCCAGCTGAACACGGCCTGGAAGATCAGGAACAGCGTCACCAGCAGCAGCAGCGTGCCCCAGACCGGGTGCAGCACCACGGAGTCGATGCGGTCGTCGCGCTTGGTGTCCACCT
>NZ_BAAATE010000211.1:0-508 GCF_039533245.1 Nonomuraea recticatena | reverse complement strand
TTCGCGAGCGCGATGACCGGCGGGTACACGAGGTCTGCCATGCCGTGAACCGTACGCGATCAACCCCTGGCAGCACCCGCGGTGCGCCCGTGTCGGGCACACCGCGAGGCCGGTTCAGGCTCGCACGCGGATCAGCGTCCCCCGTGCTCCCTGCGCACCTTCGGAACGCCCGCCAGATCTTCCTCGTTGCACAGGAGCTTGAGGTTGAAGTAGGGCGAGCCCTTGGTGTCGTCGTAGTCGAGGTGGACCGAGATCACGTCCACTGCCTCGCCCAGCCACTCCTGGGTCTGCCGCAGCCACGTCGCCGCGCGCTCCAAGGCGCTGGGGAGGTCGTTGTCGCGGAACTCGACCGGCCGATAGGGAACTTCCTGGACTTGATCCCGACCGTTGGAGGGCATCGGGAGGTCCACCGCCACCCCGTTGTCGTTCAACTCCAGATGGATCGTTTCCTCACTCACCCCACGAGGGTCTACCACCGGCAACCGCGCGGCAAGCCCACCGGGGTCAC
>NZ_BAAATE010000210.1:0-512 GCF_039533245.1 Nonomuraea recticatena | reverse complement strand
AGCAAGGCCCTCAGCGCCTCACGGCCCTGCGCCGTCTCCAGATCCACATGGGCCGAACGCTTTCCGCGGCTGGTGTCGGCAATGGCATCGATATTGGGCAGATGCGGGCTGTTGATCAGCATCACCTGCGCACCATAGGCTGCCAGCGTGCGCCCGGCCACGGGGCCTGCCAGAATGCGCGTCAAATCCAGCACCTTGAGACCCGCCAAAGGCCGCTGCTCCGCCCCCAATACAGGCCAAGCCATGGGCGGTGCGTCGCCCATGCGTTCGATCGCCACCAGCGGCTGGGCGGCAATGACGGCCGCATGACCCAGCGCCTGCCATGCTTCATGGCTGCGCGATGCGGCAATCGGCAGGCCTTGTTGCGCCGCCGCCACTTCAAAACGCTCTGCACTCCACTGCTGCAGCGCCTGCTCCACGGCGGCCCTGGGCGTGTCCGGCCCGGGCGCCAAGCCTAGCAGCGCCAGCGCGCCATCGCGGTGATGCTCGAAATTGGCATGAATACGCACCCA
>NZ_BAAATE010000209.1:0-519 GCF_039533245.1 Nonomuraea recticatena | reverse complement strand
ATGGCGACATCTTCCAAACAGGTCATAACAGCAACTTTAACGTGAGTGTTTCTAACCAAACCGAAAAGTTAAACTACCGCTTCTCGGCGACCAACATGGATTACAAAGCCATCGTACCAGGAAGTAGACAAAACAGAAGTACATTCAACTTAAATAGTAATGTGAAACTGCATGAAGACCTAAGTTTGGATGTAGTAGCTTCTTACATCTCTACGAAGACCAAAAATCGTCCAGGATTGATGGGTGATGTATTAGCATCGTATGGTGGTTTTTTCAGTGGTGCAGAAGATGTAGCGAAGATGCGCGACCAATTGTACCGTACTTCAGATGGTTATAAATTTTCAACCGTTGGATCTAACCGTCCGGAAGAATTTCCAGTAGCATACCGTGGTGTAAACTTATTGAATTACTTCTGGCAACAGAATCGTAATGAGTACACGGAGAAAGAAGATCGTTTCCTATCTAGTGCGACGATGAATTGGAAGATTATCGATAAGTTGAGCTTAAGAGGACGTCTTG
>NZ_BAAATE010000208.1:0-520 GCF_039533245.1 Nonomuraea recticatena | reverse complement strand
GTGAACACCTGGGAGGCGGTGTACTTCGACCACGACCTGGACCGGCTGAAGGCGCTGGCGGACGCGGCGGCCGAGGTCGGCGGCGAGCGGTTCGTGCTGGACGACGGGTGGTTCGGGTCGCGGCGCGACGACAAGCGCGGCCTCGGCGACTGGTACGTGTCGGACGAGGTGTGGCCGGACGGGCTCGGGCCGATCGTGTCGCACGTGACCGGGCTGGGTATGCAGTTCGGGCTGTGGGTCGAGCCGGAGATGATCAACGAGGACTCGGAGCTCGCGCGGGCCCACCCGGACTGGATCATGGCCACCGGCGGGCGGTTGCCCCGCGCGGCGCGGCACCAGCAGGTGCTGGACCTGACCAAGGCGTACGACTACCTCCTGGAGCGGTTGGACTCGCTGCTGAGCGAGTACGACATCGCGTACCTGAAGTGGGACCACAACCGGGACCTGGTGGAGGCCGGGCACCAGCCCGGCGGTCAGGCCGGGGTGCGGGCGCAGACGCTGGCCGTGTACCGGCTGCTGG
>NZ_BAAATE010000207.1:0-521 GCF_039533245.1 Nonomuraea recticatena | reverse complement strand
AGAACGACATGGCTACGATCCGACTTGCTGAAGAGCGCGAAACCGGCGTTGTTGAACGCAGCGACACTGTGGAACACCCCGTGCCAGATCGATTCGCCCGCACCGAAGCCGTACGCCGCATGGAACCGCAGGGTCAGGACCGCGGCGGCCGCGATCTCGACGGCGAACGTGTAGACCACCGTGAACCGGAGCACACTCCGCATGTCGCCCAAGCTGATCGACGGATGCAGCTCGGCCTGCGTCATCAGCTTCGACCGCAACCGCAGCTTGCGGCTCACCAGCATGCCGAGGAACGCCGCCGTCGTCATGATGCCCAGGCCGCCGAGCTGCATGCACACCAGGATCACGGCCTCGCCGAACCCGCTCCAGTGCGTCGGCGTGTCCACAGTGATCAGACCCGTGACCGCGACCGCCGAAGTGGCGGTGAACATCGCGTCCACGAACCGGGTCCCGCCCTCGGTCGACTGCGCGGCGGGCAGGAGCAGCAGCCCGGCCGCGGCGAGGATCACCGCCGCGAACGC
>NZ_BAAATE010000206.1:0-521 GCF_039533245.1 Nonomuraea recticatena | reverse complement strand
CTCGCCGGAACCTGCGGAGGAGGACAGCATCGCTACCCAGGCGCCAGTGACCGGCCTGCGGCTCGTGCCCGCGCTCGAGCCCGAACACGAGCCGGAGCCCGAGCCCGCCGGCCCGATCCTCACGGCCGTGCCGGACCTCGAATCGGACCCCGACCTCGAGCCGGGAGCAGCAGCGGACCCGGACGGGGCCCCCGCGGGTTCTTCAGCGCCCGAACCGGAACCAGAGGCGGCGATCTTCGTGCCCGAGCGGCCCCGCCGCGAACTGCTCACATTGGACAAGCCGGTCCCGCCGCGCCCGCCGACCACCGGCCGCGACGAGATGATGCCGCGCATCGAGGACGACGAGTCCCTCGACATCGCCGGCTCGCCCCGCGCCGAACTGCGCGCCGCCGGGCTCGCCGTGCCGAAGATGCACCAGCTCGTGCGCCGCGGCGACACCGCCATGTGGGCCTTCGCCGTCCGGTCCTCCGAAGCCCTGCGCTGGTGGCTCGACATCCGCCAGTCCGCCGAGAAGACCGGCT
>NZ_BAAATE010000205.1:0-523 GCF_039533245.1 Nonomuraea recticatena | reverse complement strand
ATGCCCCACGGCGAGAAGCTGCCCAGCAGTGGTGATCGAAGTGGACGGGGACGCGACTTTCCGTATCGTGCCCAGGGTCCGGTTGGCGATCGTCATGCCGAAGGCGCTGCCGTCGTAGTGGAAGTCGAACCGCACATCGGCGCCCGACTGCGTGGCCGTGACCGCGATGGAATGCCAGTTGCCGTCGTTCGGCGCTGTCGTCTGCGTGGCCCCCGGGTACGTTCCCAGGACCGTTCCGTCCTCCTGGGACACCGACATCGCGAGCTTGTTGTTGTCGATCTGCACCCGAAGCTGGTCGGGGTCCGTCGATCCCTCGCCGTGGGTGATGTCGCAGTCGATGAGGACCTGGTCGATGATCGACTCGGCGTCCACTTTGAAGATCCCCAGGACGGTCCACGCGCCCGTGCTCGCGTACGGCCTGACGATCCCCGTCAGGGAGGGCGGGTTCGCTTTCATGAACGCGTAGTCGGACTGCGGTGTCGCCTGGCTCCCTGACGGCGGCGACGACGCCCCCATCTCGATG
>NZ_BAAATE010000204.1:0-524 GCF_039533245.1 Nonomuraea recticatena | reverse complement strand
CGCTGCCACCCCTGAGTCCGCCACCACCCCCGAGCCCGCCGCCCCTGAGTCCACTGCCGCCCCTGAATCCGCCACCGTCCTCGGGCTCCCCACCACGCCCGGACCCACGTCCAGGCAGCCGCCCGATCCCGACGCCGAGCCCGGCTCCGCCTCTCGGATCGTCACCTGTGCGCCTGAGTCGGGTCGGATTGCCGTCGAATCGCCCGGTTCTGCCTCCTGGATCGCCGCTCGTGCGCCTGAGCGGGGTCCGATCGTCGTCGAATCGCCCGATCCCGCCTCCTGGATCGCCGCTCGTGCGCCTGAGCGAGGTCCGATCGACACCGAATCGCCCGGTTCTGCCTCCCGGATTGCTACTCGTGCGCCTGAGTCGGGTCGGGTCGTCGCTGAATCGCCCGGTTCCGCCCCTCGGATCGCCACCTGTGCGCCTGAGCGAGTTCCGGTCGTCGCTGAATCGCCCGATCTCGCCTCCCGGATTGCGGCTCGTGCGCCTGAGCGGGGTCCGTTCGTCGCCGAACCGCCCGATA
>NZ_BAAATE010000203.1:0-524 GCF_039533245.1 Nonomuraea recticatena | reverse complement strand
GATCAAGCTCCAGGACACCCTGGCCTGACCCGCCGCCACCGGACACACCAAGGGCCGCGACCCGGGCTCACCCGCCCGGTCCCGGCCCTCCCCCCTCCACTGAGCGCGGCCTGCTCGTGCGGGACGTTGCCACGAGTCTTGCAGGCCGGCCGCAGCACTTCGGCGATGTAGCCGGACACAGGCGACGACGAGCGGATTTTGGCACGAAACCCACGATGAGGGGTGGTCCGGCCACTGTTCCGGGGCGGGCGGTGTCGCCCAGACTGCTTTCCATGACCGACGCACCCACCGGCCGTACGGCCGCCTTCCATATCCTCGCCACCGGCTACACCACCTCCACAGGACCCGGCGTGGCCGCGACCGTCTCCTACGTCACCGAGGGCGACCTCAGGATCGTGGTGGATCCCGGCATGGTCGCGAGCCAGTCGTGATCACCGACGCGCTCGCCGACCTCGGCCTCAAGACGGACGACATCACCGACGTGGTGCTCAGCCACCACCATCCCGACAACATCCTCAACGTCG
>NZ_BAAATE010000202.1:0-526 GCF_039533245.1 Nonomuraea recticatena | reverse complement strand
GGTCGACCTGCTCCTGCAGCACGGCCGCCATCCGGGACAGCTCGACGGCCGCGCCCTGCGTCTCCACCACGGTCGACGAGGTGGTCCTGGTCGCCCCGGCCACCGTCGAGATGCTCCCGGCGATCCGGGTGGTGCCCACCGCGGCCTCGTTGATGCCCCGGTTCATCTCCTGCGTGGTCGCGGTCTGCTCCTCCACCGCCGAGGCGATGGTCAGCTGGTAGTCGTTGATCCTGGCGATGATCTGCCCGATCTCCTCGATCGCGGTCACCGCGCCGCCGGTGTCGGCCTGGATCGCCTCGACCCGCCGGGAGATGTCCTCGGTGGCCTTCGCGGTCTCCTGCGCCAGGTCCTTGACCTCGCCGGCGACCACGGCGAAGCCCTTGCCCGCGTCACCGGCCCGCGCCGCCTCGATGGTGGCGTTCAGCGCGAGCAGGTTGGTCTGCTCGGCGATGCTGCTGATCGTCCGCACCACGTCGGTGATCTCGGCGCTCGCCGCGCTCAGCTCGGCGATGACGTCCGACGCCTG
>NZ_BAAATE010000201.1:0-526 GCF_039533245.1 Nonomuraea recticatena | reverse complement strand
TGCGCCTGGAGCAGGCCACCCTGGACAAGCTCACCGGCGAGGACCTCGACTCGGTGCGCGTGCGCTTCCAGGACGCGTTCGCCGCCGCGTGGCGCGGCGAGTCCGAGGTCGACGGCTTCAACACCCTGGTGCTGCGCGGCGGCCTGACCTGGCAGCAGGCGGCCATGCTGCGCGCGTACGCCAAGTACCTGCGCCAGGCCGGCGTGTCCTACAGCCAGGACTACATCGAGGACGCCGTCCTCGGGCACACCGGGGTCGCCACCGCGCTGGTCGAGCTGTTCGAGACCCGCTTCGACCCGGCGCTGGACGAGGACACCCGGATCGAGCGCACCGACGGCCTGGCCGACCGGATCACCGGGCTGATCGACGACGTCACCAGCCTGGACGCCGACCGCATCCTGCGCAGCCTGCTCACCCTGGTGCTGGCGACCCTGCGGACCAACTACTTCGTCCGCGACGCCGGTGGCGCGCCCCGCCCGTACCTGGCGGTCAAGCTCAACCCGAGGGCCATCCCCGAGCTGCCGCA
>NZ_BAAATE010000200.1:0-528 GCF_039533245.1 Nonomuraea recticatena | reverse complement strand
GATCTTCACGGGTGCACCTCTCGGTTGCCGGTCGGCTGGCGAGCACGGCTGGGCGCAGAGGTGCCACTACGGAGAGGGCAGCGCTCACCCAACCGGGAAAACGGCTGCTGGGCTGAACCGTCCGCAACCTCACCGTAACCGACCGTCCGGTTGGTGCAACTCGCACACGGGTGGCATGACGCACGGTTGCGATCATCGCTGGACGGGGTAACCCGCGCGCACCACACGGAGGGAGCGACGCATGACCAGCGCAGGCATGACCGCCGCCGAACTGCACACCTCGATCGCCACCGCAGCCGAGGCCGGGGTGGTGGTCGACGGCGCCGAGGCGGGCGAGCTGCCCATCGGCCTGCCCGCGCACCTTGGCGGCCGGGGCGGCGGGTGGGCGCCCGAGGACCTCTACGCCGCGGCCCTCGCCTCCTGCCTGCACCAGACCGTCGTGCGGATGGCCGCGAGCGGCGGGCACAGCACCACCGGCAGCTCGGTGAGCGCGGCCGTCGGGCTGCGGCACGACGGCGCCGAGCGGCA
>NZ_BAAATE010000199.1:0-531 GCF_039533245.1 Nonomuraea recticatena | reverse complement strand
CCAGTCGACGTGCGGGGTCGGCTCGGTGACGTGCAACGTCGGCGGCAACACCCCATGCCGCATCGCCTGCACCATCTTGATCACCCCCGCCACCCCCGCCGCCGCCTGCGTGTGACCGATGTTCGACTTCACCGACCCCACCCACACCGGCCGATCCTCCGCCCGGCCCCGCCCATACGTCGCCAGCAACGCCCCCGCCTCGATCGGATCACCCAACCGCGTCCCCGTCCCATGCGCCTCCACCGCGTCCACATCCCGCGTGTCCAGCAACGCGTCCGCCAACGCCTGCTGAATCACCCGCTCCTGCGCAGGACCACTCGGCGCCGTCAACCCGTTGCTCGCCCCGTCCTGGTTCACCGCCGACCCCCGGATCACCGCCAGCACCCGCCGCCCATGGCGAACCGCCTGCGACAACCGCTCCAGCACCAGCACCCCCACCCCCTCGGCCCACGCCGCACCGTCAGCCGAAGCCGAGAACGACTTGCACCGCCCGTCGGCCGACAGCGCCCGCTGCCGGGAGAACTCCACGAA
>NZ_BAAATE010000198.1:0-533 GCF_039533245.1 Nonomuraea recticatena | reverse complement strand
GCGAAGATCGCGGGCTGCTGGTCGATCTCGGCGGCCATGTGCCCGTCGGGCTGGTGCTCGGTCATCGGGTAACCCCTGTCCTCCGGGCCCGGTCCGGCAGGCCCCACGCCACTTAGGTCTAGACCAATATTAGCGAGTCCGACCGCTGCGGGGCGAGTCCGAGGACCCGTCCGGCCCACCGCCGGATGACGCCTGCGACCACGGTACTTCGGCACGTTCGCGCAGTTCGTCCCCCTGGCGCTGCCCCACCCGGACGCGCCTGGCCTGCGCGGAAGGCCCAACACCGCCCACCCGGCCGTCCCGTCGCGCACGCCGAGACCCCGCAGCGACGCTCGCCACAAGAAATCCCCCGGAAAGCAGCCGCGCCCGCTCCCCGATGAGGAGCGGGCGCGGCGGAACCGCCGAAGACCTATCCCTTGACCGCCCCGGCGGTGACCCCGGTCACCATCTTCCGCTGCACGATCAGGAAGAACACCAGCACCGGCAGCGTGAACAGCGCCGAGGCCGCCATCGCGCCGCCCCAGTCCGTGCCG
>NZ_BAAATE010000197.1:0-533 GCF_039533245.1 Nonomuraea recticatena | reverse complement strand
TGCTGCGCGCCATGCGGGAACTCGACTACGTGGTCAACGCGCACGCCCGCGCGCTGGCCGGGGCGACGACGAAGACCGTGGCGTTCGTGGTCGACGACGTGACGGGGCCCTTCTACGCGTACATCGCGCGCGGCGTCGAGCAGCAGGCCGCCTCCGAAGGGCGGCTGTGCCTGCTGTGCACCACCCACGGCGACCCGGAGCGCGAGCTCGCGGTCGTGGAGCTCATGCGCGAGCAGCACGCCGAGGCCGTGATCGTCGTCGGCGGGGCCTGGGACGACGGGAACTACAACGAGCGGATGCGCTACTTCGCCTCCGCGCTCGACCGCTCGGGCTCGCGGCTGGTGCTGTGCGGGCGGCCCTCGCTCGGCGAGGACGTCCCGGCCACGGTCGTGCACTACGACAACGAGGGCGGCGCGTACGCCATGACCTCGCACCTGCTCTCGGCCGGGCACAAGACCATCGCGTACATGGGCATCGGCGTCGGACTGTCCACTACGGACGACCGCGTAAGTCGGATCGTAGCCATGTCGTTC
>NZ_BAAATE010000196.1:0-537 GCF_039533245.1 Nonomuraea recticatena | reverse complement strand
ACAGCAGTGCGGAACAGCGCGTGATCAGCGGTCGTCCAGCCCGCCGACCGACCGGTTTCACCGGTTGTAAGCGGGCATCGGACCGTGCAGCTCGGCCCCCACCTCCTCGCACGCCGCCACCACGTCGGCGGGCAGCGGCCCGGCCGCCACCGCCGCCGCGTTCTGCCGCAGGTGCTCCACCTTCGAACCGCCCAGCAGCAGCGCCCCCACGTCCGGGGACGTCACCAGCCAGCGCAGCGCCAGCTCCGCCAGCGACAGCCCGGTGCCCTCGGCGATCCCGGCGAGCCTGGACACCGCCGCGAACAGGTCGTCCCGCCAGTACCGCTCCCGGTACATCGCCGCCAGCCGCGAGTCGCCGAACCGCCCGCCGCCCGCGCCCTCGGGGGAGTGCCTGCCGGTCAGCATCCCGCCGCCCAGCGGGTTGTAGACCATCGTGGCCAGCCCGCTGACGCGCGCGACCTCCAGGTACTCGGCCTCGACCTTGCGCGCCACCAGGTTGTACAGCTGCTGCGCCACCACCGGTCTGGGGCACCCGAC
>NZ_BAAATE010000195.1:0-537 GCF_039533245.1 Nonomuraea recticatena | reverse complement strand
ACGCCTAATTTAGTGCCTTAGAAACCGCTCTTTCTAGCGGATCTCCCATAGCTAAAAAAGTGGCGATCGCACTAGAAAGTGTGCATCCGGATCCATGTGTATTGTGGGTATCTATTCGTGCAGAATCGTAGTACTTTACGCTGCTATCTTTTTGTATTAGCAAACTGGTAAGCTGTGGTCCTTTCAAATGTCCGCCCTTCGCTAACACAGCTCGTACGCCAGTATGCATCAGCTGATTGGCAGCACGCTCCATATCCGATACCGATTGAACATCTTTGTTAACTAAGACACTCATTTCATCCATATTTGGTGTTATGATGGTGCTTATCGGAAATAGTAATTCTACGCAAGCAGCAATCGTGTCTTGTTGAATAAGCTGATGGCCACTGGTAGAAACCATAACTGGGTCGAAAACTATACGCCCTGCATAGTGACGTAATTCAGCGTAAATGCTACGAACAAGATCGACCGAGTGCACCATGCCGATCTTAATGCTATCGGGATATATATCGTCAAAAATTGCTTTGAGCTGATCGG
>NZ_BAAATE010000194.1:0-539 GCF_039533245.1 Nonomuraea recticatena | reverse complement strand
AGTGATCTATCCATGGCCAGGATGAAGGTGCCGTAACAGGTACTGGAGGTCCGAACCCACTAGTGTTGCAAAACTAGGGGATGAGCTGTGGATAGGGGTGAAAGGCTAAACAAACTTGGAAATAGCTGGTTCTCTCCGAAAACTATTTAGGTAGTGCCTCAAGTATTACCGTCGGGGGTAGAGCACTGTTTAGGCTAGGGGGTCATGGCGACTTACCAAACCTATGCAAACTCCGAATACCGACGAGTACAGCTTGGGAGACAGAGCACCGGGTGCTAACGTCCGGACTCAAGAGGGAAACAACCCAGACCGCCAGCTAAGGTCCCTAAAATTGGCTAAGTGGGAAACGAAGTGGGAAGGCTAAAACAGTCAGGATGTTGGCTTAGAAGCAGCCATCATTTAAAGAAAGCGTAATAGCTCACTGATCGAGTCGTCCTGCGCGGAAGATGTAACGGGGCTCAAACCATGCACCGAAGCTACGGGTTCAACGCAAGTTGAGCGGTAGAGGAGCGTTCTGTAAGCCTGTGAAGGTGAGTTGA
>NZ_BAAATE010000193.1:0-540 GCF_039533245.1 Nonomuraea recticatena | reverse complement strand
CACCTGAACCGTTGACTCGGACCGAGTCCTTGATGGCCCGCTCGAGGGAGCCGGAGACGTTCGCGAAGTCGAACCACACGTGCACACCGCCGCCGCTGGAGACGGCCTGCCGGCGCGGGTAGGCGCCGGTCGCCTTCGTCGCGGTCGCGATCTGCTCGCCGGAGTTGATCGCCTCTAGCAGGGGCCGGTTGCGGGCCGTCGCTTCGGCGTTGACCATGAACTCGCCGTTGCTCGCGGCGATGAGGATCGAGTCGGAGGTGCCGGTGCCGGGGCCGGTGATCATGCCGCCGGTGGGGAATCCGATGAGGCCGCCCGTGGCGTACTGCGGCAGGATCCCGTTCGAGGGGACGTTCCACTGCCCGATGGTCTTGAGCTCCTGGACGAGCACCGTGGTCTTGGAGGAGGGGATGTTGTCGAACGCCTTGGCGTAGTCATCGATGGCCTCTTCGCTGAAACCTGCTTGCCGCATGAGGTCGATGAAGTCGCCACGAAAGTCGGAGGCCAAGCGGTCTTAGGAAGACAATTGCCATCTCCAACTCC
>NZ_BAAATE010000192.1:0-543 GCF_039533245.1 Nonomuraea recticatena | reverse complement strand
GTCTACGGGAGATGCGGGCAACTGCTGCCGGTCGGGGCGCACGGGGCTGATCTCCAGTGACGCCGCGCTGTGTTTGCCTACTTTGAACTCGGCGCGGAAGCGCGCGTTCGGCGCGACCTTCTCGAAGGCCTTCATCGCCCTCACCAGAACGACGAGAACAGTCACCGCGGCCACGACGACGAGGACGCCCCACTGCTGCACGACACACTCCACCCCTGGCGATCAGGTCGAGCGGCTGAGCGCCTAGTGGCGATCGGTGCCGGTACTGCGTGGTGGACACAAGCCATAGTGGTTGCTTCGGCTCGACCGGCCCCGAGGAAGAGCCGACGAAGCAACCGAACTTCCCGTGGAACTACGCGGAGCGTTTTTCGGTTCCGCCCCTCACCCCTTGTCATCAGAGCGAGGAACTTCGACAGGCTAGCAGCCACGCACTTCTAGCGCGTCGTGTCCACCACAGAGGGAGGCGATTGGGAATAGAGGCACTCCCCAGTTTCGGTGTGGCCGGAGCTTTGGTGCTGGTCGTGGCCTACCTGCTCAGCGCCA
>NZ_BAAATE010000191.1:0-544 GCF_039533245.1 Nonomuraea recticatena | reverse complement strand
CCTCAGGGCTATTTCGACCAGGGCGGTCTGTCCCAGGCCTCTTTCGGCCAAGGTAGTCCGTCTCAAAGCGCGTTCGGACAAACCGGTCTGCCCGAAGCAGGCCTCTCCCCAGGCGGCTTCTTCCAGGGAGGCTCGGCCCAAGGCGTTCCGAGCCAAAGCGCCTTCGGCCCGACCTACCCCCAGGCCAAGGGCGCCCCCGCCAACTCCGACCCGGCCGATTTCAACCAGGCCGACACGTTGCCGGGCGCTCCCAACCCCTTCAACGCCCCTCCGGCAGGCGTCAACACCTTCAGCGCGACCCCGTTCTCCGCCGACAGCGCCAACGCAGCAGCATTCGGCACGGGCACGTTCGACGCAGGCACGATGACCGCAGGCAGAGGCATCCCGGCCGCGCCACCAACCGCTCCAGGCGCGTTCGCCACCCCACCGTCCACCACGACCGAGCCCACTGACCAGTCAGGCGCAGGCGCGTTCGCCGCATCATCGGCGGGCACCAATTCATTCGGCGCCACCCAGACCGGTTCCGGCACGCGCAACTTCGACC
>NZ_BAAATE010000190.1:0-544 GCF_039533245.1 Nonomuraea recticatena | reverse complement strand
GGGCCTGGCGGTGACGGTGGAGATCACCCGGTTGGCGTGAAAGCCCAAACCCAAGCACTAGCAGGCTGCAAGCTCACCGCCTCGCGGGCTGCAAGCTCACCGCACTAGGGCATGTCTTCAAATGATCGTTGCTGGTGGATCATGGTGTTGTGATGCGTCGCCATGAACTGTCGGACGCCGAGTGGGAGTTCGTCCGGCCGCTGCTGCCCGAGTCGTCGCGGGGACGTAAAAGGCTGGACGACCGCAGGGTCCTGAACGGGATCGTGTGGAAGTTCCGGACCGGGACGGCCTGGCGGGACGTGCCCGAGCGCTATGGTCCGTGGGCGACGCTGCACACCCGTTTCCGCAGGTGGGCGGCGGATGGCACGTTCGACCGGATGCTGCGGGCCGCCCAGGCGCAAGCGGACGCGGCGGGTGACGTCGACTGGCTGGTGTCCCTCGACTCCACCGTCGTCCGGGCCCACCAGCACGCGGCCGGGGCCCGAAAAGGGGGCTCCGCGACCCGGCCCTCGGCCGGTCCCGAGGTGGCCTGACCAGCAAGATC
>NZ_BAAATE010000189.1:0-546 GCF_039533245.1 Nonomuraea recticatena | reverse complement strand
TCGGCGACCGGCTCGCGCCCCGGCACGTGGACCTGCGGCCGTTCGCGGTCAACGACGGGAACTTCGTGTTCGTGCTGCCCGGCGGCCTCACCCGCGTCGCGCTGCCCGAGGGCAGCCTGATCGTGAACTCCTCGCAGGGCGGCGGCTCCAAGGACACCTGGGTGCTGGCCGCGCGCTCGTCCACCGTGGAGCGCGAGCTGGCCGAGCCGGGACTGGTCGCGCAGGCGGGCGTCGACTCGCCCGCCGCCGCGCGCGGTCCCGAGCTGACCACCGCCCAGCAGCAGCAACAGCAGCAGCAGTCCGCGAAGGAGGCCTGATGCTCGCCCGCAACGCCGAGTCGCTGTACTGGATCGGCCGCTACGTGGAGCGCGCCGACGACACCGCCCGCATCCTCGACGTCTCGGTGCACCAGCTGCTGGAGGACGCCACCGTCGACCCGGACAGCACCAGCCGCAGGCTGCTCGCCGTCCTCGGCATCGCGCCGCCCGCCGGGCTCAGCCTGGACGTGTGGTCGCTGACCGAGCTGGTCGCCTACTCCGAGGACAA
>NZ_BAAATE010000188.1:0-546 GCF_039533245.1 Nonomuraea recticatena | reverse complement strand
AGGTCGTGCGCGAGCAGCAGCTGCCTGCTGATCGCCCGCTCGGTGCGCCCCGCGTACGAGGGCCGGTGCACCAGCTCCAGGCCGGACACCGTCCGCAGCGCGGTCCCGTACCAGGCGTGACCGAGCCCGGAGGCGTCGATCAGGGTCAGGTCGATGTCCCACAGCACGAGGGTCTTCACGAGACGCGCACGCTCCCCACGATCCGGTCCGCCTCCGCTTCGCTGGGCCCCTGGGCCACGTGCGGCCCGCCCTGCGCGACGTTCAGCACCAGCACGCCGTGCTTCCCGCCCGGCAGCTCCGCAGCCACCAGGGTGATCTCCGCCTTCGGCGCGTAGCAGGCGCTCACGCCCCTCGGCTCGACCGACAGCACCACCTTCGTCCGGCCGTCCACCTCGGTCACCACCGGCTCGCCCACGCTCGGCGGGGTGCCGTCCACGGTGTACCCGTTGTTCGCCACGGTCTTGCCGAGCTGGCTGAGCACGGTCAGCGTCGCCGCGTTGACCTGCGCGGACGACACGATCGCCTGCACCATCTGCTTGTCCTGGC
>NZ_BAAATE010000187.1:0-547 GCF_039533245.1 Nonomuraea recticatena | reverse complement strand
GCGGCCGAGCA
Organism: Nonomuraea recticatena; assembly: GCF_039533245.1. Classification (NCBI taxonomy): domain Bacteria; kingdom Bacillati; phylum Actinomycetota; class Actinomycetes; order Streptosporangiales; family Streptosporangiaceae; genus Nonomuraea; species Nonomuraea recticatena. The sequence goes on along the minus strand of NZ_BAAATE010000187.1, from coordinate 536 downwards.
GCTGCGCGTGCACCGGGAGATGGAGCGCGCGGACGAGGTGCCGGTGGTCATCTACCACTCGCACACCGCGACCGAGGCGTACCCGTCGCGGACCGACGTCTCCTACGCCCACGAGCCCGACGCCCACTACGTGCTGGTGTCCACCCGCGACCCGGAGCGCCACGAGCTGCGCTCGTACCGGATCGTCGACGGCGTGATCACCGAGGAGCCCGTGGAGGTCGTCGACTCCTACGCGCCCCAGACCAGCGGCGCGGACGACGCGCCCGACCGGACCTGAGCCAGGACCGGTCCCCGCAGCCGCACCACCGCGCCACACTGTCCGGTTCGCGCCGTCCCACGGAGGAAAGCAAGCATGGCCGTCACCGTCTCCATCCCCACGATCCTGCGCACGCACACCGGCGGGCAGAAGTCCGTCGAGGCGAAGGGCGCCACGCTCGCCGAGGTCATCGACGACCTGGAGGGCAACCACGGCGGCATCAAGGCCCGCCTGGTGAAGGAGGGCGCGCTGCACCGGTTCGTCAACGTCTACGTCAACG
>NZ_BAAATE010000186.1:0-552 GCF_039533245.1 Nonomuraea recticatena | reverse complement strand
AGCGCAAAGTGCTCGATGCGCAAGCCGCCGAGCTCGATCGTCTTCGGGGGCCGGTGACATGAGCGCCAAGGTTCCCCGGCGCCGGGTTGTCGTCGCTGTCGCCGGGATCGTCCTGGCGGCGCTTGCGCTGGTGTGGACGGGATTCCAGACCGAACGGCAAGGCGCGCAGATCGACGCGCTATATGAAGCGCTCACGGTTGAGCAGCAGGGCGTCGAGGACCGTGGCGAGTCGCCGATCGCGCCTCCCCCAGAGGAGCTGATCGATGATCCGGACGCGGAGATCCCGGCCGGGCCTCCGGGTCCGCCGGGGCCGTCGGGTCCTCCTGGCCCCGGCGTCTCGGAAGACGACCTCGACGCCGCGGTCGCGCGGCACTTCGAGAAATACCCCTACCAAGGTGAGCTGTCGCCTGCCGAGCTCGCCGCCGCCTTCGCCGCGCTCCTCACCGAGCACCCCGACGCGGTCAACGACCAGATCTACGCCGCGATCTCGAGCTACCTCACCGAGAACCCGCCCCCCCCCGGCCCCCCCGGCCCCCACGGTCAAGACGGCGC
>NZ_BAAATE010000185.1:0-554 GCF_039533245.1 Nonomuraea recticatena | reverse complement strand
CGCAGGAACAACTCCCACAACTCATCAGGCGCCAGCCGGCACAGGAACGCATCCACGAACGAACCAACGATCAATCCCCAAATGAGTCACGGTCTTAAGCGAGGCCCAGCCGCGCGCGGAGTATGCGTATCTGATCGGCGGGTCGTCGGCGAACTGGGCCAAGCTGCTGGAGTGGGAGGATGGCTTCTAGCTGACCAAAACTGATGACCGCTACGCCGACCAGCCCCTACGACCCGCCGCCTGGCGTTCTAGTGTCACGGCGTGACGGCTGCGGGGACCTGCGTCTCGATCCGGCCTCGCAGGCGCCCCGCGGGACGGCGTCCTCATCGGGAAGACCGCACCAGGCGGCTGGGAGCTTCCTCAAGCGCGTGGGCAACCGAGTCGAACATCTTGATCGACAGGTGGGGTGGGCCGAACAGTTCCCGCATCAACTCGGCCAGCCGTCGCAGCGCAGGCGGAAGGTCGTCGACGGGCTGACAGAGGTCATGCCTGGCCGTCCCACCTACCTGCATCACCGCGACCCCGTCGACAACGTGCGCGAGCCCTATGACCGC
>NZ_BAAATE010000184.1:0-557 GCF_039533245.1 Nonomuraea recticatena | reverse complement strand
CGCCGGACCGGGGAGGGCCGCGGTGCTCGAAGCCGCCGAACCCGCGCCGTGGGGCGTGGTCGCGCTGGTCGTCGCGGGACAGCTGTTCGCCGCGTCGCTGATGTTCGTGATGGCGCGCCTCGGCGCGAGGGGGAAGCTGAAGCGGAACCCGTTCTTCGGCATCCGCACCAAGCGGTCGCTGGCGGACGACGAGTCGTGGGACACCGTGCACCGGGTCGCCGCTCCGTGGGTGTTCCTGGCCGGGGTGCCGGAGTTCCTGGGGGCCGTCGCCCTCCCGTTCACGCCGCGCGACTCGGGAACCGCCTTCCTCGTCGTGGTCCTGCTCTCGGCCGCGTTGATGATCCTGTTCTTGATCATCGGTACTGTGCTCGGCACCGGCGCGGCGGGACGCGCGCGCTGACCCGAGCGAGGACGAGCAGGAGCACATGAAGGTCAACCTGAAGATGAAGCTCGACCTGGCGCACCTGGTCTTCTCCGCGCTGGTCGTCGCGGGGATCGTCGTGGGCCAGTTCCACTTCACCTGGTTCCCGCCCGCGCTGATGTGGCTGGTCGTCGCG
>NZ_BAAATE010000183.1:0-558 GCF_039533245.1 Nonomuraea recticatena | reverse complement strand
ACGACGGGCAGGGCCTGGCGAACCTGCACGGCGGGCGCGAGGGGCTGGCGAAGAAGCTGGACGAGTTCTTCGCGACGCCCGAGACGGCCACGAAGGTCGGGTCGTACGGCGGGGTCATCCACGAGATGCTCGAAGCGCGAGACGTGCGGATGGGGCAGTACGGGCACAGCAACCAACCCTCGCACCACATCCCCTACATGTACGACTACGCCGGGCAGCCCTGGAAGACGCAGGAGAAGGTGCGGGAGGTCCTGTCGCGGCTGTACCTGGGCAGCGAGATCGGCCAGGGGTACCCCGGTGACGAGGACAACGGCGAGCAGTCGGCGTGGTGGCTGTTCAGCGCGCTGGGGTTCTACCCGCTGCAGATGGGCAGCGCGAGCTACGCGGTCGGGTCGCCGCTGTTCACCAAGGCCACGGTGGACCTGGGCGGCGGTCGGAAGCTCGTGGTGAACGCGCCGGGCAACAGCGCGCGGAACGTGTACGTGCAGTCGTTGAAGGTCGACGGGAAGGCGTGGGACAAGGCGCACCTGCCGCACTCGGCGCTCGCGGACGGCGCGG
>NZ_BAAATE010000182.1:0-560 GCF_039533245.1 Nonomuraea recticatena | reverse complement strand
CGTTCGACGAGATCGGCGAGCTGTATCTGAAGGACGCGGTCTGGTTCCACCACCCGCGGTACCTCGCGCACCTGAACTGCCCGGTCGCGCTGCCGGCCGTGGCCGCCGAGACCGTGCTGGCCGCCGTCAACACCTCGGTCGACACGTGGGACCAGAGCGCGGGCGGGACGTTCATCGAGCAGCGGCTCATCGACTGGACCGCGCGGCGGATCGGGCTCGAGCCGGACGCGGACGGGATCTTCACTTCCGGTGGGACGCAGTCGAATCTGCAGGCGCTGCTACTGGCGCGGGACGAGGCCGTCGAGCAGGTGCTGCTGAAGCACCGGCTGGAGGTGGGCACGCCGCTGCGCGGGGTCGAGGTGCTCCCCCGGCTGCGGCTGTTCGCCTCGCCGCACTCGCACTTCAGCGTCGTCAAGGCGGCCCGGCTGCTCGGCCTCGGGGAGGAGGCCGTGGTCACGGTGCCCGCGGACGACTGGTTCCGCATGAATCCGGCGGCGCTCGACGCGGCGATCGAGACGTGCCGGGAGCAGCGGCTCGTGCCGGCCGCGGTGGTCGCGACC
>NZ_BAAATE010000181.1:0-560 GCF_039533245.1 Nonomuraea recticatena | reverse complement strand
GGTATGCGCCGTTGGCCGGAGCCCTACTTTTTACCGGAGTGCTGCTTGCTCACTTGCTCACTTGTTCATATCGAGAAGACGGAGCAGTGGCACGCGAACAAGCTCAAACATCAGTCCGCTACACCTACAAATGCCGCAAGCTTTCGCAAGTCAGATTTGACCGAACGTCGTTCCCGCTTGAGCATTCCCCTAATCATGGAATGGACGCGTCCGGTGAAAAGCAACTGCTCCGGCGCTGCCATCCGCGCCAAAATGAGAGCATCCACCGACTCGCGGTCTTTTCCACGTAGGAAGTTCGCCCAAGCGACAGTGATCAGGTGTGAGACCTTGCGTTCGGCAAGTTCGATGGGCAAGTTTTCGTGTGGAACGCCTTCGGATTCGGCAACAGCTCGACCAGGGTCCCCCAATTCCAAAGAAAGCCAGACCTGATGAATAGCTATGTTCGTGGGACCAAAAGCTAGCCAGAAGTCATTACGGTCACCCACTTTTTCGGCGGCCCGGGAAGCTTCTTTAAAGTAATCCCTAGCTGCCCTGTGGTCGTTTAGGGTGGCTGCGCCGAC
>NZ_BAAATE010000180.1:0-564 GCF_039533245.1 Nonomuraea recticatena | reverse complement strand
TGCCGAGAGCCAGCGGGTGCGGCTCGCCGGTCAGCACGGACAGCGCGGTGGCGACCTCCTCCAGGTCGGCTTTCGTGTAGACCGCGATCGCGCCGGGCTTGGCGTCGCCGCTGGAGCGGTGACCGGCGTAGGCGCGGGCCACCGCCTCGCCGAAGTTGCGCTCCACCCATTTCAGGGTGGTGTGCCGCAACCAGTGCGTGGAGATGTTCTGCGTGCGCACCGGCTCGACGTGCTCGCGCAGCCGGTCCCACAGCCCGTCGTAGCGCCGGTAGGTCAACGGCTTGCCGTTGTGGTAGCGCAGCACCTTGCTGGTCGGCTCACGCGCCCCGCGATGGTAGGCATGATCCACCAGATGCGTCATCAGCGTCGGCGACACCGGCTGCCACCGGCTCTGCTCCCCCTTCTCGTGCAACAGCACCAGGCACTGCTCCTGGTCCAGGCCGTCGAGCTCCAATGCCAACGCCCCGCCGCGGCGGGCGGCGGTCTCGACGTGGAACCGGATCAACAGCGCGTCCAGCGCCGGATCGTCCCCCGTGGCGGAGGCCGCCTCGGTGACCGCCTCCA
>NZ_BAAATE010000179.1:0-566 GCF_039533245.1 Nonomuraea recticatena | reverse complement strand
AACGCGAACGTGCTGCACCGGGAGACGCTGCTGGACGCCATGGAGCACCCGGAGAACTACCCGCAGCTGACCATCCGGGTCTCGGGGTACGCGGTGAACTTCGTGCGGTTGACCAGGGAGCAGCAGCAGGACGTGGTCAACCGGACCTTCCACGGCGGGCTGTGACCCGGTCATGACAACCACCCTGCCGATGCCGACAGCCACACCCACAGCCACACCTACGCCGATAGCGGGGGCGACTCCGATGACGAGCACACTGGTCGGCCCGACCACGACGGGTTCGGTGCACCCGATGATGACAGGCGCGATGCAGCCGAGGGGCGGGCAGCCCAAGCCGATCAGCGGCACGGTCCACTCCTGGGACCTGGCCACGGCGGTCGACGGGCCGGGGACCCGGTTCGTGGTGTTCACCAGCGGGTGCCCGCTGCGGTGCCTGTACTGCCAGAACCCCGAGACGTGGAAGATGCGCGACGGGACGGTGGTGACGGCCGAGGAGATCATGGCCGAGGCCGAGCCGTACCGGCGGTTCATCCAGGTCGCCGGTGGCGGGTTCACGGTCAGCGGTG
>NZ_BAAATE010000178.1:0-579 GCF_039533245.1 Nonomuraea recticatena | reverse complement strand
ATTATGTCGCCAGATCATATTACTATAGGACAGAATAAAACCTAGACCACTCTTACCATATTCAAAACAACTTCAACTTCTACAAGATGCAAGATCCATCTCATAGCGAAAGAATTTCTAAAGAAAGACAGCGCCAGTAGTGACCGCGTAATAGTTCGATTTAAAGAGAAAATCTTATCAGGCTACAAATCGCCAACTGAAATTTTAAAAAAATACTGTTCTGCAAGTACACATTATATCGCAAAATAGTTTAGCTTTATCTCGTAATAGCACCAAGCCTAATCGTAGCGATAATCAGGAAAAAACTATCATCAAAATAGCAAAAAAATCACTTAAGTAATAAATCATAAAAAACTATTAAACAGTGTTTTATAAAAAAATAACTTAACAAGTTGTTCATAACATTAGCCGTCATAATACTAATAAAATTAGCTTAACCTAAAAATGAATAGATATAAATACCATATACACTACATTATCAAATACTTAAGTATTTTAATCTACATATTAACATCACATACGTTAAATGCTCAAATCATAGACAATGATCAGGTAGATCCGCGCATCAAATGGGAGCAG
>NZ_BAAATE010000177.1:0-580 GCF_039533245.1 Nonomuraea recticatena | reverse complement strand
GGTCGGCGGCGCCTTGGCCCACGACGTGAGCGGATCGGCGGGATACTGCGCACCAGCGGCTCCAGCGCCAGGCTGTCGTGGGTGTTGGCGGCGCTGATCGCGACAGCGAGGGGCAGACCGGTCCGTTCGGTGATGAGATGGATCTTCGACCCTTTCTTGCCGCGATCGACAGGATTCGGACCTGTCAGCTCCCCCCTTTGGCGGCCCGGACACTGACGGAGTCGATCGCGCACCGCGACCAGTCCAGCTCGCCGCGGGCGCCGAGCTCGTCCAGCAGGATCCGGTACAGCTTGGCCCACACCCGCGCGGCGCTCCACTCGCCGAAGCGGCGGTGCACCGTCTGCCAGGAGGCGCCGAACACCGGCGGCAACTGCCGCCACGCACACCCGGTGGTGGCCACGTACACGATCGCCGCCAGAATCACCCGATCGTCCACCCGCCGCCGCCCGCCACCTTGCGGCCGCGTCGGCGCCGGCGGAACCACCCGCAGGAACAACTCCCACAACTCATCAGGCACCAGCCGTCGAAGGAACGCATCCACGAACGGTCTAACGATCAATCTCCAAATGAGTCACGGTCT
>NZ_BAAATE010000176.1:0-587 GCF_039533245.1 Nonomuraea recticatena | reverse complement strand
GCGCCGGCACTGGTCTAGACCGATTCGTAGGCCGCGGCGGCCTGGCGGCGCTTCTCCGCGTCTTCCTCGAGGGCGGCGGCTTCTCGCAGGAGCGGCTCGGCGATCTCGGCCGAGCCCTTCTCGATCCAGCCCTGGGCGTCACTCCGCAATGCAGCGGCCTGCTCCTCCCGCTCACGGGCATCCTTCCTCGCCTGCTCCGCTGCCTCCTGGGTCGAGGCGCGGAAGGTGGCTTTCGACGAGCTGTCGATCAGGTGCGCGTACGGGTTGGTGACGGTGTTCGACATGGTGGAACTCCTCTGGATAGTGGCCGCAGGGGCCGTGATTACGGGTGTTGCTGTGGCGGTCGGTCGGGCGTTGCTGCCGGCCCGCGGCGGCGTGCGTGGGGCCGGGTTGGGTCGGGGCGGGAATCCCATCTCGTCGAACAGGAGGACGTCCTCCTTGAAGGGAGGTGCTTCGCTCGGCTTCGGCGCGGGTGGTTTCGGCTGGCGGGTGATCTTGATGGGAGCGGTCTTGGTCGCTTGCGGGAAGTCGGAGGCCAAGCGGCCTTAGGAAGACAATTGCCATCTCCAACTCCTTGGCTCACAGAA
>NZ_BAAATE010000175.1:0-591 GCF_039533245.1 Nonomuraea recticatena | reverse complement strand
CGGCAAACAACCAGTCAAACCAGTTGCGGCGGGCGAAGTAGCCTTCGTTCAAACTCAGTGTCGTCGTTGCGGTGTTCATCGTGAACCTCCGGAAGTCTTCTTTTGTATGGGGTCGGCCGCAATCAGCTTTCGGGCCAGCACGGCAAATTCGCGGTCTCCGTCCATGGTCTTGCGGTTGGTGGACAGGGCCATATTGGCATGGCTGCTGCCATTGCCTGGCGTCAGCCAGATCCAGATGCGGCGGTCACGCACATAGAGCATGGCAAAAACGCCGAGGATCAACAAGGCGCATCCCAGGTAAACCACTTTTTTGCCTGGCGCACTAGCGACCTGGAAAACGCTGGCCTGGACCTGCTTGAAATCCTGCAGCATGAAGATCATGGGGGCCGGGTAGAACTGGGCGTCGCTGAGCGAGAAAACCGCCTGGGTCATAAAGGCCTGTGTCTTCTCATTGGCCTCCAGCGGCTTTTGGCCGGCCTGTTGGCGCACTTGCTGTGCCAGCTCGAACAGCACGCCGTTCAAAATGCGCACCAGCACTTCGCCAGCGCGTTCGCGCTCGGCCTCGGGCACATTGCTGTCCATGAAGTCGGA
>NZ_BAAATE010000174.1:0-596 GCF_039533245.1 Nonomuraea recticatena | reverse complement strand
GTGCTCGTCTCTCCAGCCATCGATGAACGCGGATGGGTCGTCAGGTTCTACATCGGCGATGATCGCCCGCTTGGCCGTAACCTCGCGGTGGACACGGGCCGGGTCGTGGCGGGCAATGTGGGCCGAGTCGGCGCGCTGCCGTTGCGGCTCCCACTCCTCAGGCTCGCCGTCGGCCTTGGTGTACGCGCCGTAGTCGGTGATCTGGTAGTCCGCGTTGGAGATGCACCCGCCGTCGTCATTCCATGGGCCGGGCGTGGCGGCTTGTGCGACCGCTTCGTCCTCTGCCAGTCGGGCATTGAGGAAGTCGATCAGGTCGGTCACGGCATTAGCCGAATGTTGAAGGCAGCCTCTATGGCGTCACGTTGCTCGTTGGTGAGGTCTCGGAGCTTCCAGGAGTAGACGGGCGAGAACGTGAGGCGTTCGCCGTCGGATTCGATGCCTGGGTTGTAGTGCATCTGATCGGTGGGGATGCCGAAGGTAGCGAACATCGCGGCCAGCTTTGCTTCGTAGTCCTCGGGCTTGTCGATGATGTACTTGCTCATGGTTCATTCTCCCATGCTGGTATCAAGTTTGCAGGTCACGCGGCCTGCTGAAGG
>NZ_BAAATE010000173.1:0-609 GCF_039533245.1 Nonomuraea recticatena | reverse complement strand
GGCGGTCAAGACGGCGCCGATGGAGCCGACGGTGCACAGGGGGAGCCCGGTCGGCCGCCGACCAAGGACGAGATCCGCACCGAGGTCGAGGCCTACATCGAAGAGAACGGCCTCCCCATCTGCCCTCCCGACGCCCCTGCCGGGCCCCTCACCGTCGTCACCCCCGGCGGCCCCGTCGACATCATCGCCTGCATCGTCCCCAACCAACCCGAATAGGAGCACCATGTCCATGCCCGCCAGCGACATCACGCAAACCGACCTCGCCAACCGGGGCCTGTCGCTCATCCGTACGTACGTCCCGATCGGCGTCGGCGCCGTCCTCACGTGGCTCGCTGCCCGCTGGTTCGGCGTCGACCCCGCGACGCAGGAGGCGCTGATCTACGGGCTCTCCGGGTTCGGCGGCGCCGCCTGGTACGGCATCCTCCGCATCATCGAGCCGCACCTGCCCAAGTGGGCTCGCCTGCTCGTGTTCTGGTCGGCGAAGATGCCGACCTACGCTTCGGCCGAGGCGACGGCCGCGCCGCCGCGCGACCTCGTCGACCCTGCCACCGGCGAGACCGTCCGCGCCTACCTCGTGACCAACCTGAAGTAGACGGCCTGCAGATCGCC
>NZ_BAAATE010000172.1:0-612 GCF_039533245.1 Nonomuraea recticatena | reverse complement strand
CTGCAGCGCCGACGGCGGCGGCTTCGGCGGCGAGGACGTCGCGGCGCGGGCCGCCGGCGTCCCCGCCCTGCAGGACCTCGAGAACGCCGAGGACATCTGGCAGGCCCTCCTCGACGGCAACCAGCGCTGGGCCGACGGCGCGGCCGTCCACCCCCACGCCGACGTCCAATGGCGCGAATCCCTCGTCGAAGGCCAGGCGCCCCGCGCCGCCGTGTTCAGCTGCGTCGACTCCCGTGTCGCCCCCGAACTGATCTTCGACACCGGCGTCGGCGACATCATGGTCACCCGCACCGCCGGAGAGGTCTTCGACCCGCTCGTCTCCGAGTCCGTCTCGTACGGCCCGGCCGCGCTCGAGGCGCCGCTGCTCGTCGTCCTCGGCCACCAGAAGTGCGGCGCGGTCACGGCCGCCCACGAGGCGCTGCTCGCGGCCGAGGAGGGCACCGAGCTGGAGGAGCACGAGCAGCGCCTCGTGGGCGGCCGTGACCGCGCCGCACTTCTGGTGGCCGAGGAAGATCCCGAGCTCATGGCTCGAGTCGTGGAAGACCTCTTCGATGCTGATCTTCAGCTGGTCCCCGGTCTTCTTCGAGGTCACGGTCCACTCCGTGGCCCCCT
>NZ_BAAATE010000171.1:0-614 GCF_039533245.1 Nonomuraea recticatena | reverse complement strand
ACTTGCGGATCACCGAGCGGCTTCCCGGTGGCGGGGTGGACTCGTGGGCGGTGGGCACGGTCGAGGGGGAAGTCACCGCGGCGGCCGTTGACCGGTTCGCCGCAGAGGTGCACACCCGGTTCGCCTCGGGTGATCCCTCTGCCAGGTCGGAACTGGTTTACAGCGGCCCACCGGCTTCGGGAGAGCTGGTCGAACAGGCGCGACGGCGAGGCGTCCGCCTGCGCAGTTGGATCGACTACCTGGGCTTGATCGACCTGCGCCGGTACGAGCAGTCACTACGGGAGCGGCTGGCGGCGGACACGATCTACCCGGCGGAGCTGTACGTGCGGCAGCGATACCAGTATGGAAATCACGCAGGCACGGATGCTTTGGGACAGGTGCTCGACTGGTTGGGCAGCAGCACCGCGCAGTTCGTCATGGTGCTGGGAGATTTCGGACGCGGGAAGTCGTTCCTGCTGCGGCAGGTCGCCAGGGAGCTGAATGGGCCGACCCCGTTGCTGGTGGACATGCGGAGGCTGGAGAAGGCGCCGTCGCTGGATCAACTCCTGGTTCAAGTACTGGTGGACCAGGGCGTTGACGTGGTCGTCGTGACCAAGGTGCGGTACATGAACAGC
>NZ_BAAATE010000170.1:0-626 GCF_039533245.1 Nonomuraea recticatena | reverse complement strand
GAAAAGGCAGGTGGATAAGTTATCTACCATTGTCGCTATAGCTGAGGCGCTACGAATCAAGCCAGCCCTCCTTTTGCCTGGGCCGTTTAGGGCTACGACAAACCGTGGCGATACGCTCGGCACGGCACCTAATACTGTTCCTGAAATTGAATCGGCAATGCTGCGATACAACGGAATGTCTAGCCTTTTTAACATTCCAGACCGGGTGACCGTATCTCCGGAGCACTTGAAAATCCGTATCGAAAAAGCTTTTTTCTGTTCCCAGACTGAGCGCTGGTCTGAAATGGCCCCGCTTGTCCCCGACATGATTGCCGACGCCTGGCATTTGATGAACTCGGCTAAAAGTGAAGCCGAAAAGCGGGACGCGGGGAAGCTGCAAGCTTTGGTTTATCGAGTGACTAGCGGAATGCTAGACCGTCTAGGTGAGCAACACCTCCCGTGGATTGCAGCAGAAAGGTCCATTCAGGCCGCCGAGCAAAGTGAAGATCCCTTGTTGATTGCAGGGGGTGCATGGCGGCTTGCGGTTGTCTTGCGTCATGCCGGACGCCTTACGGAATCTGTCGACGCTCCCGTCTTTGCTGCTGATGCACTGCGCCCTCACCTGGATACGCCCGAGGCTTATAGCA
>NZ_BAAATE010000169.1:0-631 GCF_039533245.1 Nonomuraea recticatena | reverse complement strand
CTCGGACCGTCAGTTCATCGCCGCGGGCATCCGCCGGTAGTGCTCCAGCACCTCCGGGTCCTGCAACTGCATCCACTGCAGCACCTCGGTGTACGTCGCGCACACCGTCCCGTCCTTCCCGCACGCCTCGCCCATGAACCGCTCCACCGCGTCGCTGAACGCCCCGCCCGCCCAGTCGTTGAAGTGGTTGCCGATCACCACCGGCGCCCGGTTCCCGTTCGCCGCCGCCCGCAGCACCGACCAGTAGGTGTCCACCACCACCTGGGTGAACAGCGGCACGTTCGCCGGATCGGTCCGCTCCTTCGCGCCGACGGGCGCGTACAAGAGGTTGGAGTCCATCATCACGACCTGCTTGCCCAGCGCGGGAACCCGCACCTCCGGCATCGGGAACTCCCACACCCCGTCCCGCACCGACGGCCACTGCACGCCCAGGCTCACGTGGCTGGTGTCGTACACCAGCCCGTGCTGGCGCATCGCCGGGAACGCCTGGTCCCACCTGCCCTCCAGGCACGGCGTGCGCCCGCCCCGCACCGCGCTCGGGTCGAGCTTGAACCCCTTGGCGCGGGCCTTCTCCACGATCTGGAAGAACTGGTCCAGCTCGCTGCCCCAGTCCGCCGAGTCCCAGTCGCCC
>NZ_BAAATE010000168.1:0-642 GCF_039533245.1 Nonomuraea recticatena | reverse complement strand
TCGCCGCCGCCGGCGTGCTGGCAGGGCGTCCTGCCACGACACACTGGATGAACGCCGGCGACTTCACCCACCGCTTCCCCGAGGTCCGCTTCGAACCGGCCGTGCTCTACACCGACGACGGGGACGTCCTCACCTCGGCAGGCACGGGCGCCGCCGTCGACCTGTGCCTCCACCTGCTGCGCCGCGACCACGGGGCCGCGGTCGCCAACGAGGTGGCCCGCCGCATGGTCGTGCCGCCGCACCGGGAGGGCGGGCAGGCCCAGCACGCCCCGTTGCTGGTCCAGCCCGAGAACAGCGACGACCTGGCACCGGTGCTGCAGTGGGCGCGCGACCACCTGGACCAGCCGCTGACCGTTTCGCAGTTCGCCAGGACGGCGAAGCTGAGCGAGCGCACCCTCGCTCGCCGCTTCCACGACAAGCTGGGGACCACTCCCCTGCGGTGGCTCCTCCAGCAGAGGGTGCGGCTCGCCCAGGAACTGCTGGAGACCTCCGACGAGCCGGTCGAGAGGATCGCGCGCCGTACCGGTTTCAGTACCGCCGCCAACCTCCGGCTTCACTTCGGACGCGTCACCGGCATGACCCCTCAGACCTACCGGCACGTCTTCCGCGCTCGGGCCCGGCGAGCGGCAGGGCCCCCGCCCG
>NZ_BAAATE010000167.1:0-644 GCF_039533245.1 Nonomuraea recticatena | reverse complement strand
TCGTATTTTTACCATCGTGCCCGGCTGAAGCTGGCTGACAAATACGTTGATTTACGCCGAAGCATCACAGAGATCTTCGACAACAACTACCGTTGCTATGGATATCGCAGGGTGCAGGCATCCCTGCTCAAGGAGTGCACGGGCATCTCAGAGAAGGTGGTTCGCCGGCTGATGAAGCAGGAGGGGTTGATCGTGGCCAAGCCCAAACGCCGCAGATATAACTCATACCTTGGAGAGATAGGTGCTGCCCCGCAAAACCTCATCAATCGAGACTTCCATGCCGCTGCGCCCAATGAGAAGTGGCTCACCGACATTACTGAATTCCAGATTCCTGCTGGCAAGGTCTACCTGTCGCCAGTCATTGATTGCTTTGACGGGCTGGTGGTGAGCTGGTCGATTGGGACTCATCCCAACGCAAATCTCGTCAACACAATGCTGGATGCGGCCATTGATGCTGTTCAAGGCAGCGAGAGCCGCCCTGTGATTCATTCTGATCGTGGAGCTCACTACCGCTGGCCAGGCTGGCTCTCGAGGGTCCATGATGCAAAGTTGGTTCGCTCGATGTCTCGCAAAGGGTGCTCGCCAGACAATGCTGCATGCGAAGGCTTCTTTGGAAGGCTAAAGATGGAGCTGTTCTAACCCTG
>NZ_BAAATE010000166.1:0-646 GCF_039533245.1 Nonomuraea recticatena | reverse complement strand
CAGGCTTTCGCCCATTGCGCAATATTCCCCACTGCTGCCTCCCGTAGGAGTCTGGGCCGTGTCTCAGTCCCAGTGTGGCTGGTCGTCCTCTCAGACCAGCTACAGATCGTTGGCTTGGTGAGCCTTTACCCCACCAACTACCTAATCTGCCATCAGCCGCTCTAGTAGCACAAGGCCCGAAGGTCCCCTGCTTTCATCCGTAGATCTCATGCGGTATTAGCTACTCTTTCGAGTAGTTATCCCCCACTACTAGGCACGTTCCGATGTATTACTCACCCGTTCGCCACTCGTCAGCCACCGAAGTGCTGTTACCGTTCGACTTGCATGTGTAAAGCATGCCGCCAGCGTTCAATCTGAGCCAGGATCAAACTCTATAGTTCGATCTTGAATTTAAAGTCTTGCGACTCACTCATAAAAACGGAATTGAAGTGAACTTCACTTCTATTTCCATGAGCGTTTGATTTAGTTCTAAAGAACTTGGCTGCTTGCCATCAAACGCCCACGCTTATCGGCTGTATCTTGTTAAGGATCCGAGAACAAAAACCAATCTAAACCGGCTTTCATTTCTTTGCTTGCTGTGATCAGCGAAGCCTTTGATTTTAGCACAACTTTCATCATGCTTTTAAACGTTTTTGCGTTTTCTTCT
>NZ_BAAATE010000165.1:0-652 GCF_039533245.1 Nonomuraea recticatena | reverse complement strand
GGTCCCCGAGTACTGCCGTGCGACCCCGGCCGACTTCACACCCTTTTTCAGGAACCCCGTCTCCTCCACGATCAGGACGCCGCTCTCCGGATCACCCAGTACTTCCGTCACCATCGCCCGCAGGTCGTCACGGACGCCGTCCTCGTCCCAGGCGTAGAAGTTCAGCAACCGCTGCATCCGCTCAGGCCCCGACTGTCCGGTCGCCTCCGCCAGGGCCCATCCGTTCTTACGCTCCACTTCGGACAATAATCCTCTTACGTGGCAACGCATCTGACGTCTCGACTCCACACGCGGGAACCTGGCCGCGAAACCGCCCACAAACGCGTCGAACCCCGCCGACCACGACCACACGTCCTCGACCACCATCAAGACGGTATACCCGCCCCTAGTCAATCAATAACAACCTGTCGTTGTCGTATTAAGCTCCCCACCGGAGAACGGGATGCGCTCGCGCGCCCACGACGACGTGTCCAGCCGGACGAGGCGGTAGCGAGGTGACGCGCATGGCCGCACGCAACAGGTGGTTGCCCCACGCCAGGAAGCGGCACGCGGTCCCCGCCGACCTGTCCCCCGCTCAACCGGGCACCACCCTCTGCGGGGTGGACCTGGTCGTCCCCGCTCCCCCGCTCCCGGCGGTGCACCGGTACTGGCC
>NZ_BAAATE010000164.1:0-652 GCF_039533245.1 Nonomuraea recticatena | reverse complement strand
GATCGTTCCCTCAGGTGGTGCCAGATCGCTTTGTCGCGGTCGTCCTTGTCCCACTCGAGGAACACGGAGTGGGGGAGGTGGAGTTCGGTGGCGACGGCGATCTCTACCGCGAGCTGGGGGTCAGCGGAGATCCTTTTGGGAGCATCACGGATTCGGGTAGGCGCTCGGCCTCGTTGAGCGCGAGCGTGACCACGAACAGTTTGTCGCCCTCGCCGCGGGCGGAGTGCTCCTCGAGCCACGCGGCCCAGTCCTCGGCGGTCATGTCGTTCTCGACGCACGCCTCCAGGAGCGCGGGCCGGAACGTCTCCCGGTTCCACTGCGGGGCCTCGTGCGGGGCGGGGGCGGCCGCGGACTGCTCGGGGGTCGGTGGGTGCTCGGCCATGAGCTGCTCGTAGGCCTTGGGGCGCAGCGCACGGATCTTCAGGTACTCGTAGCAGGCGTCGTGCTTGTTCTTCGCGCGGGTGAGCGCGGTCTTCGTCCGCTTGATCTGGGCTTCGTCGCCGGAGCGGACCGCGTGCTGGTGCACGCGTTCGGCGTAGGCGAGCGCGCGCAGGGCGTCGGTGGGGTCGTCGATCGCGATCGGCTGCGTCACCGACGGCAGCGACCGGTTCATCATCCGCTCACGCTGCGAGGCCTTCTTGGTCATGTCCAT
>NZ_BAAATE010000163.1:0-658 GCF_039533245.1 Nonomuraea recticatena | reverse complement strand
CGCGCAGCCCGGACACCATCATCACGACCGCGATCATGCCGATCGCCATGATGCTGATGTTCGTCTACGTGTTCGGCGGTGCGATCAAGACAGGGTCGGATTCGTATGTGAATTACATGCTGCCCGGCATCCTGCTCATCACGGTCGCCTCGGGCATCGCCTACACCGCGTTCCGGCTGTTCATGGACATGAAGGGCGGCATCTTCGAGCGCTTCCAGTCCATGCCGATCGCACGCTCGTCCGTGCTGTGGGCGCACGTGCTGACCTCGCTGGTCGCCAACTCGATCTCGCTCCTGGTCGTCGTGCTCGTCGCCCTGCTCATGGGCTTCCGCTCGGGGGCGGGCGTGGCGGCGTGGCTCGCGGTCGCCGGCATCCTGATCCTGTTCACCCTGGCGCTGACGTGGATCGCCGTCATCCCCGGCCTGTCCGCCAAGACCATGGAAGGCGCGAGCGCGTTCTCCTACCCGCTCATCTTCCTGCCGTTCCTCAGCTCGGCGTTCGTGCCCACCGACACCATGCCAGGCCCGGTACGCGTCTTCGCCGAGAACCAGCCGGTGACCTCCATCGTCAACGCCGTCCGCGACCTGTTCACCCAGCAGCCGGTGGGCACCGACATCTGGATCGCCCTCGGCTGGTGCGTCGGCATCCTCATCGTCGC
>NZ_BAAATE010000162.1:0-664 GCF_039533245.1 Nonomuraea recticatena | reverse complement strand
GCCGGACAGGATGTTCCACACCGGCAGCACCCCGAACTCCGCGCACCCCAGCAGGAAGCGCACGTTCTGGAACGCCGTCGCGCCCTTCTTCAGCGCGCGCAGCCCCTCCGTGCTGATGCTCTCGATGCCCGGCTGCACCGACCTCACCCCGGCCCTGCGCATCCGCCGGATGTCCGCCCACTCCATGTTCGCCTTGACCTCGAAGAACAGCGAGTGGTCGGTGCGCAGCTCCTCCACCGCGGGCAGCGCCGTGTCGAGGTAGCCGAGGTCGAGGATGTTGTCGACGGCGAAGAAGTCCAGCACCCCGTAGCGGTCCATCATGTGCTTGAGCTCGGCGGCCACCGAGTCCGGGTGCTTGCTGCGGTAGCGCATGGTGGCGCCGTTGAGGCCGCAGAAGGTGCAGTGCGTCTTCGCGCCCCACCAGCAGCCCCTGGAGAACTCCACCGGCAGCGAGACCTCGGCCTCCAGGTCGGACAGCCCGGCCTCGGCCAGCTGCTCGAAGAACCCGTCGTAGGACGGGGTCGGGACGTCCAGCCGTTCCCCGGTGACCAGCTCGCCGACCTGCGCCTGGCCGCCCCTGGTGACCAACCGCCCGGTCGAGCGCAGGTCCGCGCCCTCGGCGACCTGCCGCAGCAGGTCCGCGAACGCGTCCTCGCCGGGCCCG
>NZ_BAAATE010000161.1:0-680 GCF_039533245.1 Nonomuraea recticatena | reverse complement strand
GCCAGCCACGAGACCGTCCTTTCCACGACCCAGCGGTGGCGTCCCAGGCGTTGGCTGGATTCGATCCCGCGGCGGGCGATGCGCGGGATGATGCCCCGGCT
The DNA here is from genome assembly GCF_039533245.1 of Nonomuraea recticatena. Classification (NCBI taxonomy): domain Bacteria; kingdom Bacillati; phylum Actinomycetota; class Actinomycetes; order Streptosporangiales; family Streptosporangiaceae; genus Nonomuraea; species Nonomuraea recticatena. The sequence goes on along the minus strand of NZ_BAAATE010000161.1, from coordinate 579 downwards.
GTGCAGGAAGGTCCGCAGGTGGGAATAGTCGTAGCCCTTGTCGCCGTGGAGCTTGGCGGGTCGGCGCCGACGTGGCCCTCGGCGGGAGCGAACAGGCGGGATGCTGCGGACCAGAGGTTCCAGGGCCAGGCTGTCGTGGACGTTGGCGGCGCTGATCGCGACAGCCAAGGGCAGACCGGTCCGTTCGGTGATGAGGTGGATCTTCGACCCTTTCTTGCCGCGATCGACAGGATTCGGGCCTGTCAGTTCCCCCCTTTCATGGCCCGCACGCTGACGGAGTCGACCGCGCACCGCGACCAGTCCAGCTCGCCGCGAGCGCCGAGCTCGTCCAGCAGGATCCGGTACAGCTTGGCCCACACCCTGGCGGCGCTCCACTCGGTGAAGCGGCGGTGCACCGTCTGCCAGGAGGCGCCGAACACCGGCGGCAACTGCCGCCAAGCGCACCCCGTGGTGGCCACGTACACGATCGCCGCCAGAATCACCCGATCGTCGACCCGCCGCCGCCCACCACCCTGCGGGCGCGTCGGCGCCGGCGGAACCACCCGCAGGAACAACTCCCACAACTCATCAGGCGCCAGC
>NZ_BAAATE010000160.1:0-684 GCF_039533245.1 Nonomuraea recticatena | reverse complement strand
GCGCCGGTTCTTCCTCAACGAGATCGTCGTGGGCGAGAACGTCCTCGCCGACCCCACCGCGTGGGACGCCCAAGGCCGCCCCGCCGACACCGACGAGGACTGGCGCCCGCTCCGCCCCGGCGATGCGATCGCCCTCGGCTTCGACGGCGCCAAGTACCGCGACGGCACCGCGCTCATCGCCTCCCGCATGTCCGACGGGTGCCTGTTCGAACTCGGCATCTGGACCCGCCCCAAGGACGCCCCCAAGGACTGGCGCGTCCCCTCCGTCCAAGTCGACGCGAAGCTCCGCGCCGCCTTCGAGGCCTACGAGGTCATGGTCATGTTCGCCGACCCCTGGCGCTGGCAGGACTACCTCGACGTCTGGGCCCGCGACTTCGGCGAGACCCGCGTCGTGGAGTTCCCCACGAACTCCGAGCAGCGGTTCGACAAGGCCCTGGAGCGGTGGATGACCGCGTTCGGCGAAGGCCAGATCACGCACCAGGCCTCGAAGCTCCTCACCGACCACATCAAGAACGCCGTGGTCGTCAAGGGGCAGAAGAAGAAGCCCCGCGCCGGTGAAGAGGACCTGCTCGCCACCCACTACTTGAAGCTCGCCAAGCGCGGCGACGGGCTCCTCATCGACGGCGCGGTCGCCGCGGTCCTCGCCCACGAGGCCCGCGCGTTCGCGATCGAGCACAACTTGAC
>NZ_BAAATE010000159.1:0-690 GCF_039533245.1 Nonomuraea recticatena | reverse complement strand
ACGCGCTGATCGCCGAGGCCGCATCGCGTGGGCAGGTCGGGTTGGAGCTGGTCAGCGTGGACTCCACGATCGTGCGGGCGCATCAGGAGTCGGCTGGACTGGCGGTCGCCGGCGAGACCTTGGATGCGCTGGAGCAGGCGCTGACCGAGGAAAAAGGGGCTCCGCTGCCGGAGCAGCCGCCGGTGCTGGGCGTGATGCGCCGCAGGGCACACCCAGCGCGGACGAGGCGAACACATCGTCGGGCCAGGATCGTGGCGCCACGCGGCGACGCCGCAAGGCCCGGGCCAAGGCTGGCGGGCTTGGCCGATCCCGAGGCGGGTTAAGCAGCAAAGTCCATGCCGCTGTCGACGCCGCCGGGCTGCCGCTGGCTTTCGTGCTCACACCTGGACAGGCCGCCGACTGCCCGCGATTCATCACCGTCCTGGACAAGATCCGCGTCCCCGGCCCGGTCGGCCGGCCGCGTACCCGCCCTGCTGCGGTGGCCGCGGACAAGGCCTACTCCTCCAAGGCCAACCGCGGCTATCTGCGCCGCCGCCGGATCACCGCGGTGATCCCGGAGAAGACCGATCAGCAGGCCAACCGGAAGAAGAAGGGTTCGGCCGGTGGGCGGCCCGTCGGCTTCGATCCAGGGCGCTACCAGCAGCGCAACACCGTCGAGCGCTGTTTTCAGAAGATCAAGACCTGGCGTGG
>NZ_BAAATE010000158.1:0-696 GCF_039533245.1 Nonomuraea recticatena | reverse complement strand
GATGACCAGACATTAACCTAACGCAACTGGTCAATCACCCTCGGTTGCGGGATGGTGATCGCGTTCTGATCAACCTGCCCAGGAGGCACCATGCTGCTTGCTCGCCATCTACTGGCCGGCGTCGCCGTCGCCGTCGTGAGCGCGTCCACCGTCCTGCCCGCCGCGGCCGCCGCGGCCGCCGCCCACCTGCCCGCCCCCGACACCCTCACCCACGAAGCCCCCGTCTGCCTGGACGCCACCAAGTCCCGCACCAACGGCACCAAGGTCCAGCTGTGGCAGTGCGTCGGCAACACCAACCAGAGGTTCGTGATCGACAACGGCCTCATCAAGGTCGAGGACACCGCCGGCACCGCCACCCCCATGTGCCTGGACGCCACCAAGTCCCGCACCAACGGCGCCCAGGTCCAGCTGTGGCAATGCGTCAGCAACACCAACCAGCTCTGGGTCATCAGGAGAGGAGAGATCGTCATCAAGGACACCATCGACACCGCCAGCCCGATGTGCCTGGACGTCGGCAACTCCCGCGCCAACGGCACCAAGGTCCGCCTGTGGAAGTGCATGAACAACGCCAACCAGAAGTTCGTCATCTACGACGGCAAGATCAAGCTCCAGGACACCCTGGCCTGACCCGCCGCCACCGGACACACCAAGGGCCGCGACCCGGGCTCACCCGCCCGGTCCCGGCCCTCCCCCCTC
>NZ_BAAATE010000157.1:0-697 GCF_039533245.1 Nonomuraea recticatena | reverse complement strand
CTACCTGAACGACAAGCGGGGCCGGCCGATGAAGGTCGTCCAGGACGGCTCCAACGAGAACGTCACGGACGCCCCCTGCCGCAAGCGCCATGGCGCGGAGCGTCTCCCGGGACGGTTCGGTGCGCATCGCCTCGGTGATGGCCGCCGAATGCCCAGCCCCGGCCAGGAGATACGCGGCGCACCAGCGGGCCCCGGAGTCCCGCTGGTTGTGGAGCTCGGCGGCGAGGGCGTCGGGTTCGGTACCGACACGGGTCTGGACCGCGGTCAGGTAGCGGTCCCGGGCGGCGGCGTCGCGGGCGAGTGCCAGGGCGACTTCGTCGGCGAGGTCCGCGTCGCCGGTCTTCGCGAGGATCCCGGCAGAGTTGACTCGCAGCTCGGCGGTGTCGCCGTCGTTGAGCCACAGCCGGAGCCGCTTGATGGTGCGCTTCTCGCGGATCGCGAGGGCCTGGAGCGAGTGGTCGACGGCGTGCGTGGTCTGGACGGTGGCGAGGACGGTGTCGTCCCCGGAGGCGATGGAGGCGTACATGTCGGTGATCGTTTCCCGGTCCCCGGCGGTCAGGCCGGCGCCGAGCGCGGCGGCGGCCAGGGTGAAGATCTCGCGGCGGTTCAATCCAAGTGCCCTCTCGTAGGCGCGGATGACGTTCTCGCTCGCCGGTTGGCGGCAAGTCGGATCGGAGCCATGTCGTTCTGTGGGCCA
>NZ_BAAATE010000156.1:0-704 GCF_039533245.1 Nonomuraea recticatena | reverse complement strand
CCGCCACGACGGTGACCGTCGAGGTGGCGGAGGCATGAGCGACGACTTCGTGACCATGCGGCACCCGGACCTGCCCGGCCAGCCCATCCGCGTCCGCGCGAACAAGACCGGGCCGCGGCTCGCCAGCGGCTGGGAAGTCGCACCCGACGAGGAACCGGCCCCCGCCGGCGACACCGAAGAGCCGAAGGCCCCCAAGCGGTCTTCGAACCGGCGCACCGACGCCACCGACAAGAAAGATGAGGAGGCCGTCTAATGCCGCCCGCAGCGCTCACAACCTCGAACCGGTACATCCACCCCGGTACCGCGGTCACGTACTGGATCGACACCATCTCGACGCTCGCCTCCCCGACCCGCGTCGAGATCAACGCCGGCACCGACCTCACCGGGGAAGTCGCCGACGCCCCCGGCTGGGCCGTTTCGGCCAACCGCGTGCCCGCACCGGACCTCAAGCGCAAGTTCACCTCGCGCATCGCCGGACGCATCGACCCCGAGGACTCCCAGTTCATGTTCTACGCGGACAAGGCGACCACCGACATCCGGTCGCTCCTGTCTCGCGGCGACCAGGGCTTCATCCTCATCGCGCACGGCGGCGACACCGCCGGGCTCCTGTGCGACATCTACCCGGTCGAGGTCGTCGCCATCTCCAAGCCGCTGAACGTCGGCGGCGACCCCGCGCAGATCACCGTCGATTTCGCGATCACCTC
>NZ_BAAATE010000155.1:0-706 GCF_039533245.1 Nonomuraea recticatena | reverse complement strand
AGGCCATCCTCACCGCCAGCGCCACCCTCGCCTTCAGCGCGGCCTGCGCTGGCTACTACCAAGCGACCGAGGACACCCTGAACTGCACCGTCACCGACAAGCGGCAGGTCTACGGCATGGATGGCAACGTGCGCGCCTACCAGCTCCATACCGCCGACTGCGGCGACCTCCACGTTGCCGACGTCCTGCTCCGTGGCGCATGGGACTCGATCGAGCTCTACCGCTCCATCGAGATCGGCAAGACCTACGAGTTCATCACCGTCGGCGCGATCACTCCGACCGTCATCGCCGCCGAATCCACCAGCTAACGGAGAACACCATGCACACCAACCACACCGAATACCCGGAGTGCTGCGCCGAACTCCACCGCAAGGTCGACCGGGTGCTCGACCTCCTCGAGGAGCGCCAGACCAAGCGCAAACCCGCCGACGGCGCCTACCGCGTCACGATCCCGCCGGCCAGCCGCGCATGGGAGTACTGGGAGCAGCGGCAGATCGCCGAGGAGTGGGCTGCCGACGAAGGGCTGGAAGCGCCCCCGACGCCGCCGCCGTAGGCCGCCAGCGCACTCATCGAGGCACCGAAGGAGCAGTTCATCAGGGCCTTCCGCAACGCCATCAAGGCGGACGGAGAACCGGCCAGCGAGCCGGGAAATCGGCGCTGCTTCGACCTGCTCAGATGACCTCCCGGCCCTAGACTCCTTGCAGCA
>NZ_BAAATE010000154.1:0-723 GCF_039533245.1 Nonomuraea recticatena | reverse complement strand
CTAACAGAATGATCTCCGGTGTGCTTTGATCTCTCGCTGTAGCGGTCGTGAGAGGAGTACGGGTGGCGCGGGCGAAGCCGTGGGAGGTCAGCGACGAGCTGTGGGCGGTGATCGAGCCGTTGCTGCCCCAGCGGCAGCGGCGGTTCCGGCATCCGGGACGTAAGCGGCTGGATGATCGGCTGGCGTTGCAGGGCATCTTGTTCGTGCTGCACACCGGGATCGCTTGGGAGCATCTGCCGCAAGAGCTGGGCTACGGCTCGGGCATGACGTGCTGGCGGCGGCTGGCCGAGTGGAACGAGGCCGGGGTGTGGCAGCGTCTGCACGAGGTGCTGCTCGATCGGCTGCGCGCGGCCGACGCGCTCGACTTCTCCCGCGCTGTAGCGGACTCCTCGCAGATCAGGGCGTTAAAAGGGGGCCGCAGACCGGGCCGTCCCCGGTCGATCGAGGACGGGCCGGCACCAAGCACCACCTGATCACCGAGGCCACCGGCATCCCGCTTGCCGTGATCGTGACCGGCGCCAACCGCAACGACGTCACCCAGCTTCGTCCGCTGCTGGACGCCGTTCCCAGGGTGCGCGGCAAGCGCGGCCGCCCCCGCCAGCGCCCCGACGTCGTGCTCGCCGACCGGGGCTACGACCACGACAAGTACCGCCGCCTGGTGCGCGAGCTGCAGATCCGCCCGCTGATCGCCCGCCGCGGCACCGAACACGGCTCCGGCCTGGG
>NZ_BAAATE010000153.1:0-724 GCF_039533245.1 Nonomuraea recticatena | reverse complement strand
GTGAGCCAAGGAGTTGGAGATGGCAATTGTCTTCCTAAGACCGCTTGGCCTCCGACTTGGCGACCTTCAAGCTCGTCCAGGAGGAACAATCCGTACCGATTCAGGAGGTTGTGGGATGACATCCCCATGGCGCAAGGCCCGCCGTTCGAACGACGCGGGTGCGAACTGCGTCGAGGCTCGTACAAACGAGGGTGCTTTTGAGGTCCGTGATTCGAAGCTCGGTGAGGAATCTCCGATCTTCGGTATCAAGGTCACGGAGTTCGAAGCGTTGCTGCGCGCCGCCCGCTGATCTGTCGGCTCCCCCGGCAGGATCAGTAGAGCGACGGCAACACCACGCATCCGAAATCTACGATAGCGGCTCCCGGTGACTACCGGGAGCCGCTTCGTGCTTCCTCGGATGCACTGAAACGGCCCGAAAGTGGGGGACGCGGTGGCTCCCGATATTCGCTAGCATGACCGGAACCCGTTGCCCCCGAACGGAGCCCCCGCTTTGTCCCTGCTCTCCGAGCTAATCGCGCATCTGCGCGCCCTCACCACCAGTGCCAGCGATGCCGCAACCGGCCTGCACCGGGCCCGGGACGGCCTCGAGCAGGCTGCGGCCGGGGCGCGCGCCGCTACCGAAGGCTCGGCGAGTCCGCTCCCGGCCGAAGGCGCCGCCCAGTGGCAGGCGGCGGCCGGGAAGGCCGAGGAAGCCGCCCGGCTCATCGCCGCCGGGAACGAGACG
>NZ_BAAATE010000152.1:0-726 GCF_039533245.1 Nonomuraea recticatena | reverse complement strand
TGGGAGGTCCGTGCCGACATCCACGAGGCTTTCCTCAAGCTGGCCTGTGCACTCATCTGCTGGCGACGCCTTACCTCATTGCGTTAGAAGTTCTTAGCCGCGGCGTTCGCGGCGGGGTCTTCACCACCGTCACGTCCGCGCCAGCGAAGACCCCATCGAAGACACCCGAGAGCTTGGCATCTCGGTTCTGGATGAGAAAGCGGAAGGAGCTGATCCGGCCGCCGAGGTCCACCAGCAGGTTACGGACCTGCTGGGTGGTCCAGGCACTGGTGGAGTTGGCGCTCACACCGCGGCAGCGAGTACACCGCCGCCCGCTTTCAGGCCGCCTACCGGCACTGGGGCGTGGTGCAGTCCAGGAGCAGGATCGGCTGCGCGCTGGACAACGCCGCGGCCGAGTCGTTCAGCTCCACCCTGAAAGTCGAGTTCGCACACCGGCATCACTTCGTCACCCGAGCGGAAGCCCGCGTAAAGATCGCCATCTGGATCGCCGACTTCTACAACGCCCGCCGCAGGCACAGCCCTGCCGACGAACGACGCATCACGGCCGCTCGGGCGGCGAGCAGAGCGAAGGCTCAGCAGGCCATCGCCGCAGAGAAGCGACTCCACGGTTTCAGGGAATTGCCAATCACTGACCCCTTTTCATCCTCCGGCGGCGGGTGCTGATCACGGCATGATCGCGGGTCCGGTGTTCGCCTGATGACGTAGCAGAGCCCCTGGTAGACGGGT
>NZ_BAAATE010000151.1:0-727 GCF_039533245.1 Nonomuraea recticatena | reverse complement strand
CTTGAACGCCGAGCCGTGCGACCATGATGGGAACGGCTGCAAGACCAACACCGCGCACTACCTCAAGCCGCGCACAGAGCTCATTGTGAAGGTCTGCGACACCGAAGGCCGACTTCGGCTACGGAAGAAGATCACGGGTACCGGGGAGGCACTGCGATGAATGAACACCCGAAGGTCACCGAGGACCAGGCGCGCAACGCTGAGTTGGTCGCCGCCTACGACGACACCGATGACACCGGGCCCGTCTTCACCGACCGTATCCAGAGCCTCGGATACGCGCCCCCGGAGCGGCCGGAGGTTACTCAGTGGGGTTTCTGCGTGATCGTCGATGACGACGGCCGGGAGTGGCTGGCGTGGGACGCCGAGGGTGTCCGCTACGCCGAGTCTCACTGAGAGGCCAGCGACATCGCTGTGATGAGCTGATACAGCTCCCATGACTCTCGTAGCGGCTCCCGGGGACACCCGGGAGCCGCTTCGTGTTCGGCAGATTGTGCGGACGCTCCTACGAGCGCGCGGGTTCGCGCAAGCCTGCTGCGCCCCTAGGCGCTCGTGGCCCGCGACTCGACCACGGTCACGGTGACGTTCACGAAGTACGTCTCGACAGTCGCCGCGTGGAGATGGCCGGCACGCGCAATATCCCCCTCGATGCCGCACGTCACGTGGACGTGAGCCCGGCCGTCGCGCCACTCCCCGGTTCCGGTGAGCTCCCCAGGCTGGTCGTACTCGG
>NZ_BAAATE010000150.1:0-733 GCF_039533245.1 Nonomuraea recticatena | reverse complement strand
CCTGGCTGTGGGAGCTGCAGAACCAGCAGCTCAACCGCATCCCCGACCCGGTCGACTACGTCGAGATGCGCCGGGACACCTTCGGGTCCGACCTGACCAAGAGCCTGGCCCGCTTCGCGCACGGCGACCGGGTGCCGCCGGAGGTCTACCGGACGCGGACCCTGCAGAACCTGGAGAACTCGGCCGCCGACTACGGGTGGATGGTCAACGACCTGTACTCGCACCGCAAGGAGGTGCAGTACGAGGGCGAGGTGCACAACCTCGTGGTGGTGGTGCAGAACTTCCTGGACTGCGACCTGGACCGGGCGTTCCAGGTCGTGGAGCGGTTGCAGGAGGCCAGGGTGCGGCAGTTCGAGCACGTGCTGGAGGTGGAGATGCCGCAGATGTTCGAGGACCTCGACCTGGACGACGCGGCCCGGCGCGCGCTGCTGGACTACGGGGACGAGCTGAAGGACTGGATGGCCGGGATCGTGAACTGGCACGAGAACTGCGTGCGGTACCACGACGAGGACCTCGTGCGGCACTTCGGCGCGGCGGGCGGCCCGGTGGGTCGCGCGACCGGTGGTGCGGCGGGTTCCGGGGCGCTGCCCGCGCTGGGCGGTCCGACGGGGCTGGGCACGTCGGCCGCGCGGGTGCTGGCCAGGGTCCGCTAGAGCGCCGCGCAGGCCCCGCGCGCCGCCTCCCCCAGGGCGGTGCTCCGGGCCTTCCGCGTCGTCGGCGCTCTACGTTGCCG
>NZ_BAAATE010000149.1:0-743 GCF_039533245.1 Nonomuraea recticatena | reverse complement strand
GAAGGTCGTCGACGGGCTGACAGAGGTCATGCCTGGCCGTCCCACCTACCTGCATCACCGCGACCCCGTCGACAACGTGCGCGAGCCCTATGACCGCACTTCGGCCGCCCCGCTGTCGAAACTGCACGCGCTGACGATCCTGGCCGCGGAGCAGCAGACGATGAACTTCTACATGAACGTCGGCCCCGAGTACATGGAGCCGATCGCCCGCCAGCTCTACCAGGAGATCGGGCTGATCGAGGAGGAGCACGTCACCCACTACGAGTCGCTCGTCGACCCCGGCGAGAGCTGGTGGGAGATGCTGCTCAACCATGAGTACAACGAGTGCTACCTCTACTACTCCTTCATGGAGACGGAGTCGGACCCGAAGGTGAAGGCGATCTGGGAACTGCACCTCAACATGGAGCTGGAGCACCTGCGCCTGGCGGCCGAGCTGTTCAAGAAGCACGACGGGCGCGACCCTGAGGAGGTGGCGGCGCCCGAACTGCCCACGCCGGTGACCTTCGAGCCGAACAAGGCGTACCTGCGCGATCTGATCGCCACGCAGATCGACTACACGACGCTGGGCACCGGCTACGTGCAGGAGGCGCACGAGCGGTTCGAGAAGATGCAGGAAGCTCTGATGGGCGGGGAGAAGGCGCCGTCCGAGCGGGTGATCGAGGAGAACCGCGCCAAGTCAGGCGAGGAGTACCGGCTGGAGACCGAAGGGCCGCACCCCGTGGGCAGCCTGCGCCTGGACCGCT
>NZ_BAAATE010000148.1:0-747 GCF_039533245.1 Nonomuraea recticatena | reverse complement strand
TGGACACCGAACACCAAGACTCGGAATGGGATGTGTTCCCCACCGGGCTCTACCGCTCCGAATGGTCCGAGACAATGAAGCCCGACCTGGATGGGATGGCTGAGGCCATCGACAGAGACCGGGCAATGAAGGCCATGCGAGCGGCGAAGGCCCGATGCCGAGAGAAGTTCGCAACACCGAAGCCACCATCCCCTGTGCCGGTCTTAGGCTGCCCCAGCGGGCGACTGCTGGGGGAAGCGCCGCACGGCAACACCATGCAGCGCAGCCTGATCCCCAAGAGGGATCGGGCCCCTCGGCATGCCCGGGGCAGGAAACCAACCCCTGCCAACACCCTCCCATCCCTGCCGGGTTGAACCAGGACCCGATCGGCCAGGGCAGCCGCAGAACGACCGGGCCCTGCCACTACCTCGTTGTCGCTGCCCGATTGAACCGGTAGACAAGTGATCCGGGAAGCTGAAAAGTCGACCCGAGCCCCGCTGCCACCTCGCTGCCGCACCCGATCAAGCCAGGTGGTCGCAGACCGGCCAGGACCGCATGAGGCCTCGTTGTCGCTGCCAGGTTGAACTCGGGCCCAACAGGACCGGGAAGTCGGAGACAGACCAGAGCCCTGCTACTGCCTCATCGTCGCCGCCCGCTCGATTCCGCGCCGGTGCCCGCGCGCTCTCGTGCGCCTGCCCCAGTGCCCGCGCCTGCCCCTGCGTCTACTTGATGGCGCCGGCAGTCAATCCGGCCTGGATCTGGCGCTGG
>NZ_BAAATE010000147.1:0-756 GCF_039533245.1 Nonomuraea recticatena | reverse complement strand
GTCACCGAGACCTTCGACGTCGTGCGCGAGCTGCTCAACGGCGCCACCGTCGACCGCGGGAGCGCCGCACACCATCTGGAGGGCATCCGGCTGGACTTCCCGCCGAAGCAGCCACCTGAGCTGTGGATCGGGGCGGTCAACGAGCGGGCGCTCCGCGCCGCAGGCGGCAGGGCGGACGGGATCCTGCTGTCGGTTCTCGCGAGCCCCGCCTATGTGAACTGGGCCAGGGGGGTGGCCACCCACGCGGGACGGGCAGCGCCGCCGATCACGGCCTTCGTCCTGGCCTCCGTCGCCGACGACGACCAGGCGGCGAGGGAGGCGGTACGGGACGCGGTCGGCTTCTTCCTGAAGGCGGAGGCGCACACGGCGCTGGTGGGACAGTCCCGGTACGGCAGCGAGATCCGTCGGCGCGTGGCGGCTCTCGAAGAGGACGAACCGCTCGCCGTCGAGGACGCCTGGATCGACGAGTTCGCGGCCGCAGGCAGTCCTGGCCAGGTGAGAGGCCGACTGCGGGGGCTGCTCGACTCCGGTGCCGACTCGCTCGGCCTGTGGCTGTTCCCGCCCGACCGCCTCGCGGACCAGTTGCAGCGGCTGGCCGTCGACGTCCTGGGCAGGACCTCTCCGTGACCGAGCCCGCCGCGGCCTTCGCGCTCAGGTGCCGGGCGGGGGCCCTGCCGCTCGCCGGGCCCGAGCGCGGAAGACGTGCCGGTAGGTCTGAGGGGTCATGCCGGTGACGCGTCCGAAGTGAAGCCGGAG
>NZ_BAAATE010000146.1:0-774 GCF_039533245.1 Nonomuraea recticatena | reverse complement strand
AAGCTCCGCTGCTGCCCCCTCAAGACTGGGCACCTGTGCAAGGCCATCGCCGTTCTGCAGAACTACGAAGTCGCCCGAGGATGAAAAGAGGTCAGTGATGTCCGCGAAGATGTCGCTTTTCCAGAAGTCATAGCCCCGTACACCGATGATGCCACCGCGAGGACCGAAACCTCCGTTCCCCACCTCCAGATACAACCGCCGTAGCAGCGAAGGAAGCGGGTAACCGATGGCCTCTTCAGCCTCAGCGACCGCCTCGGACGAGGCCACCGGTAGTACATCGGGCCCCGGGTCTGACCGTATCGCTTCGAAGATCTCATCCTCGGTCATGATCTGCACTCCGCGTACGGAGACCGCTGGAGGAAAAGCCAGAAGTCGTCTGCGTCCATAAGGCTGCATGCTGTCAGCTTCGACCGACAATGCCACAACACAGAGGCACCGAACGCGTGCCAGATCCGTGCCAGAACGAGCGGCGATCAGCGGTGAATCACGGGGACTCAGGGTCACTCGACCAGCCTCGACCTGCACCCCCGCTTTCCCAGCTCAGCAGGGCAAGATCAGTAGATGGCTCCCAAGCTGACAGCGCGGGTTCGATTCCCGTCACCCGCTCCAGTGAGCCCTTTTCATCCTGAGTAGCGGCCCTCTTCGATGAGCTGCAGGACGAGGATGGCCTGGACGAGTGCGGTCGCTCGATGCGGGCAGCAGCGCAGCTTGGTCAGCACCTTCCAACTCTTCAAGGTCGCGACGGCGCGTTCGCCGATGGCGCGGATGCGGGCG
>NZ_BAAATE010000145.1:0-774 GCF_039533245.1 Nonomuraea recticatena | reverse complement strand
GGCCTCCGGGGAGGATCGGACCGGATTTTGGCGCTAGAGAGACGATCTTGAGATTGGCTGGTGCTCCTTGTGTGGTCGGCGGGACGCTCGATTCTTTCGGCAACCGCCCGGGAGGGCCTGGGCGTCGTGGGCCGGGACCGGCCGAAGAGCCGCAGCCCGGCCCACGAGCGCCAGCGGCCCGCCAGGAGCGGGCCGCCTTGAAACGGGGTGTCGGGTTGGGTTTGGATTCGAGCCAACTCGAATCGATTGTCCGAACCTCTGTACTGGTGTTCGCTGTCCTCGAGCGGGTCACATCGGACCTGAATCTGGAACCGGCGACAGCGCGGCGCCAGAGACGGAACGTGGCCGGCCATGTCATGCAGAACCTCCATAACGAGGGAGAAAGCAATGAGACGACATCAATTCCTGACCGGCGTGGCGATCGCAGCCGGTATAGCCACCAGCATCGTCGGCGTACCGTCGAGTGCGGCGGCGAGCGCGCTCGACGGATCGGCGGCGACCGCCGCGGCCGCCGCCGCGTCAGCGAAAACCAGTGGACGGCTCACCGCCGTGCGCTGTGGCTTCTACGAGGACAGATACACGGCCTGGTACAACCACTGCACATCCGACGGTTCACGGATCAAGATCCGAGTGGTGCGTAACTACTGGCCCGATAACACCATCTGCGTCGGACCGGGCCACACAGACCTCGGCAGCCCCGGCGTGGTCGTGAACGCCTGGTACACCGGCAAGCTCTGCTGATCCTTCAGAAGAAGCCAGGGCCGCGCTGAAATG
>NZ_BAAATE010000144.1:0-775 GCF_039533245.1 Nonomuraea recticatena | reverse complement strand
CCTCGCACGGCACAGCGAGTTCGAACGTCGGCATGCCGCTGGTCACGGCGACGGCGACGACGTGGTTACGCATGGCAGGAATCACGGTACACCGCTCCGACCGAGCATGATCCGAGGCATCCGCCATGGGAAACGCATGAACCATTCGTGCGTTCCGCATCTGCCTTTTGCGCGCCGTCCGCCCGAGCCTTGGGTCATGGAAACCACGACGCGCATCCGCGAAGCGACCACCACGACGCCCCGCAGGGGCCATCCCCTCCTGCGCCGCTGGCCGACCCTGGTGGGCCTGGCCTGCGGCGGCTTCATCCTGTTCACCGCCGAACCCTGGCAGGCCGCCGACTTCGTGACCTGGGGCCTGCCGATGCTGGCCCTGGCGTACCTGATCTTCGGGGCCTTCCGCGGGGAGTTGCGCGGGCGCGGCGTGCTCACCCTGCAGGGCGGCGCCCTGGCGGTCTACGTCCTGCTCGCGGTGGCGGCCTTCGCGGTCGCCCCCGACCTGGGCCGCTACCTGGTGGCCGCCGGGTGGGCCGCGCACGCGGCGTGGGACTACGTCCACCACCGCTCCGGCCGCGTGGTGCCCCGCTGGTACGCCGAATGGTGCATCTCGGTCGATCTGCTGGTCGCCGCGTCCGTTCTCGTGCTCCCCGCCGCCGCCGGTGCCTAGAAGGACGCACGTGCCGCATCCCCGGCACCTGCGCGTGGCCAGGATCGCCACGCTCGCCACCCTGAGCATGGCGATCCTGACGACGCTCGTGATGCCGGGGGCCGGACTGCT
>NZ_BAAATE010000143.1:0-791 GCF_039533245.1 Nonomuraea recticatena | reverse complement strand
CCTGGTGGAACTCGAACTTCTGGTGCGCCTGGTTGAAGATCGACACGCCGGTGATGTCGCTGGGCAGCAGGTCGGGGGTGAACTGGATGCGCCGCCACTCGGCGTCGACGCTGGCGGCGACGGAGCGGGCGAGCGTGGTCTTGCCGGTGCCCGGCACGTCCTCCATGAGCAGGTGCCCCTCGGAGAACAGGCAGACCAGGGCCAGCTCGACGGCTTCGCGCTTGCCCCGGATGGCGCGCTCGATGTTGCCCGCCATCAGCTGGAAGCGCTGTGCGAACTGCCCTGCCATGGCCGCGGTGTCGGGATTGCCTACATCCGTTCTCTCACTCATCGAGGCCGTCGCCGCCGACGCTGCCAGGGATGGCCATCTGGGTGTCGCTGATGTAGGCGGTGCCGCCGTTCCACTCGATCCGGTTCCAAACGGATGTACCTTCCTAGCCGTCGCGGCCACGTCGGCCTCATCTTGAAACCCTCATCCGATGATTCAGGAAGGTACACCCTTCCGACAGAATCACAGATTTCGATCAAAGCTAGGTGGTGCTCATGAGGAGCGTCTTGGTGCAGGGCCAGTCCTCCTTCGCTGGCCCTGCGACCCTCACTGCCAACGCCTCCGCGCCGGCGCCCTGCCTCAGCCTCCATGTGCACCTTCTTATGTGCTTTCCTTCGTCCATCGGACTGCTGAAAAGGCAGGTGGGGTTGCGTCCACGGGAGTGGTGTACGAGTTTTCGCTGGTGACAGGCGTGGCGCCGTGAAATGAAGACGGCCATCGCGTGATCCTTCGTGATTGCGAG
>NZ_BAAATE010000142.1:0-794 GCF_039533245.1 Nonomuraea recticatena | reverse complement strand
CGCCGCACGAGCGTGATCGCGTCCCACACGGGGGGCGGTCGGGTCGTGCGGCGGGCACGGCGAACCAGGTGATCACGCGATCGGCCGCTCCCGTGGCGGGCCCACCACCAAGATCCATCTCGCCTGCGACGGCCACGGCCGACCCCTGTCGATCGTCCTGACCGGCGGCAACGTCAACGACTGCACCGTGTTCACCCAGGTCATGGCCGGTGTCCGGTCCGACCGGCCGGGACCGGGACGACCGGCGACCAGACCGAGGCGGGTGATCGCGGACAAGGGCTACTCCAGCCGCGCCATCCGCTCCTACCTGCGCAGACGCCGCATCCCGGCCACCATCCCGGAACGCCGCGACCAGAGGGCCAACCGGCTGCGCCGAGGCCGGGCCGGCGGACGCCCGCCGACCTTCGACCGCGCCGCCTACAAGCGTCGCAACGTGGTGGAACGCTGCTTCAACCGGCTCAAGCAGTTCCGCGCCATCGCCACCCGCTTCGACAAGACCGCCACCTCCTACCAAGGCATGCTCGACCTGGCCACGCTGCTCACCTGGCTTTGAGGACACGCCCTAGTGCGGTGGGGGCGGGTGCGGTGATGGGGCGGGTGCGGGTGGCCTGAGACAGTGCGGTGGGTGGCTGGTGTGGTCAGCCCACTGCGGGCAGGGTGAAGCTGAAGCGGGAGCCGCCTCCTGGGTTGTCCTGGGCGGTGATCTCGCCGCCGTGGCGTTCCACGATGCGCTTGCAGATCGCCAGGCCCAGGCCTGTGCCCAGTCTTCCGCTTGCTCGGTGGGCGCGGTGGAA
>NZ_BAAATE010000141.1:0-811 GCF_039533245.1 Nonomuraea recticatena | reverse complement strand
GTCCGCCCGGCCGACGTGGACGCCGTCCCGCCCGCTCCCGTCCCGGTCCCGGTGTCCGTCCGCGATGACGTACCGGACCCGTCCGGGTTCGGGTTCGCGGCACCCGCCGTCCCGACTCCAGCCCGCCGCCCGGCAGGGGCCGTCCGGCGTCCGGGCCGGGCACCGCAGGGTCCGCCGCGCTGGCCGCACATCGCCATGGTGATCGCGGTGCCCACCGCCGGAACCGCCGGGTTCCTCGCCGCCCTCACCGGCCCAGCCCTGCCGATCCAGATCGTGACCTACACCGTCGTCGGCGGCGTCGTGATCTACAAGATCATCGGGCCCGTGCGCGCCGTCGCCGCCGTCATCACCGCGGCCCTCAACAAGGTCGGTGGGCGATGACCACGAACGAACGAACGAACATGCGCCGCAGGGGGTTGTCGCCGGTGTTCGTGCAGGCCAAGCCCCCCACCCCTGGAGCGTTCGTTCGTTCGCTCCCGCCCGCGACCGCCACCCGCGCCATGGAGGAGAGCACCGATGTCTGACCTTTTCGACGGGGTCAAGCCCCCCAAGGAGGACCGCCGCGAGGCCCCGCAGGCAGCCGCTGCGCCTACGGTGGCGCGCGAGGCCGCCCCCGCCACCTCCAAGGGGGACCAGGCCTCGGGGGTGCCGGTCTCGCGCCTGTGGTGGTGGGCGGCGCCGCTCCTGCTCGTCGTTGCCGTGGTGGCACTGTGGTCGGTCTCGGTGTGGCTGCTCGTCGCCGTCGCTGCGGCCGCGCTTCTGGGAAGTCGGAGGCCAAGCGGGCTTAGGGAGACAATTGCCATCTCCAACT
>NZ_BAAATE010000140.1:0-812 GCF_039533245.1 Nonomuraea recticatena | reverse complement strand
ATGCCTCTGGCCTTGCGGGCCAGGCCGATCCAGGCGAGGACGATGCCGCCCAGCGCGAGGATCGCTGCGGCGCCGAGGATCGCCAGCGTCGTGGTCGAGAGGCTCATCGCGGGGGCTCCTGGGCGGGGTCGGGCCTCCCGAGGGTCTGGCCGCTGTCCGTGCCGGTCTCCTCGACGTCACTGAGGCCCAGCGTGGGGCCGTCGGCGGGTTCGGGGTCGGGTTCGCGGATGACGAAGTGCTCGCCGATGCCCGAGACGGCGAGGAGCCGCTTCAGGAAGTCGCCGAGGTTCGCGAGGACGAGCACGGCCCGGGAACGGGCGGCCGCGCGCGCGAGGATGACGAGCGTGCCCAGTCCGCGCGAGTCGCAGAAGGTCACGCCCCGCATGTCGAGGACGACGCGTACGGGGTCCTCCACGAGGGCGGCGTCAACGGCCGCGGAGAGCCGAGGCGCGGTGTGCAGGTCGATTTCGCCGGTCAGCACCACGATCGTCTCGTTCGCCTCGCGGTATACCGAGATGTCGAGCTTTTGGTGCACCACGCGACCAACCCTAACCGGTTTCCCCCGAAAGCAGGAGCCCCCGCGGCGGATAGAACGCGAAACCTTGTCGCGCTTGCCTTTCGAACACGCAGCGGCTCGGCGCTGTCACACCTGTGCGTCAGGGTTTGAACTGGGGGCCCAATCGGCGGTCGAACCTCTTCAGCGTGCCGCTACGCCTGCCCCGGCTCGAGCAGGCCCAGGATGCGGTCGATCTCCGGGTCGGCGTCGCGGCCTTCCTGCCAGGCGACGAGCGCGTCGCGGACCTGGTCGAGCC
>NZ_BAAATE010000139.1:0-812 GCF_039533245.1 Nonomuraea recticatena | reverse complement strand
TGTCTTCCTAAGACCGCTTGGCCTCCGACTTTACCGCTCCGACCTGTACGACCACCTGTACTACGGCTGGGACCGCGTCGAAATCCAGACCGGCACCGGCCAGTCCGGGACCTGGTCCTCACGGACCGAGGTCCTGTGGTCGAACCGGCCCCTCGCGCAGCAGTCCGCTCTCTTCGAACTGGAGGCCACGGCATGAGATCTCACGACGATTGCCGAGTGGTCGGCTGTTCGGCCTGCGCCGAACGCGGACGAGTCGAGCGACCCTCGGACTTGCCCCACGTGCCCGCGCAGGATCCCCGCTCCGGCCCTGAAACCGCCGGGACGGTCGAGGACCACTGCGTCGCTTGCGGATCGTCGTTGACGATCTCCTGCGACGAGGCGCACCAGCAGCACGACACCTACCACCCGGATGGCCACGAACGGCCGCAACCGCGTTTCCGCGACGTAATGGCGGCCGCGCATCGGGCCGGGCTTCACTTCAACCGCGTCTCCGACGAGTACCGCCACGACAGCGACGACGAAGTGTGGCGACACCGGACGTACACGATCGCCTGTATTGGCCGCGAGAGCGGAGCGGGAACCCTCGTCTTGGACGTCGGGGACTGCTGGACCGCGGTGGAGATCAGCGGCCGCTGCGGGTCCGTGGACATGATCGACCCAACGCCCGCCCAGGTGCTCGCTGCCGCCCGCCTCGTCGGCCTCGGAGGCACCACATGACCCTCAACGTCGACCAAGGCCCATGCCCATGCTGCGGCCCCGAACTCGCCCTCGCCAGGCCCGTCGGCTCCGACCGGATGACCCGCAACGACCGT
>NZ_BAAATE010000138.1:0-843 GCF_039533245.1 Nonomuraea recticatena | reverse complement strand
CTGCCAGTTGGGACCGTCCTGTTACCAACCGTGCCGGGGAGGGTGTGGTGGAGGAGAAATCCCTGCTGGGAGTGGCTGCGCTCGCTGGGGGTGCTGTCGGCGGGGCTGCTACCGCTTTCTTTGCCGCCAACAAGCGCCTTGGGGAGATCATGGACACCGCGGCTGGTGCGGGTTCGCAGAAGTTCGAAGTCAACAAGGACAACATCCTCAAAGCTGTGCAGATCATCAGCACTCAGCTGGACTCGCTCACGCGCAAGTTCGGCAGCAGCAAGTCCGGGCTCATGATCAGGGCTGTGGGTGATGCCGACCCCATCACGGTCAGCGTCGTCACCGCGTGGAACAACAACCTCGTTCTCGACGACGATTCGTACGCCAAGCGCGTCCAGCAGTACATCGAGAGCCTGAGCGATCTGCTGGACCAGTTGCGCGCGGCGGCCCAGGAGTACGGCTTCACCGAAGAGCAGATCAAGAGCCGGTTGGCCGGAGGTCAGAGTGCGTAGTGCCCGCGCCGCTCTCGTCGCGCTCCCCCTCATCGGACTCCTGGCAGCGGGGTGCACCACCGGGAAAACCGGATCCGCCACCCCCATCGGGCAGGGAGGCGCCACCGAGCAGACCTCGTCGCCTTCCAGCAGCGCCCAGGCGTCGACCCGCCCTGCGGTGCTCGAACTCGACGGTCTCGACCCGTGCAAGGCGTTCACCCCGGATCAGATGAAGCAGCTCGGAGTGGTCAAGGCTTCCAAGGAAAGCTCGACGATCGGGCAGCTGACGGACGTCGCGTCCTGCCAGTACAGCCCCGACTTCGGCGACCCCTTCACCTACCTCGTCGGGTTCGTGACCAACGAG
>NZ_BAAATE010000137.1:0-860 GCF_039533245.1 Nonomuraea recticatena | reverse complement strand
CGGATCGAGAACCGGTGCGGCGAGGAGAAGCCGCTGGGCGAGGTCACCATGGGCGCGCACGAGAGCATCCCGGTGCCCACCTCGGACGAGGGCCTGGTCGTCGCCCGCTTCCACCCGGAGCAGTCGATCCTGGCCAAGCTCAAGTCGACCGCGTTCCGCTCCGGTGAATACTGGATCACGCTGGACGGGGAACCGCACCGGCTCCCGCTTTCCCACGCCGAGGCGCCCATTCTCATCTCCGCGCCCGGTGACGACTCGCTCGTGCTGGGCGGCCGGGAACTGGACACCAAGAACATCACTGCCAACATTCCGGGACGCGTTGTGTTCTCGGTAGTCACGACCAAGTAGGGGATCGCAATGGTGGGTGCTCCGGCCTCGCGGCGGAAGATCACTTACATCTTCCCGATCTACAACGAGCAGGACAACATCGACCTGCTCCACCAGACGATCGACGAGGTCACGACCCCGCTCCGGGATCGCTACGACCTGGAGTTCGTCTACGTCAACGACGGGAGCAGGGACGCCTCGCTCGACAAGCTCCTCGCCCTGCGCGAGCGCGACGAGCGCGCGACGGTGATCAGCCTGTCCCGCAACTTCGGCCACCAGCTGGCGGTCACCGCGGGCCTGGACGCGGCGGCCGACGCCGACGCCGTGATCATCATGGACGCGGACATGCAGGACCCGCCGCGGGTCAGCCTGGAGCTCATCGAGCGCTGGGAGCAGGGCGTGGACGTGGTGTACGCGCAGCGCCGCTCCCGCCAGGACGGCCTGTTCAAGCGCCTCACCGCGAACGTCTTCTACCGCACGCTGGAGAAGCTCGCCTCCATCGACATCCCGCGCAACACCGGCGACTTCCGGCT
>NZ_BAAATE010000136.1:0-860 GCF_039533245.1 Nonomuraea recticatena | reverse complement strand
GGGATCGCCCGCTCCAGCTTCTACCACTGGCTGTCGGCGGCGCCGGCGCGGGCCGAGCGGCAGCGCCGGGACCAGGCGCTCGCTGAACAGATCCGGGCCATCCATGCCGAGCATGACGGCACCTACGGAGCGCCGCGCATCACCGCGGAGCTGCGTGAGCGGGGCCGCCTGGTGAACCGCAAGCGGGTCGAGCGCATCATGCGCGCCTTCGCCATCGTGGGCGTGCACCTGCGCAGGAAGGTCCGCACCACGGTGCCCGAGGCCTCCGGCCGCAAGGTTGCCGACCTGCTCCAGCGCGACTTCACCGCGGACGCGCCGAACCGGCGATACGTGGGCGACATCACCTATCTGCCCATCGCCGACGGCACGCACCTGTATCTGGCGACGGTGATCGATCTGTGCTCGCGCAAGCTGGCGGGCTGGTCGATCGCCGACCACATGCGCACCGAGCTGGTGGCCGATGCGCTGCGGGCCGCCGCCCACGATCGCGGCGGACTGGACGGGGTGATCTTCCATTCGGATCACGGGGCGCAATACAGCAGCAAGCAGTTCGCGGACCTGTGCGCCGAACTGGGCGTCGTCCAGTCGATGGGAGCGGTCGGATCCAGCGCCGACAACGCGGCGGCCGAGAGCTTCAACGCCACGCTGAAACGCGAGACGCTTCAAGGCCGCACCAGCTGGTCAACCGCCCGCGGCGCCCGTCTCGAGGTGTTCCGGTGGGCCAGCCGCTACAACACCCGACGCCGCCACTCCAGGCTCGGCCAACGAGCTCCCCAGACCTACGAGACAGCCTTCCACTCAACATCATCTACGCTGGCATCAGCTGCATAAGCCGTGTCCAGTCTTCGGGTGGAAGCCCC
>NZ_BAAATE010000135.1:0-883 GCF_039533245.1 Nonomuraea recticatena | reverse complement strand
CGATTGGCGGCTGTTCGTGCCGGCGTCATGGGATGAGGAGGTGGCTGATGCCGCCACCCGTTCGGAGGTGGCCGCGCGACGCGAGCGTTGCGCGATCCCGTGCCAGGAGCGCATCGCCCGAAATGGATGATGGCGGTGGAGATGCTCGATGCGCTGCTTCATCTCGCTGTTCGAGCCGGGGTGTCGGGGAAACAAGGCTGGGATCGCCTCCGCGCTCGCCACCACCTGCAGCGACTTGGGCATCTCGCTCGGCATCGCGATCATCGGCAGTGTCGGCCCCGCCGTGTATCGAGCCTAGGCCGACACCATACTGCCGGCCGGCCTACCGCCCGAGGCCGCAACCGCCAGCCGCGACAGCATCGGTGCGCGACCTCCGTAGCCCACGAGCTCCCCGCCGAGATGGGCAACGCGCTGCTGACCTATGCTCGCGAGGCTTTCGCCAGTGGTCTGAACGTCGCTGCCGTCACCACCGCCGCCATCGTCGCCGCTGCGGCGGTTCTCGCGCGTGCCAGGCTCCGTCACGTCCCCGCAACCGATCAGCCGACCGAGGGCGAACATGCTCCGGCCTGACCACGATCGAACCAGTCGTCTGGGAGATACCGGTTTTCGTGCGCGCCAAGGGAGACCGACGGGGGTCTGAGGCGTGTCCGGCGGTGACGGCCAGGTAGGCGCGGGTGAGCGTGGCCAGCGTGATATGCCGGAACCACGCTGGATTGCAGCTGGCCTGGTAGTGATCCAGGCCGGTCTCATTGATGGCCAAGGGAAGCACTCCTCGATCGCCCAGCGGGGTCACGTCCAGCGAAGTGGTGTATGAGTTGACCTTCGCGTGATCCTGTTTCTGCAGGTTAAGCGGTAAGTGTCTGCGGGATGGGGTTGTGCTGCG
>NZ_BAAATE010000134.1:0-897 GCF_039533245.1 Nonomuraea recticatena | reverse complement strand
CGTGACCAGATGAGACGATCCCTCACGGTCCTCGCCGCCGTCTTCCTTCTGGCCGCCTGCGGAAACGACCCGGCCGACCCCGAACCTTCGGAATCCGTGACGAGCGCTGAAGCGACCACGGCCGAGGCCACCACAGAGGAGCCGGAGGCGGCAGAACTGACGGTCGGCGGGACCACGGTTCTGTCGACCGAGACGGACAAGGCCACCTACACGTACGACGTCACCGGCATCCGCGCCGAGGCGATCGACGGCGTCGACCACGTCCTCGCGGAGGTGACGATCACCGTCACCGCAGGGGAACTTGACTTCATCTCCGGCTGGAGCCCCGCCATCACGCCCGTGCTCGTCGCCGGCGGCGTCGTGTACGAGCAGAGCGCCTACGCGACGCCGGACATGTTGGACGGCAGCATCACCGGCGAGACTGCCGGGACGGTCGGGTTCGAAGCGCCCCCGGAGGCCGCCGACGCGGGCGTGTTCCGCCTGGAGCTGTTCGCGCTCGACGGGACGACCACTCACGAATGGACGTACTAGGGGACGGTCAGGCCCGGCTTGACGTCGCCGGTGACGGCGAAGTCGACCGGGATCATCGCTGGCGAGTCCCCGACGTTGACCGGCTGCCACACGCACGCGACCTGCACCGGCCACACGTCCATCAGCCGCCCTTTGACGTCGCCGCCGTGGAAGACCACGATGTTCCCGTTGGCGCCTTTCGCGAGTACGGCGCGGATGTCGTCGCCAGCGCGGTCGGCGTACATCATCAGGCTCGTGCCGTCGGTGCCGAGCACTCCGGGTTTGGAGGTCGCGTTCTGCGCCGAGAACCGGGTGGTCTCGTTGTAGGTGGGGGCCGCGAGCCAGCCGCCGGTGTCGGCGACCTCCCATGACAGGTCCCAGCCCGCA
>NZ_BAAATE010000133.1:0-910 GCF_039533245.1 Nonomuraea recticatena | reverse complement strand
GGGAATGGGCAGCCTCGGCTGAACATCACGTGCGCCATCCGCGTATCGGTCCCGGCGAGCCGGTCGGTCAGCACGATGTCCTCGCGCGGCAGCAGGTGCCGGGCGGGCAGCGGTAGTTGGTCGATGTCGCGCATGAGCGGACGGGCGGGGCTCCGCGTGGTCCGGCCGTCGCGCGTGAACAGCACGCCCGGCACGCCGGTGAAGTCCCGGTCGTGGGCGTGGTCGAGGAGTTCGAGGATGGTGTCTTCGGATTCGCCGTCCGCGACGACGTCGGCGGCGAGGTCGTGCAGGACCTCGGCCGGGTAGAAGTTGGCGTGCACACCTCCGGCCGTGACGAGCGTGCCGGGGTCGAGCTTGGTCTCGCGGCGGGCCTGGAGCATCAGGCCGTAGGTGGCGGAGGAGGCAAGGCTGAAGCCGACCGCGTCGAAGCCGGTCAGGTTCAGCGCGGTGTGGCCGGGGGCGACGCGGTGGATCTCCACCTGGTGTCCGGCCGCCTCGGTCACAGCGGCCAGGTACAGCACGCCGAATGGCGGGAACTCCTTGCGCTGCTCGCGGAAGCGCGCCATGTCGTAGACCTCGGGGTACAGAAGCGCGACCTTCACAAAGTCACCTCGCTCGAGGTAAAGGGGTGGGGCGGGCGGCGATCGCCGTGGTGATCTGCTCGGCGAGCGCGGCGGCGACCTCGCCGGCGTCGGCGTGGCCGATCTGGTGGATCAGGGTGGGGGTGCCGGTGGCGCGGAACTGCTCAGCGGTTTCGGCGAACAGGGCGCGCTCTGTTTCCGCGGCGGCTAGTTCGCCGTGGTGGAAGCGGCTGTAGGTGCCGCGTTCCTGGGCTCGGCGCAGGCACACTTCCGGGTCGCCGAGCAGGAACACCGCCAGGTCGGCGCGGAGGGCGTGCCGGTAAAGGTGG
>NZ_BAAATE010000132.1:0-917 GCF_039533245.1 Nonomuraea recticatena | reverse complement strand
TGACCCCTTTTCATCCTCCGGCGGCGGGTGCTGATCACGGCATGATCGCGGGTCCGGTGTTCGCCTGATGACGTAGCAGAGCCCCTGGTAGACGGGTTGATCACCACAATCCTCACCGTCACACCAGGAGCTCTGGGTGCTGTTCTATCGCGCTGCCGTCGATTTGTCGCGTTCAACGCTGAACTACGTGGCCGGGCTGATCCGCCGACGCCGCAAGGCGATCGGGTCGGCCTGGCGGCTGCTGAACCCTGGCCAGCAGGCTCTGCTGGTGCTGGTCTACCTGCGCAAGGGCGAGACGTTCGACGAACTCGGAGCCGGTTTCGGCGTGTCGACGGCGACCGCGTGGCGGTATGTGGAGGAGACGGTGATGCTGCTGTCGGCGCGCTCGCCCAAGCTCGGGCAGGCATTGCAGAAGGCCAAGCGGGACGGACTGCACTACCTGGTGCTGGACGGCACGCTGATCCGCACCGACCGGATCAATGCCGACCGGCCGTACTTCTCCGGCAAGCATCGCGTGCACGGGATGAACGTCCAGGTCATCGCCTCACCGAACGGCACGATCCTGTGGACCTCGGGCGCGCTGCCGGGCAAGACGCACGACCTGAGCGCCGCCCGGATCTGGGGCATCCTGAGGAAACTGGAGTGGGCCGGGATCATCGTCTTGGCGGACAAGGGCTACCAGGGTGCCGAAGGTCCGGTCATCACTCCCTACAAGGGCAAGAACAAGCCCGAGTCCCAGAAAAGGGCCAACCGATCACACGCCCGTCTTCGCGGTCCGGGCGAGCGCGCGAACGCCCAGCTCAAGACCTGGCGCATCCTGCGGAAGCTCCGCTGCTGCCCCCTCAAGACTGGGCACCTGTGCAAGGCCATCGCCGTTCTGCAGAACTACGAAGTCGCCCGAGGATGAAAAGAGGTCA
>NZ_BAAATE010000131.1:0-932 GCF_039533245.1 Nonomuraea recticatena | reverse complement strand
CGCGCTCCTCGGCGTCATCGATTTCCTTGGTGAGGCCAGCACGTTCCTTCCCGAACTCGGCCCGCTCCTTCCCGAAGGCGATGCGGTCGTCGCGCATTGCCTTGAGGAGGAACCCGATGACCCAGGCGAGGACACCGAAGACCCCGCCGCCGGCGGCGAATGGCGCGAGCTCGGCCACACGACTACTCGCCAGCCCCGGTCAGCTTCGACACGAGCAGGTCGTAGACCTCCTGCGCCGTCGCGCCGCCGCTGGCGAGCTCCCGGACCTCGGCGAGCAGCGCCGCATCACGAGCGGTCTCAGCAGCGGCGGCCGAGTCGATCTTGGCGAGCACGGCCTTAGTGTCGAGGCCCTTGACCGCGGCGAGGATCGCCTCCTCGCGGAGCCGCGCGGCCTTCTGCCCTGCGAGGAGCTCCTGGCCGAACTTCATCGTGTAGTAGTGGTCAGAGGCGAGGAGGAAGCGCGCCTTCCACTTGTCGCCCTCGTAGGACACGCCCTGCCCCGTGATCAGCTTGATCTCTTCGTCCCAGCTCATGTCCTTGTCCTCCTTCGTTGCGGCCCACTGGCCGAAGTTCGATGTGGTAGCGCGATTCAGGTCGACGTCGGCACCGGCGACTCTGACGCCGTTCTTGTACTGCTGGAGCTGCGCCCCGGGGTGCCACCGGCCGCCCGACCACGCGTAGGTCTGCCACAGCCACTTGACGCCCC
This sequence comes from Nonomuraea recticatena, assembly GCF_039533245.1. Taxonomy (NCBI): domain Bacteria; kingdom Bacillati; phylum Actinomycetota; class Actinomycetes; order Streptosporangiales; family Streptosporangiaceae; genus Nonomuraea; species Nonomuraea recticatena. The sequence goes on along the minus strand of NZ_BAAATE010000131.1, from coordinate 226 downwards.
GGCCGTGCATGTAGGCGATGGTTCGGTAGCCGCCGTAGACACCGACGCGATCCCAACCGAGGACGTCCGCGCAGCCGCGCAGGTACTCGTAGCAGGTGGCGAGCTGTGCCGTGCTGGCGTCGAAGTCGGTGGAGAAGTAGATCGGGGCCTCGGCCGGGCCGCCGCGGTCCCGGTGGAGGCGGTCGGCTTCGCGGGAAGTCGGAGGCCAAGCGGGCTTAGGAAGACA
>NZ_BAAATE010000130.1:0-946 GCF_039533245.1 Nonomuraea recticatena | reverse complement strand
ATCGGCTGGGGAGTTTCGCAGTGGTTGAACATGTTCTCGTGGCGCCGGACAAGTTCAAGGGGTCGTTGTCCGCGGCCGAGGTCGCGGGCAGGGTGTCGGCGGGCCTCGGTGTCGCGACCGTCGAGCTGCCCGTCGCCGACGGCGGTGACGGCACCGTGGACGCCGCTGTGGCCTGCGGCTTCACCCGCGTCACCCTGGAGGTGACGGGGCCGACGGGCCTGCCGGTCACGGCCTCCTACGCCTGGCTCGACGAGCAGCGCACCGCCGTCGTCGAGCTGGCCGAGGCCTCGGGTCTGCGCCGCCTTCCAGGCGGCCCCGAGCCGCTGACCGCCACCAGCCACGGCACGGGCGAGCTCATCGCCGACGCCGTACGGCGCGGCGCCCGCCGGGTCGTCCTCGGCCTCGGCGGCAGCGCCTGCACCGACGGAGGGGCCGGCATGGTCCAGGCGCTCGGCGCGCGGCTGCTGACCGCCACCGGCGAGGAGCTGCCCAGGGGAGGGGCGGCCCTGCGCGAGCTTGCCAAGATTGATATTTCAAGATTTATCGACATCTCAGGGGTCGAGGTGGTCGTCGCGAGCGACGTCGACAACCCGCTGCTGGGCCCGCACGGCGCCGCGGCCGTCTACGGCCCGCAGAAGGGCGCCACCCCCGAGGACGTCGTCCTCCTCGACGCCGCGCTCGGCCGTCTGGCCGCCGTCGCCACCCAGACCCATGGCCTGCTGGGCGCCGTCGAGCACGACGGGACCCCGCGTCCCATGGGTGTGGCGGGAGCCCCCGGCGCGGGCGCGGCGGGAGGAGTCGGCTTCGCCGCCCTCGCCTTCCTGCACGCCGACATCCGCCCTGGCATCGACTACCTGCTCGACCTGCTCGGCTTCGACGAGCAGGTCAAGGGGGCGCGCCTGGTCGTCACCGGCGAGGGCTCGCTCGACGAGCAGTCGCTGCGCGG
>NZ_BAAATE010000129.1:0-950 GCF_039533245.1 Nonomuraea recticatena | reverse complement strand
GTCGCCCGCGCCGACGCACCCCATGGGCAGCAGCTTGAGGTCCTCGACCACGCCGATGGGCGCGGCCTTGTACTCCTCGGTCAGCTGGTCGGCCCGCGCGGTGTCCTCGCCGAACGCGCCGTTGTTGCGCATGTAGTCGATGACCGTGTTGCGCCGCTCCATGGCGGCGTCCGCGCCGGCCTCCGGGTTCAGCGCGCTCGGCCGGTTGGCCAGGCCCGCCAGCAGGGCGGCCTGCGGGACGGTCAGCTTGTCGGCCGTGGTGTTGAAGTACGTCTGCGCCGCGGCGCCGACGCCGTAGGTGCCGTTGCCGAACGGCACGACGTTCAGGTATGCGGTGAGGATCTCCTCCTTCGTCATCTTCTGCTCGAGCTGCATGGCGATGCGCGCTTCGCTCAGCTTGCGCGCCATCGTGGCAGCCGTCGCCTTCTCGTACGCCTCATCGGAGCCCTTGCCCACCACGAACGCGAGGTAGTTCTTCACGTACTGCTGGGTGAGCGTGGAGGCCCCCTGCGTGACCGATCCGCTGAACTGGTTGGTCAGCGCGGCCCGCGTCGTGCCCTTCCAGTCCACGCCCTGGTGCTCGTAGAACCGGCGGTCCTCGACCGAGACGAGGGCCGCCTTCATCGTGGGGGAGATGTCCTCGGGTGGGACCAGCACCCGGTACTGGTCGTACAGGTACGCGATCGGCGCGCCGTCCCGGTCCGTGATCGTCGTGATCAGCGGTGGGTCGGTCGTCACCAGGTCCGAGGAGATGCTGTCGACGGTGTCGCTCGCCTGGTTCGAGACCACGCCCAGCGCGCCGACGGCGGGGAACAACGCGCCCGCCAGCAGGACGCCCGCCAGCACGCACAGGCCGAGCAGTTTCAGCACGCTGTTCCTGACTCGCACGTGGATCAGCGTAGCCGGGACCGGAACGAGTGATCAGGCTCAAGTAACACCATTACCCGGGA
>NZ_BAAATE010000128.1:0-957 GCF_039533245.1 Nonomuraea recticatena | reverse complement strand
CGGTCGATGTTCGCGACGGGCAGGGCGGTGATGTACACCGAGCGGAGCGAGTTCACCGCGGCGATCGCGACGATCCCGCGGGTGCCGTTGACGGAGTACTCCGACGCCGACCCGCCCGTGATCGACCAGGCGTGCCCGGAGGTCGACGTCCCCCAGCCCGAGGCGACCGTGCGGGTGAACGAGTCGGTGAACGACCCGGTGACCGCGGTGACGGTCATGCGCTCCCCGCCGACGCCGAGGTCGTACCCGGTGGCCGTGGACCACTCGGCGCCCTCGACGGTCTCGACGTCCAGAGTTGTCGCCGACGAGGTGACCGCGTTGACCAGCCGGGAAGCGGCAGTATCCATGCGCCCGTAGGTGGTGTGGTCCAGTTTCGCGATCCGGTACCTGGACGCCGGTGAGCAGAACAGGTCGACGGACCATTCGAACTGGGAGAACGACTCCGAGCAGCCCTCGATGATCGCGTCGATGTCGTTCACGACGCCGGGCGGCGGGTCGGGGATGAGGATCCGGTCGCCGAGCTCCGTCGTTTTCCACGCCGCGATCTGGCTGGTGGCGTCGTGCAGGAGGACGCGGATGCGTGGGTACCGGTAGTCGGGTCTGGTGCCCTGGTAGAGGGCCCACCCGGCGAGGTCCGGGAGGCGGTCGGCGAACCTGACGTTCTGGGCGAGGGTGATCTCGTTCTCGATCGGTTCGACTGCGGCCGTTGACGACGAGCCCGCGCCCGTGACGGTCACCTTCGTGCCGAGGTAGTAGTCATCGTCGCCCTGCTCGATCACGGTGAAGTGATCTTGCGTGAGCGTCATCGCGGGTGTGCTGATGGCGTTGACGTTGATGGCCGACCGCGACAAGTACGTCAGCGAGTCGTCCGCGAAGTCGCGGGGCTCGTAGAGGATCCAAGTCGGATCGTAGCCATGTCGTTCTGTGGGCCAAGGAGTTGGAGATGGCAATTGTCTT
>NZ_BAAATE010000127.1:0-966 GCF_039533245.1 Nonomuraea recticatena | reverse complement strand
TGCTGATCGCAGGGCTGTTCCTGCTGGGCTCGGCACTGGTCCGCTACGGAGGCTCGGGCCAGTGCGGGCAGGGCGTGCCGTCGGGCGGCGACCAGGTCGTGCACCCGACCGGGCTCCACTGGGGAGACCCAGATCGGGAACCCGTCCGGCATCGTCACCGCGGTGATCACCCCGCCGTGGCATCGTGCCTTGCCCGAGTACCAGGAGTCGATCACCCGTTTGTGCCGGTTGAGGGAGGTCTCGCCGTGGTAGCGGTCGGTGCGGAACACCTTCCCGTCCAGGACCACGTGCGTGGCCCCGTGTTTTTTAGCGTGGGCGAGCGCGGCGGGCAGTTCCGGCGTTTGGTCGGCGAGGACTTTCAGGACCTCGTCGAGGTAGCGGTAGGCGGTGGCGCGGGAGACGCGGTGGTCGCGGGCCAGGCGGGCGGGGTCGGTGTGGTCGCGCAGCCACCGCAGGCCCAATACGGCCTGGTCGAGGCAGGTCAGGGCGCGGGTTCCGGCGCGGGTGCCCCGGCGGTGGCGTTCGGCATTGAGCAGGCGGGCCAGGTGCCTGGCCAGTGCGTGGGGGACGTCGAGGATGGCAGGATGGGGGATCACAGGGAGTCTTTCCTGGACGGGGTCTTCGCAAATCCAGTCCTACCGGAAGGCTCCCTGTGCCATGCCCGCGGGACCTGACCAGCACAGACCTCACTGAGATCACCTCACCTGCGCTCGGGCTGCGCCAGGCCACACGGAGAAGAGGGACGCGGGATTGGGTGGCTGCGGGCTCGCTGCGCTCGCCCCGCAGCCCGCGAAGCGGTCGACCTGCGACCTGCGGACTTAGGAGTGCGGTCGACTTGCGGTTCGTGAGGCGGTCGACGTGTGGCTTAGGAGTGCGGCTGGCTTGCGGCCCGTGGGGCAGTCGACCTGCGGACTTAGGAGTGCGGCCGGCTTGCGGTCCGTGGGGCGTCGACGTGTGGCTTAGGAG
>NZ_BAAATE010000126.1:0-1001 GCF_039533245.1 Nonomuraea recticatena | reverse complement strand
CAGTAAGGGCCCCTGCCGGATAACGCCCGGCAGGGGCCCCGCACCCACCAGAGAGCGGACCTCTGAGATGAGCAAACCAAGCGTAGATTCCCAAGCCCCACCAACGCAAGCAACCCGAGTGATCCAGTCGTGGAACGTCAACGGCATCCGCCTCGAGGAGGACGGGCTCGACGGCGCCACCATCGTGAACTTCGCCGACGGCGGCCGCATCGTCTACGGCGACATCACGTGGAATCGGTACACGAACGTCCACGTCATCAAGTGGAATGCCGACGGGCGCCGCGCGTTCACGAGGCCCCAACGCGAAAGCTGGGACGACCTGTTCTACTACGCGATGGCAGGGCGGAAGTCATGAGCGATAGGACGTTCAGCCTCGGAGGGATGGATTTCAGGGTCTTCACGGCCACCGACCCGTCCTCGCGCGAAGCGATCACCTACGTGTACCGGACGGACCTGCACCCGGAAACGCTCGTCGCTCACATCCACGACTACGGGATGTACATCATTCCTGCTCACCGGTACTTCGACGAGGACGTCCTGATGTCCGCCGTGACGCAGCAGGAAGGGGCCCCGGTATGACGACCACGTACGTGTCCATGGCGACCGCGCGGCGCGCTGAGGAGGTCCAGCACCGGCACCGCGCCGACAAGGACGGCTGGTGCGCTCACCATCTGCGGCACTTCCACGTTCGAGTTCGCGCGGGCGAATGTGACCCGTGGCTGATCGCCCAGGAGATCATCGTCGCCTACGACCTGCAGCAAACCCTGACGCTCCCAGAGAGCCCGGTGGCGGGACCGACAGTTCCGGTTCGAGACCTGACCCACCCGGGGCCGCCGCCGGTGGGGCGCGGCGGCCCCACCTCCGGCCCCGTCCTGGTGGACGAGTCGTCTCGGCTGGGACGGCGGGGCCGGCACCAACTCCCGGGCCCTCAAGTCGGATCGTAGCCATGTCGTTCTGTGAGCCAAGGAGTTGGAGATGGCAATTGTCTTCCTAAGACCGCT
>NZ_BAAATE010000125.1:0-1002 GCF_039533245.1 Nonomuraea recticatena | reverse complement strand
AGGCAGCGCGGAGCTGAGGGTGGCGGGGCAGCGATCTTCTCTTGGTTGGCCTTGCGCCCCAAGGTGGTCGAGGGTGCTGGTAGGGCGGACATTGATAGTCCTCTATGGAATGTTCACTCTATCGGGTGATGACACCGTCGCGGTGGGATGTCATCATTGAAGTACGAACAAGGAAGCGAAAACAGGCAGATCATTCGAGAACAGGTGAGGAGGCGAGACCCATGGCCCACTGCAACACCCACACCACTCCGACTCCCTCCCCCGTCTCGATCCTCGCCGGTTCCTCCGACCGCCGCTCTCAGGCCGCCGCGATCCGATCGGCCCTCGATGAAGCCGCTGCCGGTATCAATGCCTTCCACTCCCAGGTCCTCTCCTCCGTGATCGCCATGAAGGAGCAGGGTCTGCACCGCTCCGAGTTCGGGTTCTCCGCCCTGCGGGATCTGCTGCTGTCCCAGTTCGACTTCACGTTCAACACGGCAGGATCCATCGCGGCCATCGCGAGACTGTCAGGGAAGTTCCGGATCCTGGCCAAAGCGGCAACGACAGGAACCGCCAGGATCGACCAGGTCGCCTATGCCGTCCGCCAACTCGACCAGACCCCCGCCATGAGACTCTTCGCCCGCACCCCCTTCCGCACCCCTGCGGTCTCGCCTTTCGATGCCTCGGTCGAGTGCACGACTCCAGAGGCGATGGTCGCCCAGTACTGCCAGCACGCTTCCTTCAAAGACCTGCGGCGGCACCTGGATGAGCTGTGGGCCTCGATCGCCGAAGAGACCGAGCTGTTCGACGAGTTGGGTGAGCAGTCCCTCCAGCGCCTCGAACTGACCGAGACCGGCAACGGCATGTGGCACCTCGAAGGCCCCCTCTCAGAGGCGACCGGTCGGCTGTTGGACAAGTACTTGAAGACCGCCTGCCCGCCGCCTCGCCAGGAGGACACCGAGGCCGGCAGCGAAGACGACAGTGAGGGTCTGCTGCCCGCGCAGGCGAACCGGAATGCCGAGG
>NZ_BAAATE010000124.1:0-1006 GCF_039533245.1 Nonomuraea recticatena | reverse complement strand
TGTCGAGTCCTGATCCGTTGGTGGTGGCCGCGCGGTGGGACATGGCGGGGCTGCGCGCCAGAGCAGAGGCGGGCGAGCTGCCTGTCATGCTCCGCGGACTCGTCCGCGCACCCCGACGCACCGCGAACTCCGGGGGCGTGGCCGAACTGATGATCCGCCTCGCCGCCCTCACCAGGGACGAGGCGCTGCGGCTGCTCACCGACAGAGTCCGCGGCCACGTCGCCGCCGTCCTCGCCCACGGCAGTCCCGACAAGGTCAGCGTGGACCGCGCCTTCAACCAGCTCGGCTTCGACTCCCTCACCGCTGTCGAACTGCGCAACCGGCTCAACGCCGACACCGGCCTGCGCCTGCCGCCCACCCTCGTCTTCGACCACCCCACGATCAGCTCACTCGCCGAGTTCCTGTTCAGCACCCTCGCACCGGCGCCGCCGTCTCCCGAGGAGACACTGCGCGGCGCGCTCGAACGCGTGGGATCCATGCTCACCGGCGCCAAGGACGACGGCGAGGCCATCCGCAGCAAGCTCGTCGCCGTGCTGCAGAGCGGCCTGGCCAGATTCGGCGCCGCACCGGACGGCACAGGCCGTCCCGACACGATGGTGGACAAGATCGACTCCGCCTCCGACGAGGAGATCTTCGCCCTCATCGACAACGAACTGTGACGCCATGACCGCGACAGGAAAGGCCCGACCGATGGGAACCGAGGACAAGCTCCGCGCCTACCTCAAGCGTGCGACCGTCGAACTGGCGGAGACCCGCCAGCGCCTCGCCGAGGAGGAGGGCCGCAGGCACGAGCCGGTGGCGATCGTCGGGATGGCCTGCCGTTTCCCCGGCGGGGTGACGGGTCCTGAGGAGTTGTGGGATCTGGTGGCGTCGGGCAGCGACGCGATCAGTGGGTTCCCCGCCGATCGCGGGTGGGATCTGGAGGGGTTGTTCGATCCTGATCCGGAGGCGTCGGGCAAGTCGTATGTGCGGCACGGCGGGTTCGTGCATGACGCGGGGGAGTTCG
>NZ_BAAATE010000123.1:0-1019 GCF_039533245.1 Nonomuraea recticatena | reverse complement strand
CCGCAGCACAACCCCATCCCGCAGACACTTACCGCTTAACCTGCAGAAACAGGATCACGCGAAGGTCAACTCATACACCACTTCGCTGGACGTGACCCAGCTTTCGGCTTGCCCTCGGAGGTGGAAGTGGGGCCGGGACGTTTTGTCTCGCGCCAGGTTCTACCCAAGGACTGGACACCTGAGACCCTGAAACCCTGCTGATTCGGGAGATCGGGACAGGGTCCGTGGGGATGAAGAGCTACCCGCCGCAGTTCAAAGGACGCGGTGGCGCTGTATGAGTCCAGGCCGGGAGCGTCAGCCCGGAGACGTTGCAGAACTGGATCCGGTCCGCGCGCACGCAGTGGGGGTGAGTCGGGTCGGCCGGGGCGCAGTCCGGTGAGCGCCCGAGGGAGGCCGTCCCCGCCGCATCACCAGCGATGATGAGGACTTCATCGTCCAGACGGCCACCACTTGACCGGAGAAGCTGGGTCGCCCCTTCATCCGGTGGAGCATCCGCAAACTTGCTGCCTACCTGGCCGACAACCCACCCGCGTCGTCGCGGCTGCGCCAGTACTTACGCGAGAAAAAGATCTTCTTCCAGCACACCTGCATCTGGAAGGAGCCCACCGACCCCGCCAGGGAGGCCAAACTGGACCGGATCGGGGAGGTGACCAGCTGCTTCCCGAACCGGTGTTTCGCCTTCGACCAGTTCGGGCCGCTGTCGATCCGGCCGCAGCCCGGCTCGAGTTGGGCACCCGAGGCCGCCCCGCGGTGGCCGGCCGTACAGGTCTCCTAGGGCGCGTATTGGGTCGTGATCAATCTGTCGATTCGCCCTCGTGGTGAGGCCTGGACCGGTAGACCTTGTTCCGTGACGCGAGTGCAGTTGACGGACGCGGAGTGGGAGTTCATCGGGCCGTACCTGCCGATCGGCGAGTACGGCCCCTATCCCGAGCGGTTACGGCAGCAGTTCGAGGGTGTGATCTGGCGGTTCAGGACCGGCGGACAGTGGCGGGAGATGCCGCAGGAGTTCGGTGCCTGGT
>NZ_BAAATE010000122.1:0-1030 GCF_039533245.1 Nonomuraea recticatena | reverse complement strand
CCGATCACCGCGGCGTTGTTCGGACGGCTGACCGGCCCGCCCGGGGGCGAGCCGCTCGCCGTCCACGAGGTGGACGACGAGGATCTGCACCTGGCCCTGTTCGTCTGCTACGAGCTGCACTACCAGGGCTTCGACGAGGTGGACGAGCGCTGGGAGTGGGAGCCCTCGCTGCTGCGCACCCGAGCCGAGCTGGAGCGGCGCTTCGAGTCGGCGCTGCGGAAGCTCGTGCCGCGCCCGCCCGCCGTCCCCCCGCAGGAGGTACGGCGCGCGCTGGCCGAGCTGGTGGCGGCCGACGACGGCCCGCCGCTGTCGACGTTCCTGCAGCGTGAGGCGAGCCTGGAGCAGTTCCGCGAGTTCGCCGTGCACCGGTCGATCTACCACCTGAAGGAGGCCGACCCGCACACGTGGGCGATTCCGCGCCTGCGGGGCAGGGCCAAGGCGGCGCTGGTGGAGATCCAGTCCGACGAGTACGGCGGCGGCCGTCCCGAGCGCATGCATTCGGAGCTGTTCAGGGCCACCATGCGGGGCCTGGGCCTCGACGACTCCTACGGCGCCCATCTCGGCAGGGTGCCCGCGGCGACGCTGGCGATCTCGAACGCGATGTCGCTGTTCGGGCTGCACCGGCGGCTGCGCGGCGCCTCGATCGGCCATCTGGCGGCCTTCGAGATGACCTCCTCGCTGCCCAACCGCCGCTACGCCGCGGGGCTGCGCAGGCTGGGCGGCGACGCGACGGCCACGCGCTTCTACGACGAGCACGTGCAGGCCGACGCCGTCCACGAGCAGATCGCCGCGCACGACCTGTGCGGCGCCTTCGCCCGCGACCACCCGTCGCTGGCAGGCGACGTGCTGTACGGCGCCGCCTGCGCGCTCACGCTGGAGCGCCTGTGGGCCGCGCAGGTCATGTCCCGCTGGCTGCGCGGCACGACGTCGCTGCTCGGGGAGGTCGTGGCCGCATGATGGACTACGTGCTCCCGCTGCGATGGGAGGACGACGCGGGCCTCGAGGAGCTGACCGCCTACCTGCGGACCCT
>NZ_BAAATE010000121.1:0-1038 GCF_039533245.1 Nonomuraea recticatena | reverse complement strand
GTCTGCTCGCCCGCGCCGAACCTGTCGCGCGCCCGCAGCCCCGACAGCGCCCAGCCGCCCAGGTTGCGCACCTGAAGGACGGCCACCGCGGCGTCGCCGCGCGGCACCTTCAGCGGCGTCACCTCCCGCCGCACCTCCAGCTTCGGCCTGGGCGCGGTCCACGCCAGCGCGCAGGCCAGCGCCAGCAGCCCGCCGCTGGCCAGGACGGCGGGCTCGGGATAGCCGAGGACGTACGCCACGGCGTAGAGGACGAGCGACCCTGCGAGGGTGCCCCAGCCCAGCGGGGTCAGCATGTCAGGCCGCCTGGGGTACCGGCATTCCGGCCATGACCTCGCCCAGCACGTCGGCGGCGGTGCGCTGGCGCAGCTCGGCCTCGGGGGTGAGGATGAGCCGGTGCGCGATCACGGGGACCGCCAGGGCCTTGACGTCCTCGGGCACCACGTAGTGGCGGCCGGTGGAGGCGGCCCTGACCCTGCTGGCGCGCAGCAGCGCGAGGCTGGCGCGCGGGCTGGCGCCCAGGCGCAGGTTGGGGTTGGTCCTGGTGGAGGCGACCAGCGCGACGATGTAGTCGTAGACGGGGTCGGCGACGTGGATCTGACCGGCGAAGTCGATCATCGCGGCGACGTCGGAGGCGCGGGCCACCTGCGGCAGCCTGTCGACCTGGGGCCCGGCCTTGAGGATCTCGACCTCCGAGTAGTGGTCGGGGTAGCCGACGGAGATCTTCATCAGGAAGCGGTCGAGCTGCGCCTCGGGCAGCGGATAGGTGCCGTCCATGTCGACGGGGTTCTGGGTGGCGACCACCATGAACGGCCTGGGCACGGGGTGCGGCTCGGCGTCGACGGTGACGCGGCGCTCCTCCATGACCTCCAGCAGCGCCGACTGCGTCTTGGGCGAGGCGCGGTTGATCTCGTCGGCCAGGACGATGTTGGCGAAGACCGGTCCCTGGTGGAACTCGAACTTCTGGTGCGCCTGGTTGAAGATCGACACGCCGGTGATGTCGCTGGGCAGCAGGTCGGGGGTGAACTGGATGCGCCGCCA
>NZ_BAAATE010000120.1:0-1042 GCF_039533245.1 Nonomuraea recticatena | reverse complement strand
CGCCTTTGCGGCGAGTCCTGGCCGGAGCGAGTGGTGATGTGAGCGGCTCGTCCGTGGTCGGCTTGTGAACGGTCATCCAGCACTCCCCCTCCGCCACTGTGGCGGGTCTGCGATCACCTTCTACGAGCGCGAGACCTCGTCGCGGGGCTACCCCGCCGACCTGGCCCTACGCGTCCTGAGCAGCGATATCGGCCATGAATTGCCCAGCCAGCTACCTGGTGTTGTCCTTCGACGGCTCACGCCGATAGCGGCGAGGACATGACCGGTTGGGGGACGCGCCACCCCTGTCCAGGTAGCTACCGCTGGGATGTGACGTCCGACGCCTTGGCGCCGCCTACAGACCTGATCGGCGCCATCGTCTCGGTGTGCATGGGTTCGCCGCCGACATCCGGCTTCTCACGCATCACCTCCGCGAGACCGGCCTGGGTCGGGAGCGGAACGGTCGAGGGCTGGATCTGGATGGCGATCAGGCCGCGCATGTAGCGACAAGGTCTGCCAGCGCGCTGGTTCGAGTCCTGCGCTGTAGCGGCTCGCCATTCCGGCGGTTGGCGCGGCTGCCTGACTCCTCCCCGAGCAATCTCCTGCTTGTGCGGGCGAGCGTCGTGGAATGCGTAAACCCAGGCGTGGCCCGTGGGTGTCCGGGTAGGCATCGCCCGTATCCGAGGGGAGATCACTCATGACCGATCATGAGCCGACGGCCCACGCCTCCGCCGCCGAGCGCAGAAGTCTGGCTCTCGGGGTCAAGGCGGCCGAGGCCATGGCGCCTACCCATCCGCATCGAGGCGGAGTCGGCGACCGAGAACGTGCTGGTGGGCACGCCGGTCGCGATGATGGACCGGGCTCGCGACGTGATCCGCCAGGCCATGGGCAAGGCCAGATGATCCGCCATTCTCCGCGGTATGCTGGACCGAGGAGCATGTGATGCGGCTGCCTGGCGCGCGCGGTCCGATCACCGCGGCGTTGTTCGGACGGCTGACCGGCCCGCCCGGGGGCGAGCCGCTCGCCGTCCACGAGGTGGACGACGAGGATCTGCACCTGGCCC
>NZ_BAAATE010000119.1:0-1046 GCF_039533245.1 Nonomuraea recticatena | reverse complement strand
TGTCTTCCTAAGACCGCTTGGCCTCCGACTTGCGCGGGCCGACGTCCGGCTCGCCCACCACGACATCGCGGCAATGACCAACGCCGCCAGCGCGATCCCCGCCGTGATCCAGTCGCTCGCCTGCATCGATTCCATCCGCCCACCCTAGACCGCACCATGGTCTCCGTAGTCCAGCGGCCCAATCTCGCGAGATTCTTCCTCGAACGCGAACCCTAGGAGGCCAACATGCAGACCTTCCAAGCGATCCTCTATCTCCTCGCCATCACCCTCCTCGCGCTCGCCGCGTTCGGCGTCAGCGCCCGCCCGTCGCTCGCGCTCCTCGGCGGGACCTTCGCGCTCACCGCCTACGCCCTCCCGACCATCGCAACACTCTGGACCTGAGGATGGCCGTGAACGACTGCGCCACCGGTGGCATCGTGAAACCCGGACCCGGCGGACTCATCGGTGGCGACGGCCCCAACTGCCTCATCCCCAACCCGCTCGCGAGAACCCTCGAGCGGGCCACCGTCGTCCACCTCCAACCGAGCGACGTGGTCGTGTTCAGCAACGTCGGCGACGTCGACCCCGAGCAGTGCGGCACGGCGATCGAGCGGTTGAAGGAAGCGCTCGGCGGTAAGACCCTCGTGTTCTTCCACGGGCCCATCGACATCACCACCCTCCGAGACCTGGAGCAGCAGTGAACGCCCGGACCATGCGCAACAAGAACACCCACACCGCAGGCCTCCACCTCAGTCCCCTCCCCAGTGAATCCCGGATCGAGGTCGACGGACGTGAACTCCTCGGCGTCCGCGACGTCCGCATCCACGCCGAACCGAACGGCGCGCCGACCCTGGAACTCGAGCTCGTCACCTACGAGATCGAAGTAGACGGGGAACTGCAGACCACCATCACCACCCCGGCGCACGAGACGCTGATCGCTCTCGGCTGGACACCACCGGCAGGCACCGATGCCTAGCCTCCCCACCAAGCGCGTCAAAGTCGGATCGTAGCCATGTCGTTCTGTGAGCCAAGGAGTTGGAGATGGCAATTGTCTTCCTAAGACCGCT
>NZ_BAAATE010000118.1:0-1077 GCF_039533245.1 Nonomuraea recticatena | reverse complement strand
CTCGGGGAGGTCGTGGCCGCATGATGGACTACGTGCTCCCGCTGCGATGGGAGGACGACGCGGGCCTCGAGGAGCTGACCGCCTACCTGCGGACCCTGAGCCGCCACGTGCGGATCATCGTGGTGGACGGCTCCCCTTCGCCGCTGTTCGAGCGCCACGCCGTCGCATGGGACGGCCTGGCGACGCACGTCAGGCCCGCGAGCGAGCTGCGCTTCGCCAACGGCAAGGTCAACGGCGTGACCACGGGCATGCGCCTGGCCAGGGCCGAGCACGTGGTCATCGCCGACGACGACGTCCGCTACGACCAGCCCGCTCTGGCCAGGGTGGAGGCGCTGCTCGCCGACGCCGACCTGGTCCGCCCGCAGAACCACTTCTGGCCGCTGCCGTGGCACGCGCGCTGGGACACCGCTCGCAGCCTGCTCAACCGCAGCCTCGGCGCCGACTACCCCGGCACGTTCGGGGTGCGCCGCTCCTTCTTCATCGAGATGGGCGGATACGACGGAGACGTACTGTTCGAGAACCTGGAGCTGATCCGCACCGTGCGAGCGCACGGCGGCAGGGAGCTGCGCCCTCTCGACCTCTACGTGCGGCGGCTGCCGCCCGAGGCGGCCCGCTTCTGGGACCAGCGGGTGCGCCAGGCCTACGACGACCTGGCCCAGCCCGCCCGCATGGCGCTGTTCCTCTCCGTGCTTCCCGCGGTCGGGCTCTGCCTGGCCCGGCGCCGCCACGGCCTGCTGGGGGCGGGCGCGGCGCTGGCGGTGGGCCTGGCGGAGGCGGGGCGGCGCAGAGCGGGAGGCCGACGCGTCTACCCCGCGACGGCGGCGCTGTTCGCCCCTGTCTGGATCCTCGAACGCGCCACCTGCAGCTGGCTGGCCCTGGCCGCAGCGCTCGGCGGCGGCGTGCCGTACGCGGGGCGCAGGCTGAGGACGGCGGCCCACTCGCCGCGGAGCCTGCGTCAGGCCGCGGGGTCGGGCTCACTCGTGGCCCGGAAACCCGTCGACTTGTGCGAGCCGTCGCAGAACGGCTTGACCGAGGAGCGTCCACACCTGCACAGCGCGACGGTCGCCCGGCCCGGCG
>NZ_BAAATE010000117.1:0-1092 GCF_039533245.1 Nonomuraea recticatena | reverse complement strand
CTAGTGCGGTGACCACATAGGTTCACCGGCTCGAGGAACAGCGCTGTTCTGCTTGCGCTGGCCGTACTGGTTGCCCTCCACTGTCGTATCGACACCGAAGCGATCAATGGAGGAGGAGCACGATGGCCGAGCCTGTGCGGGCGCGGCGGTTGTCCGACCATGAAGGGCAAACGCTGCAGCGGCTGGTCCGGCGCGGTAAGCACAACTCGATCCGGGTACGGCGGGCGTTGATCGTCATGGCGTCGGCCAGCGGGACACCGGTGGCGGCGATCGCTCAGCTGGTCGCGGCTGATGAGGACACCGTGCGTGATGTCATCCACGCCTTCAACGAGCGGGGCCTGTCCGCGCTGGACCCTAACTGGGCGGGATGCCGTCCCCGCCGCATCACCAGCGATGACGAGGACTTCATCGCCCGGACGGCCACCACCCGGCCCGAGAAGCTGGGTCGTCCCTTCACCCGGTGGAGCATCCGCAAACTCCTTGCCTATCTGGCCGACAACCCGACCCATGTCGTGGTGATCGGCCGGGAGCGGCTGCGGCAGTACTTACGCGAGCACAAGATCTCCTTCCAGCGCACCCGGACCTGGAAGGAGTCCACCGACCCCCATCGTGAGGCCAAGCTGGACCGGATCGAGGAGGTCACCACCCGCTTTCCGAACCGGTGTTTCGCCTTCGATCAGTTCGGGCCGCTGTCGATACGGCCGCAGCCCGGCTCGGGCTGGGCGCGCGAGGGCAGACCCGAACGCTGGCCGGCCACCTACCGGCGTGACCAGGGTGTGCGCTACTTTCACGGCTGCTACAGCCTGGGCGATGACCAGCTGTGGGGCATCGTCCGCGAGCGCAAGAGCGGCTCCAACACGCTGGCCGCGCTCAAGAGCATCCGCAAGGCCCGCCCCGACGGCGCGCCGATCTACGTCATCTGCGACAACCTGTCGGCCAACACCACCCCGGCCATTCGCGCGTGGGCCGCCAGGAACAAGGTCGAGCTGTGTCTGACGCCGACCTACGCCTCCTGGGCCAACCCGATCGAAGCGCAGTTCGGGCCTCTGCGCACGTTCGTGATCAGCAACTCTCACCATCCCAACCACACCG
>NZ_BAAATE010000116.1:0-1105 GCF_039533245.1 Nonomuraea recticatena | reverse complement strand
AGGCGGTAGACCGTGACGTGCGCCCGGCTGTCGTCGCCGAACGCCGAGCCGTTCCAGTCCGACCAGCGGTGCTCGCGCTCCATGCCCGCCAGCCTGGCCATGAGGTCGAGCTCCGCGGGCCAGGCGTAGCGGTGGTTGGCGGGCAGCAGCCGTACGCCCTCGGCGGTAAGCCGTACCTTGGTGGTGTGCATGAACTGCTCGGCGGGTGAGAGCCTGGCCGCCTCGGCCAGGACGGTGTCCTCGCTCATGGACAGCAGCCGCAGGGCCGAGCCGTCGCGGAAGGCCGCGGGGTCGGGCACCCAGGTCTCCACCACGAACCTGCCGCCGGGCAGCAGGTGGTCGGCCGCGTTGCGGAAGCAGTCGACCTGGGCGTCCTGCGACGGCAGGGCGAAGATCGTGTTCGTCGTGAGCGCCACCAGGCTGAACCTGCCCTCCACCTTGGTGGTGGCGAAGTCGCCGACGGAGACGGGGATGCGCTCGCCGCCCGGCTTGGAACGCAGGATCTCCACCATGTCGGCGGAGCCGTCGATGCCGGCCACGGTCAGGCCCCGCGCGGCCAGCGGCAGGGCCAGGCGGCCGGTGCCGATGCCGAACTCCAGTACGGGGCCGTCACCGGCCAGCAGCGCGAGCCGCTCGACGGTCGCCTCGGTCGGCAGGTCGGTGACCGTCGCGTCGTAGATGTCGGCGATGCTCCGTCCGTAGGCGGAGGCGTCGAAGGCGGGTGACATCAGCGGCCCCCCTCGCGGTCAGAGCGTGGACGGTGGCGATGTGGTGGCTGGTGCACTGTCGTTCCTCCTGGTCGGTGGCGGCTGGCCGGTGGTGGCTCCCCGCGACTGCCCGGCGAGGCGCCGGTCAGGAGAGCCGGGATGTTTTCGCTGGTCATCGTGGGAAAGAGGGGCGGGATGTCGCGTGAAGACGATGATGTGGTGACGGTGACCCCGTGCGAGGACGGCCCCTTGCTGATCAGGGGCCCCTTCGAGTTGTTGACTCAGGAAGGCGTGCCCATCCCGCCGGGCCGGGCGACCGTCGCGCTGTGCAGGTGTGGACGCTCCTCGGTCAAGCCGTTCTGCGACGGCTCGCACAAGTCGACGGGTTTCCGGGCCAC
>NZ_BAAATE010000115.1:0-1200 GCF_039533245.1 Nonomuraea recticatena | reverse complement strand
CGATTGGCGGCTGTTCGTGCCGGCGTCATGGGATGAGGAGGTGGCTGATGCCGCCACCCGTTCGGAGGTGGCCGCGCGACGCGAGCGTTGCGCGATCTCGGGCCAGGAGCGCATCGCCCGAAATGGATGATGGCGGTGGAGATGCTCGATGCGTTGATCGAGCAAGGACTGCGGCCGCCCCTGTGGCAGCTGCCTCGGACTGGACACTTCGAAGGCCGGTCTTGGACCGGCTCGCACCGCCACGTCACCTCGTCACCGCCGTGCACCTGTTCGAACCACGGAACCGATCCAACCGCACAATCGGATCGTCCACACAGGAACGGGGACGGTCCCGGCGGCGACCCCGCCTTATCTTGAGGACTCTTCGAGCCGGGGATACCAAAGGAGCCCACCGGCGGAACCGAGCCTGTCCGGAACTCATTAAGAGCTGCCAGGGTGCGGAAGGGCCCGCTGGGACTCCCACAAGGGCAGCACCAGCCCACCTTCAAAAGCGGCCCAACCGGTCGCACGCTCGCCCGCGCAGCTCCGGCACCAATGCCCAACTCAAGAGCTGACACATCCTGCGCAAGCTGATGCTGTCCGCTGAAGGCCGGACACCTGCGCAAGGCCAGTCCTACAGAACTACGAGTTCACCCAAGGATGAAAGAGCTCAGTGCAGTCGCGAGGGTGCCCCACTTGGTTGTCACAAACTGAGCCCTTTTCATCCTGGGTAACGGGTGTCTTCGACGAGCTGGAGGACGAGGATGGCCTGCACGAGCGCGGTCGCGCGATGCGGGCAGCAGCGCAGCTTGGTGAGCACCTTCCAGGCCTTTAAGGTCGCGACGGCGCGCTCGCCGATGGCGCGGATGCGGGCATGGGCGCGGTTGACGTCCCGCTGCCCACGTGACAGCCATGGACGGTGGCGATGCCGCTTGAACGGCGTCCGGATCGTGCCGCCCACGCCTTGATAGCCCTTGTCCACAAGGCATTCGCGCCAGCACCGGTCAAGGCGTCGATCAGGCCGATCTTCCGAGCGGCGGTCACGTCATGAACGGCGCCCGGCAGCGCAGGCGAGGTCCACACCAGCCGGCCTGCGGGATCGGCCAGCAGTTGCACGCACCCCGTGCTGCTTGTGTTTCCCGCTGTAATACGGTCGCTCGTCCGCCCGACGATCGATCGGGATGAGGGTGCCGTCCAAGATGGCGTAGGCCAGCCGAGCCG
>NZ_BAAATE010000114.1:0-1208 GCF_039533245.1 Nonomuraea recticatena | reverse complement strand
AGTGAGGGTCATCAGGTCACCTGCTGGATCCGCAGGAACGACCGCGCCTCAAGCGTGACCGCAGTGGCGTTCGCGAAGTTCTGCGCCCACTGCACGTTCATGATTCCACCGGCCGCTTCGGTGACCAGGACGCCTTCCTCGATGATCGACACGGCCGTCGTAGTGGTCCCGTAGGAGACCGCTGTCGGCCACGCGTGCACCGAGATCCGCATCGTGTCCGTCGTCGAGGTGACCGCAGCGGCCGGGCCCACGTTGTGGCGGCGCCCCTGCGTACCTGCAGGCACCGAGTAGCCGAGCCGCAGCTTCGCCGCCGTCGGGCCGGTCACCGAGAAGCAGGCCAGCACCAGGTACATCGAGAACGGTTCGACGGGGAGGAACAGTTCGTCGTCGAGCTGGTCGACCGCCGAGTTCACGACCGATTCCGCGACGGTCTTCCACGCGTACTGTGGTTTGCCCACGTTGTAGCCGTGGGCGGTGAGCACGTCGCCGGCGAGCAGCGGCATCGCTTTGACCGTCACTTCACACCACCCTGTACGCGCTCATCCAGGAGCCCCGTTCGACTCGTGTGTCTCCGACCGTCGCGACTGCCTGGGACCACGTGAGGGTGAGGTTTCCGGCGGTGCCGCTCGTGGACAGCCAGATCTCCTCGCGAATCGCGGAGGGCTCGGTCCCGTCGGTGCCGTAGGACAGGCTCGTGGTGAGTGGCGCCGACCTGAACTGGATCGGCACGTTGCGGACCGTGGTGGTCGCTGTTGAGGGGCCGTGGGTGAACCGTGTCCCGGCCGCGCCGGCGGGTGCGGTCCACTGCTGCTTCCAGTCCGCGGCGGTCGGCCCGGAGACGATGAAGACCGCAGACACGTGGTAGTTCGTGTTCGCCGCCAACGGAAGCACCAGGTGGAGGTCGGTGACGTTCGTCGCGGAGTTGTTCACGGTCTGGTTCCCGGTTTTCACCGCCGACAGCAGCTCCCGGTCGTCCAGGAGGGACTTCGTGATGACGTCGCCGGGTTTCAGGGCCCGGTAGTAGAACGTCATCTCACAGCCCCAGGTAGTTCGGCTGGAAGAGCCCGACCGGCGCGCCGGCCGCCTGGGCTTTGACGACCGTGTTGACCGAACGGGTGACGGAAATCGCCTGCGGGTGGGTGGTCGCGTCGGTGTCGAACTGGACGGACACCGGCAACGTGTTGGTGTTCCCCGACGTCAAGGCCGTG
>NZ_BAAATE010000113.1:0-1265 GCF_039533245.1 Nonomuraea recticatena | reverse complement strand
GCCCCCACACGAGGGTGGTGACCGCCCCGGCGGGAGCGGGAGTGGAGCGGCGGCGCCGCTTGTGGCGGCACGGTTCACAGATGGACCCGGAGGCGATGATGCGGTCGCAGCGGGTGCACAAGCGGGAGGCCATCAGCCGGCGATCCTCATCCGCTTGCGGGCATCCTCGGCGGTCCGCTCGGACCGCTTGGCGGCGACCTCGTCGACCTTGATCTCCCACAGCAGCAGCCGCATCGCCTTCGGGGTGAGGCCGAGCCGGTCCTCCATCGCAGTCACCTGCGCGTGCAGGCCCGCCGAGGCCTCGGGCTGCTCGGCTTCGACCATGGCCCGGCAGTACCGGCCGACCATGCGGTAGGAACGCTGCTGCTCCCACATTGCGGCCTGCGGGAGCTTCCACAGCTCCCGCCACGCTTTCTTCTCCTGGGGGGTCGCTTCGATATCGAGCGGCCACGGCGGTGTCTTCCCTTCACGGGAGGCCGGGAGCTGCTGGATGCCGCGCGCTTTCGGTGTGTGCCGGACCGGGTCCAGGCTCGGAGGATTCGGCATCAGGCCTCCTCACACGCCGCAGTAGCCTTCACATTCGTTGCCCCACAAGTCGGTCTCGATCGGCGATCCGAGCACGAGCGGGAGGGGCTTGCGGGAGTGGTGTACGAACATCGGGTCGGGGCGGGCACGCAGGCGTTCGTCGAAGTCGACGGCGTCGGCCCACTCGCCGGGAGCCTCGGAGGCCATGCGCCGGAACTCGCCGGCGGACTTGAACGGGCACGCGATGCACGAGGAGCGGGGAACATCGGTGAGGCCCTGCTCGGCGAGGAACTCGACGCAGTGCGCCCGCGTCCACTTGAGGTCGATGAGCGGGTAGACGTGCTCGATGTAGGCGACTGGGGAGGGCTTGAGCCGGTACGTCTCCTCATAGGAGATGCCCAACCACATCTCGACGGTGAGCCCGTGCAGCGGCCCGGCAAGTTCACGGACCCGGCGGCGGATCGGCTTGATCTTCCAGTCCATCGTGCACTGCTGGCGCATGACCACCGGCTTGTCGCCGTGGTAGCCGTAGACGGGCATCGGCACGAAGTCGTCCTCGACCGCGGTGCCGCGGAGCGCCCCGGCGGTGACCCGCTCGAACCGGATCCCGGCATCGGTCGCGATGCGCTCCAGGCGGTCGACGTTGTCGTAGACGACCTTGCGTTCCCACTGGGTGTCGGCGAAGACCACGAGGTCGAGCTTCGGGAGTTCGCCGCGGGCGGAGAGCACGAGCAGCGCTG
>NZ_BAAATE010000112.1:0-1281 GCF_039533245.1 Nonomuraea recticatena | reverse complement strand
TGCCATCTCCAACTCCTTGGCTCACAGAACGACATGGCTACGATCCGACTTCCTTCAGCTTCTTGAGGAACCGGACGTGCTTGCCCTCGAACTCGCCGAACTCCGATTCGATGACGTCGTACCCGTACGACCACTCCTGGAGCGGCCCGAGCTCCTTGACGGTGGTGAACGTGTCCTTCCCGGCGGTGGTGTCGAGGAAGAACTTGCCGCGCATGACCGCGCCGGTGCCGATGTCGTTGATCGTGCCCTTCCCGACCGGGAGGACCCCGGACCAGGAGGCGTGGCCGTAGGCGGAGATCTTCGCGGGCGCGCCGTCATCGAACGCGCCGGGCAGGGTGACGTCGCCGTCCTTGTCGATCACGTTGTAGGTCGAGAACAGGGCCTCGACCTCGCCCTTGTCGGCGTCTTTGATCTCGACGTGCAGGCTCTTGGTGTCCATTAGTCCTCGGTCTCCTCTCCGGATTCCTCCGGCGAGTTGCCGGTTGCTGGCTGCGTGGGTTGCTGGTTGGCGGGCTGCAGCTGGACGCTGTACAGCCCGGAGTGCTCGAGCAGGCTCCAGTCCTGGGCGTTGACGGCGTCGACGACGGAGGTGGCGGTCATGCCCGCATCGATGAGCGTGCGGATGGTCTGGGCCTCGGCGGCGTGAATCTTGGCCTGCTCGGCTTCGTCCTTGCGCAGGAACGCGATGTCGCGGTCGTCGTACCAGAGGGACGCGCCGTCGTCGGGGCGTTCGATGAGGACTTCGAGGGAGGCGGCGGCGTCCCTCCACCAGGGGCGGACGGTGCCGTCGGCGAAGCGGTCGCGGGCGGCCGTGAAGTTCCCGGCGTTCAGGCTGGATCCGGCGAGGGCCTCGGAGAACCCGACCCAGGAGGGCGGGACACCGAACGCGGAGGCGAGGCGGGATTCTCCCTTGCCGACCGTGGCGGCGAAGTCGAGCTGCTTGAAGTCGACGCCGACGGCCTCGACATCGGCGCCGCCGGTGAGGAACAGCGTCTTGTAGGCGTTGCGCGATCCCTGGTGGGAGGACCGGAACTGCTTCACGAACTCGTCGAACGCGTCCTCGCTCGTCTCGCGGTCGAACTTGACGACGAGGTTCGGCGTGGCGGCGTTCTTGAGGAACGCCTGCTTGTGGATCGTCGACTGCGTGTCGGCCTGGATCTCGCGGACCACGGGCGTGATCGGCGACATGCCGCGGAACCGGGCCTCGGGGTCGGGGTGGGGCGAGAAGTGCGCGACCTCGTCGGGCATCAACAAGGTGGCGCCTGCGGTCGGCGGGTCGAC
>NZ_BAAATE010000111.1:0-1307 GCF_039533245.1 Nonomuraea recticatena | reverse complement strand
CTCGATGAACTCACCGTGCGGCAGCCGCTTGATCACGCCCGACTCCACGCCGTGCCCGATGACCGCGGCGTCGGAGCGCTGCAGTCCCAGACAGATGCGGTAGGTGATGATGTAGGCGATCACCGGGCCCACCAGCACCAGCACCCGGCCGATGTAGGTCGTCCAGTTCAGGCTGATCTGGAAGAAGGCCGAGATCTCGTCGTTGGCGCCCAGCAGCCACAACACGCCGTAGAACGTGATGGCCGCCATGCCGATCGAGGTGCGGTGCGGGTTGTTGCGGGGACGGTCGGCGATGTGGTGCTCGCGGTTGTCGCCGGTCACCCACCGTTCCACGAACGGATACAGCGCCAGGCCGGTCATCACGATGCCCATCGGCATCAAGGCCGGGATGATGACGCTCAGCGGCAGCGTGCCGAACTCGCTGGTGCCGAACAGGTTGATCTCCCAGGCCGGCATCAGCCGCAGCGAGCCTTCCAGGAAGCCCATGTAGAAGTCGGGCTGCGAGCCCGCCGAGATGTCGGCAGGCGTGTAGGGGCCGAACGCCCAGATCGGGTTGATCTGCGCGAAGGTCGCCAGCCCGGCCACCACCGCGAAGGTGAACATGAAGTAGGCGCCGGCCTTCAGCATGAACGCAGGGTAGAACGGCGCGCCGACCACGTTGTGGTTGTTGCGCCCCTTGCCCGGCATCTGCGTGTGCTTCTGCACCCACATCAGCACCAGGTGCGCCGAGATCAACGCCAGCAGGATGCCCGGGATCAGCAGGATGTGCAGCGAGTAGAACCTCGCGATGACATCCTCACCCGGGTACTCCCCGCCGAACAGGAAGAAGGTGATGTACGTGCCCACCAGCGGCAGCGAGATCGCCACACCCTCGGTGATCCGCAGACCCGCGCCCGACAGCAGGTCGTCGGGCAGCGAGTAGCCGGTCAGGCCCTCGGCCAGCGCCAGCGTCAGCAGCAGCACGCCGATCAGCCAGTTCAGCTCGCGCGGCTTGCGGTATGCACCCGTGAAGAACACGCGGAGCATGTGCACCATCATGCCGGCCACGAACAGCAGCGCCGCCCAGTGGTGGATCTGCCGCATCAGCAGACCGCCGCGCACCTCGAAGCTGATCTCCAGAGTCGAGGCGTAGGCCTCGGACATCATCACGCCCTTGAGCGGGTCGTAAGGACCGTCGTAGATCACGTGCATCATGCTGGGCTTGAAGAAGAACGTCAGGAACGTCCCGCTCAGCAGCAGGATGATGAAGGAGTAGAGCGCGATCTCACCCAGCAGGAACGACCAGTGGTCGGGAAAGATCTTGCGCA
>NZ_BAAATE010000110.1:0-1309 GCF_039533245.1 Nonomuraea recticatena | reverse complement strand
GGCGAATTCCAGAGGTCGTCGCAACACTGATTGATCAACTGGCTGCGGCCAGCAGCATAGCGAGACGCTCGGCTGGGGTTTCCCAGCCGAGCGTTTTTCGTGGTCTGGAGTTCAATTCAGCAGCGACGACGTCGAGCTGGTCGCGGGTGTGGATCGACAGGTCCGTGCCCTTGGGGAAGTATTGGCGCAGCAGGCCGTTCGTGTTCTCGTTGGAACCGCGCTGCCACGGGCTGGCCGGATCGCAGAAGTAGACCGGCATGTCAGCGGCGAGGGAGAACTCGTGGTGGCGGCCCATCTCGCTGCCTTGGTCCCAGGTCAGGGACCGCTTGAGCTGGGCGGGTAGCGTCGCGATGGTGTCCAGCAGGGCGTCGCGCATGCGCTCGGCGCTGCGGTCGATCGGCAGATGGACGAGCATCACGTAGCGTGTGGTGCGCTCGACC
This sequence comes from Nonomuraea recticatena, assembly GCF_039533245.1. Classification (NCBI taxonomy): domain Bacteria; kingdom Bacillati; phylum Actinomycetota; class Actinomycetes; order Streptosporangiales; family Streptosporangiaceae; genus Nonomuraea; species Nonomuraea recticatena. The sequence goes on along the minus strand of NZ_BAAATE010000110.1, from coordinate 869 downwards.
AGGGTGCCGATGGCCGATGCCTGGTTCTTGCCGATGATCAGATCGCCTTCCCAGTGGCCGGGCACGGCGCGGTCGGCGGCCTCGGCGGGCCGCTCGCTGATCATCACCATGGGCGCGCTGTAGCGGGGCTGGCGCTGCTGGGCCAGGCGGCGCGGCTTGCGCATGGCGCGGCCGGTGCGCAGCGCCCGGGTCAGCTCACGGCGCAGCTCGCCGCGGCCTTGGACGTAGAGGGCCTGGTAGATGGTCTCGTGGCACACATGCATCTCCGCCCGATCGGGAAAGGTCCTGCGCAGGCCCTGGACGATCTGCTCCGGGCTCCAGCGCTTGTGCAGGTGCTCTTGAATGTAGGCCCGTAACTCCGGGTTCTGCCCGATCTTGCTGGGCTTGGGGCGGGGCCGGCGCGCGTCGGCGCGGGACTGGGCCGCGTGCGGCCGGTACTGGCCGTTGGTGGGATGCCGGTTGCGGCGGATCTCCCGGCTGATGGTGGAGGGCGCACGGCCCAGCTCGCGCGCGATCTCACGGACCGACGCCTTCTCTCGCACCCGGTCGGCGATGTGGATGCGCTCGTCTTCGCGCAGGTAGCGGGACGCGTCAGAAGGGGGCACCGTCGGTCGTTGGACCGGCGGTGCCCCCTTCTTGTTCGACTTGTTCGGCCTCCAGCCGTTCCGCCACCGCTTCCCGGTTCGGAGGTTGATCCCGACGATCCGGCACGCTTCCCGGCTGCTGAAACCTTGATCCATAAGGCGGAAGTATTCCTCCCGCTCACGGGTCAGCTTCTTCCGCCCCTGCGGCGTTCGGATCTTGCGGATCTCGAACTCTTCCATCGCACTCCCCAGGCCGGGGTGTTGCGACGACCGCTAGAAGGGAGG
>NZ_BAAATE010000109.1:0-1342 GCF_039533245.1 Nonomuraea recticatena | reverse complement strand
TTGAGGACTGTGAGACTGATGAGGCACCGCCCGACAAGCCAGGGCCTGACCCAGTTTGAGACTGGCCCGCGTGCCTTGGTGATGACCTGTCGCCCTGGCCCGGGCGGTGCCGCCGGACCAGGCGCGGATGTGTCCCCATAGGGGCCTCGCCATGTGCATCATCACAGTCCTGACCTCCTCGCCCGGCCGGTGACGACCAAGTCCCAGCCTTCGAGGAGACCCGTGAGCCGCCCCACCGACGACCACACCGCCACCGCCGACGCCGATGCGCAAGAGGAGATCGTGCTCGGCGTGGACACCCACGCCGATATACACGTCGCAGCAGTGATCACCGTCATGGGCGTGCTGACCGGCACCAGGGCGTTCCCCGCCACCGCCGACGGCTACGCGGCGCTGCTGGAATGGGCGCGCGGACACGGCCGCCTACGGCGGGCCGGCGTGGAAGGCACCAGCTCGCACGGCACAGCGCTCAACCGCTACCTGCGCCGCCACAGCCTCCAAGTCCTGGAGGTCAACCGGCCGGATCGGGCCCGTCGGCGGCGGCGCGGCAAGAGCGACGCCGTCGACGCCGAGAACGCCGCTCGAGCTGTGCTGTCGCAGGAGGCCACCGCCATCGCCAAGACCGGTGACGGCGCCGTCGAGATGATCCGCATGCTCAAAGTTGCCAAAGACTCTGCCGTCAAGGCCCGTACCCAGGCCATCAACCAGCTCCGAGCCGTCCTGATGCGCGCCGACCCGGCGCTGCGCGAGGCGCTGGCTGGTCTGGGCCCGGTCACCCTCGTCCGCACCTGTGCGAACCTGCCCGATGCCGAGCACCGCACCATCGACGACGCAGCCCGCGGCGTGCTGCGCATGCTCGCCCGCCGGATCCTGGCCCTGACCGAGGAGGCTCGCGCCCATGAGCGGTCGCTGGTCGCGATCATCTCCGAATGCGCTCCGAAGCTGCTGCAGCGGCACGGGATTGGTCCGGACACCGCCGCCGCGCTGCTCATCACCGCAGGTGACAACCCTGACCGGCTCGCCAGCGAAGCCGCCTTCGCCGCCTTGTGCGGTGTCAACCCGATCGAGGCCTCCTCCGGCAAGACCGTCCGGCACCGGCTCAACCGCGGCGGCGACCGGCGCAGCAACAGCGCCCTCTACACCATCGTCGTGACCCGCCTCGGCCGTGATGCGCGCACCCGTGCCTACGCCGAACGCCGCACTAGCGAGGGCAAATCCAAGAAAGAGATCATCCGCTGCCTCAAGCGCTACGTCGCCCGCGAAGTCTTCCCGATCATCACAGAAGCACTCTCACCTGCGCGTACTCCGTCCGCTGCGGCTTGACAAGCATAGGGGCGTCATC
>NZ_BAAATE010000108.1:0-1355 GCF_039533245.1 Nonomuraea recticatena | reverse complement strand
TTCAAGATCGGTATCGGCCCGTCGAGCTCCCACACCGGCGGCCCGATGGCCGCCGCGCACAAGTTCGCCCGCGGCCTGCAGGCCGACGGGCTGCTGGAGCCGACCGCTCGCGTCGAGGCCATCCTGTACGGCTCGCTCGGCCTGACCGGCAAGGGTCACGGCAGCGACAAGGCCGTGCTGCTCGGCCTGTCGGGCGAAAAACCCGAACTCGTCGACGTCGACACCGTCGACGCCCGCCTGGCCCAGATGCGCGAGGCCGGACGCATCAAGCTGTTCGGCGAGCACGAGATCCCGTTCGTCGTCGGCGAGGACCTGATCTTCGAGCGGAAGATCTCGCTGCCCGAACACCCCAACGGCATGCGCTTCACCGCCTTCTCCGACGACGGGCACAAGCTGCGCGAGAAGGTCTACTTCTCCGTCGGCGGCGGTTTCGTCGTCGACGAGAACGCCACAGGGGCCGACCGCATCAAGCCGGACGACACCGTGCTGCCGCACCCGTTCACCAGCGCCGAGGAGCTGCTCAAGCACTGCTCCAACACCGGCCTGTCGATCTCGGGGCTGATGCTGGAGAACGAGAAGGCCTTCGGCCGCACCGAGCAGGAGATCCGCGAGCAGATCCTGACGTTGTGGCGGGTGATGTCGGAGTGCGTGCGGCGCGGCATCGGCAAGGAGGGCGTGCTGCCCGGCGGGCTGCGCGTCAAGCGCCGCGCCCACCAGCTGCACCGCAAGCTGCAGGCCGAGTCGGCCGAGCGTGACCCGCTGCACGCGATGGACTGGGTCGGCCTGTACGCCCTGGCCGTCAACGAGGAGAACGCCGCGGGCGGCCGTATCGTCACCGCGCCGACCAACGGCGCGGCCGGCATCATCCCGGCCGTCATGACCTACTGCGCCAAGTTCGTGCCCGGCTTCGACGACGACGGCGTGGTGCGGTTCCTGCTCACCGCCGCGGCGATCGGTGTGCTGTTCAAGGAGAACGCCTCCATCTCCGGCGCCGAGGTCGGCTGTCAGGGCGAGGTCGGCTCGGCCTGCTCGATGGCCGCGGCCGGGCTGACGGAGGTGCTGGGCGGCACCCCCGCGCAGGTGGAGAACGCCGCAGAGATCGGCATCGAGCACAATCTCGGCCTGACCTGCGATCCGATCGGCGGGCTGGTGCAGATCCCGTGCATCGAGCGCAACGCGGTGGCCTCGATCAAGGCGATCGCGGCGGCGCGTATCGCGATGCGCGGCGACGGCCAGCATTTCGTGTCGCTGGACAAGGCGATCAAGACGATGCGCGACACCGGGCGCGACATGCTCGACAAGTACAAGGAGACCTCACGCGGCGGCCTGGCCGTCAACGTCATCGAATGCTGACA
>NZ_BAAATE010000107.1:0-1406 GCF_039533245.1 Nonomuraea recticatena | reverse complement strand
CGTCCGATGACTCGACGGCGCGCCAGTGGAAGGAGCCGGGCTTGACGTCGGAGAAGATCCAACGGGTCAGCACGCCGTCGAAGGTCCCCTCCAGAACCATCTCCTCACCCTGCTGACGAGCGATGAACGGCAGGACCCAACCTCGCGCGGGGCCGATCCACGTGGAACGGATGGCTTTGATCCGCGGATCGTAGAAGCGCAGCGTCGCTCCCCACTCCCCGCTCTCGTCCCCGGTCCTGGCCCGTTCGGCCCGGCTGGGAGCCAGCCACACGTCCTGGATGGCGCGGCCGTCCAGCACCCACCCGAAGTGCCACTCCCCCAGCAGCTCCTCGCTGGCGCCGTCAGGATGGTGGTTCGTCACCGCCACGTCCCAGGAGCCGACGAGCCGGCCGAAGAAGGCCAGCTCGACAGCGGCCTCGGACCGCGGCCCGGCGCTGAGCAGCACATCAGCGAGACTCATACCCGATCACACCCTTCATCGGCAGGAGGCGGCGGGGCGGTATCCGGCCGATCACCCATGCTGGCACGCACGGCCGAGAACACGAGTCGTATGACTGTCAGAATCCGTCGTGTTCCTGCCATGCCCAGCACCGCGTCCCCGGGACGGCCAACCGGCGAACCGGCAGGTCAGCCAGGAGGCGGGAGTGACGGCCTGCGCGATCTGCGTCACGCGGGTGGGTCGGCGGCCGCGCGGCGTGCGAGCGCGGCGGTGGCCAGCCTGTGCAGGTCGGCTGCCTCCTGCACGGCGCGCTCGGGGTCGCGCTCGGCCAGTTCGGCCTTCAACGCGATCACCGACAGATCGCGGCCGAGGAGGTCGTACACCTCACGGGCCAGGCGCAGCCGCTCCTCGGCCGCCTCGAGCCTGGCCTGCGCCGTACGGCCGGACTCCGCCTCGAGCAGCAGCGTCCACAGCCACACGTGAAGGCCGTTGACGGCTACCACGCACAGCGCCGTGACCAGCGTGATGACCGCATAGGCGAGAGGCGCGCCCTGCCACCAGCCGACCGCCACCGAGACGGCGACGGCGGCGCAGCCCGTCCCGATCCGCAGCCACCTGCCGCCCAGGAAGGGAGCGGTGGCCAGCACCGAGCCGCCCACCCAGGCCCAGGTGTGCCAGCGGGTGCCGGCCAGCGGGGCCACCAGGGGCACCGATGCGGCCGCGGCGAGCAGGAAGACAGTCACCAGGCGCGCCAGGGCCCGGCTGGAGACCTGCGGGGTGACGGCGGCGTACAGCACGCCCGCCTGCGCGGCGGTGATCGCCAGGATGCCGATCGCGGCCAGGGCCGGACGGGTCGTGCCGCCGTCCCTGAGCAGTCCGGCCCCCGGCATCACGAGCGTCGTCAGGATCGCCATGCTCAGGGTGGCGAGCGTGGCGATCCTGGCCACGCGCAGGTGCCGGGGATGCG
>NZ_BAAATE010000106.1:0-1421 GCF_039533245.1 Nonomuraea recticatena | reverse complement strand
GGTTGCGTCCACGGGAGTGGTGTACGAGTTTTCGCTGGTGACAGGCGTGGCGCCGTGAAATGAAGACGGCCATCGCGTGATCCTTCGTGATTGCGAGTCAAGATCGAAGGAGAAGAAAGCGATGGCCGTGAACAACAGTGTGGACCCTGCCGCCTGGCTGGCTCAGCAGATCCAGGCAGGCGATCCGGATCTGTTGCGATCCATGGTGAAGACCATGGCCGAGACGTTGATGTCGGCCGAGGCCGACAACCTGTGCGGCGCCGGATACGGCCAGCGCAGCGAGGAGCGCACCAACCGGCGCAACGGCTACCGCTCCCGCGGCTGGGACACCCGGGCCGGCACCGTCGAGCTCGCGATCCCCAAGCTGCGCTCGGGCTCCTACTTCCCGGACTGGCTGCTGGAACGGCGTCGCCGGGCCGAACAAGCGCTGATCAGCGTGGTGGCGACCTCCTATCTGCTGGGCGTCTCCACGCGGCGGGTGGACAAGCTGGTCGAGCAGCTCGGCATCAAGCACATCTCCAAAAGCCAGGTCAGCGAGATGGCCAAGGTGCTCGACGCCCAGGTGGAGGCCTTCCGCACCCGAGCCTTGGACGTGGGGCCGTATGCCTTCGTCTGGCTGGACGCGCTGACGCAGAAGGTGCGGGAGGGCGGGCGGATCATCAACGTGCATGTCCTGGTGGCCACCGCGGTCAATGCCAACGGACAGCGGGAGATTTTGGGCCTGGAGGTCACCTCGGCCGAGGACGGCGCCGGCTGGCTGGCCTTCCTACGCGGTCTGGTGGCGCGCGGCCTGTCAGGGGTGCAGTTGGTCATCTCCGACGCCCATGCCGGGCTGGTCGAGGCGATCGGCGCAACCTTGCCGGGCGCGTCCTGGCAGCGCTGCCGCACCCACTATCTGCGCAACCTGCTCACCACGGTCCCGAAGTCGGCCCAGCCGTGGGTCGCGACCTTGGTGCGCACCATCTTCGACCAGCCCACCGCTGAGGCCGTCCGGCTGCAGCACGCGTGGGTCATCGACGCGTTGGAGGCGAAGTATCCGGCCGCCTGCGCGCACCTGGACGCAGCTCGGGAGGAGTTGCTGGCCTTCGCCGCCTTCCCACGCGAGATCTGGAAGCAAATCTGGTCCAACAACCCGCAGGAACGGTTGAACAAGGAGATCCGTCGCCGCACCGACGTCGTCGGGATCTTCCCCGACCGCGGCTCGATCGTCCGCCTGGTCGGTGCGGTGTTGGCCGAGCAGACCGACGAATGGACCGAGGCCCGCCGCTACATGGGCCTGGACGTTCTGGCGAAAGCTCGCATGCGGGTGGTCGCGGGCGACACACCGCAGCACAACCCCATCCCGCAGACACTTACCGCTTAACCTGCAGAAACAGGATCACGCGAAGGTCAACTCATACACCACTTCGCTGGACGTGACC
>NZ_BAAATE010000105.1:0-1570 GCF_039533245.1 Nonomuraea recticatena | reverse complement strand
CCACCCCCTCGGCCCACGCCGCACCGTCAGCCGAAGCCGAGAACGACTTGCACCGCCCGTCGGCCGACAGCGCCCGCTGCCGGGAGAACTCCACGAAGACGTCGGGGGCGGCGATGACGGTGACGCCGCCGGCCAGCGCGAGCGTGCACTCCTGCTGGCGCAGCGCCCGGGTCGCGAGGTGGAGCGCCACCAGGGAGGAGGAGCAGGCGGTGTCGACCGTGATGGACGGTCCTTCCAGGCCGAGGGTGTAGGAGACGCGCCCGGACAGCACGCTCGGCGTGCTGGAGGTGAGCAGCGTGCCCTCGACCGACTCGGGCACCCGGTCGAGGAACCGGGTCGAGTAGAGCTCGTACATGCATCCGGCGTAGACGCCGGTACGGCTGCCGCGTAACGACCCCGGATCGATCCCCGCCCGCTCCAGCGCCTCCCAGCACGACTCCAGGAACAGCCGATGCTGCGGGTCGGTCGCCAGCGCACTGCGCGGGCTCATCCCGAAGAACCCCGCGTCGAACTCCCCCGCGTCATGCACGAACCCGCCGTGCCGCACATACGACTTGCCCGACGCCTCCGGATCAGGATCGAACAACCCCTCCAGATCCCACCCACGATCGGCGGGGAACCCACTGATCGCGTCCCCGCCCGACGCCACCAGATCCCACAACTCCTCAGGACCCGTCACCCCGCCGGGGAAACGGCAGGCCATCCCGACGATCGCCACCGGCTCGTGCCAGCGGCCCTCCTCCTCGGCGAGGCGTCGGCGGGTCTCCGCCAGCTCGACGGTCACACGCTTGAGGTAGGCGCGGAGCTTCTCGTCATTCGCCACGTTCGGGCCTTTCCATAGACAGGGGGGACGTCATCGCCCGGTTGTCGATGAGGGCGAAGATCTCCTCGTCCGAAGCGGAACCGATCTCCTCGGCCCCGCTGGAGCCGGTGGGGGCGGTGGAGGGGGCGGCGGCGGCGCCGATCCTGGTGAGCGCGCTCTGCAGGATGGCGACGAGCTGACCGCGGACGGCCTCCGACTCGCCGTTGGCCGCCCGCAGCGTCGACTCGGCCTGGTCCACCGCGGCGCGCAGGGCGTCCTCGGCCGACGGCGCCTCGGGCGCCAGCGCGTTGAACAGGTAGCCGGCCAGCGCGGTGACGGTCGGGTGGTCGAAGACGAGCGTGGCCGGCAGGCGGAGCCCGGCGGCGGCGTTGAGCCGGTTGCGCAGTTCGACGGCGGTGAGGGAGTCGAAGCCGAGTTCGTTGAAGGCGCGGTCCACGTCCACCTGGTCGGGGCGGCCGTGCGCGAGGACGGCGGCGACGTGTGAGCGGACCAGCTCGGTCAGGTGGGCACGGCCGTCGGCCTCGCTCAGCCCGGCCAGCCGGTCGGTGAGCCCGCCGAGGCCTGCGGCGACGGTCCCGGCCGCCGCCGTCGCGCGTCGGGGTGCGCGGACGAGTCCGCGGAGCATGACCGGCAGATCCCCCGCCTCCGCCCTGGCGCGCAGCCCCGCCATGTCCCACCGCGCGGCCACCACCAACGGATCAGGACTCGACACAGCCGCGTCGAACAGCTCCAACCCCTGCTCCACAC
>NZ_BAAATE010000104.1:0-1617 GCF_039533245.1 Nonomuraea recticatena | reverse complement strand
CGCTACGAACGCCGGGCGGACCATTTCGCATCCTTCGTCGCCATCGCTGCAGCCCTCATTTGCTACCGCCGACTTACCAAATGAGTCAACGTCTAAGAAGGTCGCCTCCCGACTCCGGCATGCCGCAAGCGACCTATTCCACGGCCAACGTCACGCGCTGGACGGTCCGAGTAGCTACGACAACGCCTCCACCCACCTCACCCGCCTACCGAGCACGCCCGCCAAAGGCGGCGACAAGATGGACATGGGTAGGGGCGAATCAAGCGGCAAGGGGGCGGCGAACGACGACGCGATCGCCAGTGCTGCCAAAGCAAGCGAGCAGGGCCGTGCTCGTGCTCTCTCTCGCAGAGAGGTGGCTCGGCGTGCCGCTGAAGATGCAGAAGAAATGGGTCTGCCTAAAATGGCTAAATTGGCCAGAGCATGAAAGGCATTGGGATGACGAAGTAGCTCGCTGGGAGCAGAAGGATCCCTTCACCCTCTAACGAGTTGGTGCGTGATAGGGAGGGCGACGTGCTGGATTGAAGGGCAACGCCGGGCTCGGCGGGCTGGCCAAGCTGTGGGTCAAGCAACAAGCCTGGAGACGACGTCCACCCACACCCGCCGCTTCCGCCCAGGTCGACGATGTGTTCTCGCGCCGGATCGTCGGCTGGGCGATGGCTGAGCACATGCGCACCGAGCTGGTGACCGACGCGCTGGCGATGGCGCTGCACCAGCGCCGCCCCGAGGCAGGGGTGATACACCACAGCGATAAGGGCGGGCAATATACCTCGATCGCCTTCGGCCAGCGCTGTGAGCAGGCGGGCGTCCGCCCGTCGACGGGTCGTACCGGGACCTGCTTCGATAATGCGATCACCGAGAGCTTCTTCGCCTCCCTGGAGTGTGAACTGATCGACCGGCGCACCTTCCATACCAGGTCGGAAGCCGAGCGCGCCCTGTTCAGCTACATCGAGGGCTTCTACAACCCGCGCCGCCGTCACTCCGCCAACGGCCAGGTGAGCCCCGCCGAATACGAGCGCCGACACGCGCTCAAGAACGCCCAAGACCTCGACTATGCTGCCGCGTAGTCGCAAGCCTTGATCTGTCTATCGAACCGGGGCAACTCCACCCATGCCACGAGGGCGCCATCGACGGCCAGCTCGCGGAGGTCTTTCCCTCACCAGGGAACAGATCACCATGCTCACTTTCGTGGGCACGGTCGCCGCCGTCTGTTCCATGACGACTGACCTGTTCGGTGTCCTGGAGGGTGTCCCAGCCCCCCTTGTAGCCACCCCTCCGTCCACGTCCCTCACGGCGAAGACTCCCGCCGTTGACGCCGAGATCCGCGGAGACGATCGACGCGTATGGACAGAGACCGTGTACAGGGTCTGTACGAACAAAAGCGCTGGCGATGTCGATGAGTGGCAGAGGTGCCGCGACTTGGTTCTCCACCTCATGCGTCCACCCCAGCAAATCTCGGTGAAGGCAGGTCCCTAGCCTGCCGTGGGCCGCATCATGGCCGCCCGGGACAACAGCCAGACCTTAGACAGTGACTCATTTGGTGAGTCGGCGGTAGCAAATGAGAGCTGCAGCGATGGCGACGAAGGACGCGAAGTGGTCGGCCCGGCGTTCGTAGCGCCG
>NZ_BAAATE010000102.1:0-2043 GCF_039533245.1 Nonomuraea recticatena | reverse complement strand
CCCGGATCTGTTCAGCGAGCGCCTGGTCCCGGCGCTGCCGCTCGGCCCGCGCCGGCGCCGCCGACAGCCAGTGGTAGAAGCTGGAGCGGGCGATCCCGACGATCCGGCACAACCGCTTCACCCCGAAGGCGCCTGCGTGGTCGGCGACGAACTGGAAGCGGTTTAGGCCCCATCAACTAACTACTGCCTGATTTGATGTCGCTTTCATATTCGGCGATCGCGTTCTGTAAGGCCTCGATCGTGCGGGGTGGGTGCGTCCGCCGAGGCTGGTCAAGGGCTGTGGCGATGTCAGGAGTGGCGAAGGCGAGCAACGGCATGGTCCGGTGGGCGTGGTAGCTCAGCGTGTTGCGGTCTCGGCCGAGCAGTCGGGCCGTCAGGGTGAGCGTGACCGTGTTGCGGCGGCTCAGGATCGCGGCCAGGACACGGTGACGGTGGTCGAGGAAGCCGAAACCGGGGTTGTATCCGCGCCGGTTGATGCCCTTCCTCTTCTCGCGTTCAGCCTCGGCCAGGACCCGGCGCCAGGGCTGGAGTTCCTCCACGAGCCGGTCGAACTTCTCGCGGGAGATGCCGGTCAGGGCGGGGTGGGTGAGCAGGTAGGTGGCCTCGGCCGGTATCGGGGGTGCCTTCGCCTGTTCCGGGTCGGCTGGGGGTGACTGCTGGGGGTCGTATGGGGCGATGGTGTAGTTCCACTCGCCGTGGAAGTCGTCACGCTGGACGCGCTGCAGGATCGCGTTACGTTCGTCCTTGGTGAGGGTCCGCCCGGTGGGGTAGTCGTTGTTGTCCAGGACGGCGCTGACGGTCAGTCCGATGCTGGTGCGGGTGGCCGAGATGGTCTGGAGCAGCACCTCGTAGCTGGTCAGCGGCTGCCCGCGCAGGCTGTGGGTGATGCGGGAGAACAGCCGGTGCTCGACCTTGTTCCACTTCGATGTGCCGGGCGGCAAGTGCATGACGGTGACGGCCAGCCCGCACTCATCGGCGAACGCGGCCAGGTCCTTCTTGAACAGGTGGGAGTCGGCCGAGTTCGCCCCGCCGGAATCCGCGGTGATCAGCAGCCGCGCCGCGTCGGAGTAATCGAGCCGGCCTTGCTGGTTCCACCAGCGGCGGATGGACTCCACCGCGAACGCGGCGGTGTTGCGGTCGGTGCCCACGTTCACCCAGCCGGTGTCGCGTCCCAGGTCATAGACGCCATACGGGATGGCCACCGGCGTGGTGGGGTCGGTGAAGTCATGGTCCGGGGCGATGATTGGCCTGCCCTTGGGCCGGTAGGTGCGGCCGGGCCGCGCGAACTCACCGATCGGCTCCTTCTTCTTGGCATCCACGCTCACCACCGGAAGACCGCGGGCCAGGAACTCCTCCACGGCCGCGTTGATATGCCGGAACTGCGCGTCGCGGTCGGGCACCTGGCTGCCGGCCCGTCTCTTGGCCATGCCCTGCAGGCTGAACCCCATCTGGCGCAGCAGCCTGCCCACCACCGGCGCGCTGACCGGATGCCCCGCCTCGGCCAGTTCCCGGGACAGATCCCGCAGTGAGGCGGTGGTCCACCGCAACGGGGAGACCGGATCGCCCACCTCCCGCGGCTCGATCAATGACTCCAGAGCCGCGACCAGGCCCGGATCGCGCTCGTCAGCCAGTTTGCGGCCCGCGCCCGGCCGGCGCGCCCGTCCCTCCAGCACCGTCGCGCCCGCAAGTTCAGCTCGCCCCCGCGCGACCGTCGACTCCGAGACTTCCGCCAGCCGGGCCACGGCCGCGATCCCTCCGTGCCCCAGCGCGTCGGCCTCAGAGGCCAGATACAAGCGGCGCTGCCGCTCGTCCAGATGTGGAAGCAACGCGGCGAACTTTACATCCAGCACCGCCAGGGCCTGCGGCGATATCCCCACGAGAGCCCGTATACCACTTCACTCACAGACATGAGATCAAAACGAGCAGTAATTTCCTTACGCGCCCTTACCAGCGCGTCTCCCCGGCGAAATACCGGGCGGCCTTGCGCAGGATGTCCCGCTCTTCCTCCAGCTCACGCACCCGGCGTCGCAACGCGGCGTTTTC
>NZ_BAAATE010000101.1:0-2072 GCF_039533245.1 Nonomuraea recticatena | reverse complement strand
GTGGCGGAGGGGGAGTGCTGGATGACCGTTCACAAGCCGACCACGGACGAGCCGCTCACATCACCACTCGCTCCGGCCAGGACTCGCCGCAAAGGCGCGGTGATCGCCAACTGGTTGTCCTCGACCGATCACAAGGTCATCGGGTACATGTACCTGATCGCCTCCTTCGTCTTCTTCGCCCTCGGGGGCGTGATGGCCATGGTGATCAGGGCGGAGCTGCTGGAACCCGGGCTGCAGGTCGTCACCGCGCAGCAGTACAACCAGCTGTTCACCATGCACGGCACGATCATGATGCTGCTGTTCGCGACCCCGCTGTTCGCCGGGTTCGCCAACGTCATCATGCCGCTGCAGATCGGCGCGCCCGACGTGGCCTTCCCTCGCCTGAACATGGTCAGCTTCTGGCTCTTCCTGTTCGGCGGCGTCATCGCGGTGAGCGGCTTCTTCGTCAACGGCGGGGCGGCAGACTTCGGCTGGTTCGCCTACACGCCGCTGTCGGACATGACCTACAGCCCGACCATGGGCGGGGATCTGTGGATCATGGGGCTGGCTCTGAGCGGTCTGGGAACCATCCTCGGATCGGTGAACTTCTTCACCACCATCGTGTGCATGCGCGCCCCCGGCATGACGATGTTCAGAATGCCGATCTTCACCTGGAACGTCCTGCTGACCAGCATGCTCGTGCTGATGGCCTTCCCCGTGCTGGCCGCCGCGCTGCTCGCGCTGGAGGCCGACCGCAAGCTCGGCACCCACATCTACGACCCGGCCACCGGCGGCCCGATGCTGTGGCAGCACCTTTTCTGGTTCTTCGGCCATCCCGAGGTCTACATCATCGCGCTGCCGTTCTTCGGGATCATCACCGAGGTCATCCCTGTCTTCAGCCGCAAGCCCATCTTCGGCTACATCGGCCTGGTCGGGGCCACCATCTCCATCGCGGGCTTGTCGATGACCGTATGGGCCCACCACATGTTCCCCACCGGGCAGGTGCTGCTGCCGTTCTTCGCGTTCATGACGTTCCTGATCGCGGTGCCGACAGGCGTGAAGTTCTTCAACTGGATCGGCACCATGTGGCGCGGCCACCTGACGTTCGCCTCGCCGATGCTGTTCGCGGTCGGCTTCCTGATCACCTTCCTGCTGGGCGGGCTGACCGGCGTCATCCTGGCCTCGCCGCCGCTCGACTTCCACATCACCGACACATACTTCGTCGTCGCCCACTTCCACTACGTGGTCTTCGGCACCGTGGTCTTCGCCATGTTCGCCGGCTTCTACTTCTGGTGGCCGAAGATGACCGGCCGGATGCTGGATGATCGGCTGGGCAAGTGGCACTTCTGGACCTTGTTCATCGGCTTCCACACCACCTTCCTCGTCCAGCACTGGCTGGGAGCGCTTGGCATGCCGCGCCGTTACGCCGACTACAGTGCCGGGGACGGATTCACCACGCTGCACCAGATCTCGTCAGTGGGGGCGTTCCTCCTTGGCGCCTCGACGCTGCCGTTCCTGTACAACGTCTGGAAGACCGCCCGCAAAGCGCCCAAGGTGACCGTCGACGACCCATGGGGATTCGGCAACAGCCTGGAGTGGGCGACCTCCTGCCCGCCGCCGCGGCATAACTTCACCAGCATGCCTGCCATCCGGTCCGAGCGGCCCGCCTTCGACCTTCACTACCCGCACCGATCGTTTCGCGCGCTGGAGGGTGAGGAAGCCGTCCGGGAGCCGGACGCGTCATGACACCCGAAGGCTGCCCGCCAGGGAGGTGACACCGTGGCACTTTCCCATAGAGAGCGCCAGATTCTCGCCGAGATCGAACTGGACCTGATCCACCAGGACCGGGCCTTCAGCCGCCGTTTCGACGCACTGGAGGCCGCCGCATCGACCACTGGTCCGCAACGCTTCGCCTGCCGGATCAGCACGCGGGAACTGGCCTACGTTCTGCTCGCCGTGACCCTACTGACGGCTGTGTGGACGTTCGTGCTCCTCGGCGCGGGCAGGAGCTGCACATCCGCGCAGTCCTCGCCGCCAACGACGAGCACAACCGCTCAGAGCCAGGTGTCGACAGCAGTGCCCCATGGGGCTCA
>NZ_BAAATE010000100.1:0-2118 GCF_039533245.1 Nonomuraea recticatena | reverse complement strand
GTGGATAGTTCTTCATCCCCAACGGGACACTCTCCCGATCTCCCCGAACCAGCAAGGTCCAGGGTCTCAGGTGTCCAGTCCTCGGGTGGAACGCCCTGGTGCCAGTCGCGCAGCCGCCGCCAGCAGGTCATCCCCGAACCGAAGCCGAGCTCCTGGGGCAGGAACTCCCACGGGATCGCCGTGTACAGCAGGAACAAGATTCCGCATAACGCCTTACGGTCGTCCAGCCGTTTACGGCCCGGATGGCGGGTGCGCCGCTCCACCTTCGGTAGCAGCGGCTCAATCCGCTCCCACAGGCTGTCCGGCACGATCCACGGAAGCTGCTCGCCCTTCTTCACGACGAGATCAACGACCACCGAGACAATCAGACACGGCCCCTAGATCATTTTGTTAGGACTCTTTAGCGCTTCGGTTGGCGGTTGTGCACCTGAGTTGGCGAGCTCCGCGCGCAACGAGGCCGTACGCCTGCGTCGCCCGTGACTGATGGGCCACAATGACCCGCATGTCTGCTATGCCTGAGAAGCACATTGAGGCCGCATCTTCGTTCCGATTCAACGACTACGACCGGATCGCCGAGGGGTACACGGCCGAGAACGAGACCAGCCTCATGCACGCGTACTACGCGCGGCCCGCGATGCTGGAGCTCGCCGGGGATGTGACCGGAAGGCGCATCCTCGACGCCGGCTGCGGCGCGGGTCCGCTGTTCTCCGCGTTGCGCGATCGAGGCGCTCTCGTGACCGGCGTCGACGCGAGCGCCGGGATGCTGGAGATGGCCCGACTGCGGCTGGGCGCCGACGCAGACCTGCGGGTCGTCGATCTGGCCAGCCCACTGCCTTTCCCCGACGACGCGTTTGACGACGTCATCGCGTCCCTGGTGCTGCACTACCTGGAAGACTGGGGACCGACACTGGCCGAGCTGCGACGCGTGCTCAGGCCTGGCGGCCGGCTCCTCATCTCGGTCTACCATCCACTCGTGGGCGCCCTCCTGCAGCACATGGCCGGGGAGAAGCCCACGTACTTCGAGATCCGTAACCGGACCCAAGAATGGGCCATGGGCGGGCAGACCGCCCAGATGAGTTTCTGGGACCGGCCGCTGCACGCGATGACCGAGGCCTTCGCCGCGGCCGGCTTTCGCCTCAGCGTCATCAGCGAACCGCCGTTTGTGCCGGAAGCCCGCGAGGTGTTCCCCGAGGAGCTCCGCGAGATCACCGGCACGAGGTTCCTGAGCTTCTTGTTCTTCGTTCTCGAAGCCGGCTAACGGGCCAGATCACAGCACCTGCGTGCCTCATGCGGCTCGGGATCACGTGATACACACCAGGCACGGATGATCTTGCAGGCGTGCCGTCCCGACCCCTAGACCCGACAGTGCATGGGGCTGATCCAGATTGCGCGCGCTGCTAGGGCGCAGCCGTGCTCAGTCGAAGAGCTGGACGACGGTGACGTTCTTGACCCGGTCGTAGCTGTCGACGATCAGGTACCAGTAGTCGTCGTAGGGCACCTGCAGGGTGAGGGGGCTGTAGTCGAAGAAGGCGCCGTGGTACTGGTATGCCTCCTGGTCGAGGTACGACTGGTATTCCTCGCTGTCCATGAGACAGACCCGAGCGGTCGACCCGCGCCAGTCCACCTCGAAGCAGGCGCCGGCCCCGGTTTCTCCGAGGTCCCAGTACAGATGCCTCACATCCCATTAGTAGCTGGTCACGCACCGGCCAGGAAGCGGTAAGAGTGACCAGGTGAGTGATGAACTGGCAGGGATCTGGCCGCTGCTGGCCTTGCGGATCACAACACCGCGTCTGGAGCTGGCCGTGCCGAGCACCGACGACCTGCTGAACCTCGCCCAAGCCTCCCGCGAGATCCAGCCACCTGATGAGATCCGCTTTCAGCAGGCATTCCTGTACGAGTCATCGCCGCTACGAGAGCGGCAGCTGCTGCAGCACCACTGGCGAGCCCTGGCCCACTGGCAGCCCCACAGCTGGGACCTGCACCTCGCGGTCCGCGTCGACGGCGTCGCGATCGGCTTGCAGAACATGTGGGCGGCTGACTTCGCGACCGTAAGGACGGTCGAGACCGGATCGTGGATCACCCGCCGACACCAGGGGCGAGGGCTTGGGACCGAGGCGC
>NZ_BAAATE010000099.1:1426-2143 GCF_039533245.1 Nonomuraea recticatena | reverse complement strand
AGGGTGTGGGAGAGTAGGTCGCCGCCGCGCAATCTTTGTATGGAAGGGCTTCACCCGTTGGGTGGGGCCCTTTCTGCATTTCCGGGGTCTTTTCTGTCGCCCGGGCCGGGGAGGCAGCAATGGAGGGGTGCAGGGCCATATCCGATCCGAGTAGGACACGGGACGAGTCTGAAATCCGGTCGACATGGTTGTTGCCGGCCACCTATGGTGCAGCCATGCCAGACAGCCCCTTCCTCGGTCAGTGCGACTGCGGTACGACCGCCGGCCCGCTGGGCGTGTGCGCAGATTACTACCACGCGATCCTGGCCGAAGAGCAGGCCGATCCTGAGATGTACAGATGGCACGGGCCTGTGGTCTGCGCGTATCTCCTGCAGCATCCTTCCAGAGGGCATGAGAAGTACCTCGACAGTCAGTTCCGCTACCTGCAGTTCTACGTCGACAAGGGCCTTGACGCGCTGCTTCGCGTGGCCGCTCATCAGGTGGCGCGGAACAATCACAGGGCGCGGTCGGGCTACGACATGACGCCAGTGGCAACGTACGCGCCGCTGCCGCTGGGTGAAACACCCCGGCATTTCCGCGCCACGTTCTGCGAGCTGCCGTGCAGCGACGGCAGCTTCGTCTCCGATGGGCATCTGGCATACGGGCGACGTATCGAAACCATCGCCGAAGCGACGTTGGAGGCATGGCGACCCCTCCAGGCCTGACACTCCAAGGCCT
>NZ_BAAATE010000099.1:0-1326 GCF_039533245.1 Nonomuraea recticatena | reverse complement strand
GCGTCTGGTGATTCGTCCATGCCTGACTCTCCAAAGCTTGCGTCTGGTGATTCGTCCAGGCCTGAGACTCCGCAGCTTGCGCCTGGTGATCCGTCCAGGCCTGACACTCCAAGGCCTGCGTCTGGTGATTCGTCCATGCCTGACTCTCCAAAGCTTGCGTCTGGTGATTCGTCCAGGCCTGAGACTCCGCAGCTTGCGCCTGGTGATCCGTCCATGCCTGACACTCCAAGGCCTGCGTGCCGCTATTCGGGGAGGCCCGTTTAGTTGGAGCCTCACGACCGGACGGCGGCCAGGTCGTGGTGCATCACCGAAGTCGTGGCGTACTGAAGCTGTCGCGTCGGCGGCCGCCTCCGCTGGCCCCGATTACCCGGTGTCCAGGGGATGAGCAGGAACTGTTCGTCAGCGGCGGTGCCGTCGTTGGCGACAGGCCGTAGCACGGCGGCGCGCCCGCACCACGCGTGAGATGTCAGGGCCCGGATACCGCGGGATCCGGGCCCTGACGTGTCATCGGCGCGGCTCCTGCCATCGGGTGTCGAGCCGGCCGTGTCGCATGCGGCCTACCAGGCGGACGTGCAGTGTCTCTGGTGTGTGGTCGCCTGCGTCCCTGCTGATTCCCAGACTGCTGTGCCGCACCGACAGCTCGTTGGCGTCCACCACCATGCCCGGTGCGAGGACCAGCTCCACGGTGCCGCCGCGCACCTGTAGCTCGATGACCAGTTCGGGGGCGCTGCGCACCGCGCTCGTCAGGTCCAGCATCACGTCGCACCACGCGGTGCGCAGCGCCAGCCGGTGCGGCAGCGTCCACCGGCCCTCACGGCGCACCGAGCCGTGACGCTCATGGATGGTGAGCAGTTCGGCGGCCGGCTCGGCCGGTGTCCCGGCGAACGGCAGCGTGAGTGTGCCGTCGCCGCCTCGCACCGCGATCAGGTCGGTGATGAGCGGGGCCAGCGCGTCGATGGTGCGGGCGGTCAGCGCCGCGTCCAGCCGCTCGTCGAACTCGACCGGGTCGAGCCGGCCGTCGGCGACGGCGGCGCGCAGCTGTTCGATGACCAGGTCGCGGTCCGTGTCGGACGCGCGCAGCGCGGGTGAGCTGGGCGGATCTGCCGGCATCCGGTTTCCTCCGTGGCGAGGTGGCGGCACCGCGCCACCGAAATTGTTGGGCTGATCGGTCAAGGGAGACAGTTACCTAGGCGATCTTGCGGCGGTAGGTGTTCATGGCGAAGAGGTACGCGACGATGAGGATGCCGACGCACCAGCCGAGGGCGATCCAGATGTCGGTGCCCACCGGCTGCTGGGTGAACAGGTCGCGGACGGCGTTGACGATGG
>NZ_BAAATE010000098.1:1536-2660 GCF_039533245.1 Nonomuraea recticatena | reverse complement strand
TCGGGGCGTCGGTGTACCGGGCGCCGTCGGCGGGTGAGGAGGAGGTGCTCTGCCGGCTGTTCGCCGAGGTGCTGGGGGTGGAGCGGGTCGGTGTGGACGACGACTTCTTCGCCCTGGGCGGGCACTCCCTGCTCGCGACCCAGCTCGTCAGCCGCATACGCGCGACACTCCGCCTCGAAGTGCCGATCCGGGTGCTCTTCGAGTCCCCGTCCGTAGCCCAGCTGGCGCGACGCCGGCAGGAGCTGTCCACGTCCGTCAGGGCACCGCTCCGCAGGATGACCGAAAGGTGACCGTGTCATGATCCCCCTCTCCTTCGCGCAGCGCCGGTTGTGGTTCATCGATCGGTTCGAGGGTTCGTCGTCGACGTACAACCTGCCTGTGGTGTTGCGGCTGTCCGGTGATCTGGACGTGGCGGCGTTGCGGGCGGCGATCGGTGACGTGGTGGGCCGGCACGAGAGTTTGCGGACGGTGTTCGCCGAGGATGCGGGTGGGGTGCCGGGGCAGCGGGTGCTTCCGGCTGAGGAGGTGGTGGTCGGGTTGCCGGTGGCCGAGCCGGTGGATGTGGGGGCGGCGGTCGCGGGGGCGGTGGCGTACGCGTTCGATCTTTCGGGGGAGGTGCCGGTTCGGGCGAGTTTGTTGCGGGTGGGGGCTCGTGAGCACGTGCTGGTGTTGTTGTTGCATCACATCGCGGCGGATGGGGAATCGGCGGCGCCGTTGGCGCGGGACTTGTCGGTGGCGTATCGGGCGCGGCTGGCGGGGCGGGTGCCGGGGTGGGCTGAGTTGCCGGTGCAGTACGCGGATTACACGTTGTGGCAGCACGAGTTGCTGGGTGATGAGCGGCTGGTGGCGTCGCAGGTGGAGTACTGGCGTGGGGAGCTGGCGGGTTTGCCGCAGCCGGTGCGGTTGCCGGTGGATCGTCCGCGTCCGGCGGTGGCCAGTTATCGGGGCGCGACGGTGGGGTTCGGGCTGGAGCCGGATCTGCTGGCGCGGGTGGAGGCGGTGGCGCGGGGCCGGGGGGCGACGGTGCCGATGGTGTTGCAGGCCGCGTTGGCGGTGTTGCTGCACCGGTTGGGGGCGGGGACGGACGTGGCGATCGGCTCGCCCATCGCCGGCCGCACCGACGA
>NZ_BAAATE010000098.1:0-1439 GCF_039533245.1 Nonomuraea recticatena | reverse complement strand
GCCAAGTTCGACCTGTTCTTCAACCTCTCGCCCGACGGCAGGGGAACGCTGGAGTACGCGGCGGACCTGTTCGACCGAGCGTCCGCCGAGCGGCTGGCCGAGCGGTTCACGGACGTCGTCCGCCAGGTCGTGGCCGACCCGGCCGCCTCCGTGGGCTCGGTGCGCGTGGTGACCGCGGACGAACGACGGCACCTGGTGGAGGACGTCAACGACACCGCCGCGACCCGGCCGCGTACGACCCTGGCGGAGCTGGTGGAACGGCAGGCCGCGCTCACTCCCGAGGCGCCGGCGCTGACCTTCGGCGGGCGGACGCTCACCTACCGGGAGCTGAACGGTCGGGCGAACCGGCTGGCGCACTGGCTCATTGAGCGGGGCGCGGGGCCGGAGCGGCGGATCGCGGTGCGGTTGCCGCGTTCGGCCGAGCTGGTGGTGGCGCTGCTGGCCGTGGCCAAGAGCGGTGGCGCCTATGTGCCGCTGGATCCGGCCTATCCGCCCGCCCGCGTGGAGTTCGTGCTCGATGACGCCGCACCCGTCCTGGACCTCGGCCCGGAGGAACTGGCGCGTGACCTGACCGGCTACCCCGACACCGATCCGGTGCGCCGGTCGTCGCCGGATAACGCCGCCTATGTCATCTACACCTCGGGTTCCACCGGCACGCCCAAGGGCGTGGTGGTCAGCCAGCACGCGCTGGTCAATTTCCTCACCGACATGCAACAGCGCTGTCGCCTGACCGGCCGGGACCGGCTGCTGGCGGTCACCACCGTCGCTTTCGACATCGCCGCGCTGGAGTTGTTCGGCCCTCTCATCTGCGGCGGTCAGGTGATACTCGCCGAGCGGCCCGACCCGCACATGCTGGCTGACCTACTCACCGAGCATGCGGTCACGGTCATGCAGGCGACCCCGTCGCTGTGGCAGATGATGACCGCCCACGACCCGACCCTGCTCACCGGCATCCGCCTGCTGGCCGGAGGTGAGGCGTTGCCGGCGCCGCTGGCCGAGCAGTTGCGTGAGCACGGGGCCGAGCTGATCAACCTCTACGGGCCGACGGAGACCACGATCTGGTCCACCGCCGCCACCGTCACCGGAACCCCGACGATCGGCCGGCCGATCGCCAACACCCAGGTCTACGTCCTCGACGCTTATCTGCAGCCGGTCCCCGCCCGCACCCCGGGTGAGCTCTACATCGCCGGCGACGGCCTGGCCCGCGGCTACCACAACCGCCCAGGATTAACCGCCGAGCGGTTCGTCGCCGACCCGTTCGGGCCGCCCGGCGCGCGGATGTACCGCACCGGTGACCTGGCCCGGTGGAACCCGGCCGGTGAGCTGGAGTACCTGGGCCGCCTGGACAACCAGGTCAAGATCCGCGGCCACCGCATCGAACCCGGCGAGATCGAGACGATCCTCACCGCGCACCCCCTCGTCGAGCAGGCCGTCGTGGT
>NZ_BAAATE010000097.1:0-2683 GCF_039533245.1 Nonomuraea recticatena | reverse complement strand
TGCTTTGTGGTCAAGTCCTCGGCCTATTAGTACCGGTCAGCTCCACACGTTACCGTGCTTCCACCTCCGGCCTATCAACCCGGTCGTCTACCGGGAGCCTTACCCACTCTCGTGGTGGGAGACCTCATCTCAAGGCGAGCTTCCCGCTTAGATGCTTTCAGCGGTTATCCCTTCCGAACGTAGCCAACCAGCCGTGCACCTGGCGGTACAACTGGCACACCAGAGGTTCGTCCGTCCCGGTCCTCTCGTACTAGGGACAGCCCCTTTCAAGTCTCCTGCGCGCGCAGCGGATAGGGACCGAACTGTCTCGCGACGTTCTAAACCCAGCTCGCGTACCGCTTTAATGGGCGAACAGCCCAACCCTTGGGACCTACTCCAGCCCCAGGATGCGACGAGCCGACATCGAGGTGCCAAACCATCCCGTCGATATGGACTCTTGGGGAAGATCAGCCTGTTATCCCCGGGGTACCTTTTAGCCGTTGAGCGACGGCGCTTCCACATGCCACCGCCGGATCACTAGTCCCAGCTTTCGCTCCTGCTCGACCCGTCAGTCTCACAGTCAAGCTCCCTTGTGCACTTACACTCAACACCTGATTGCCAACCAGGCTGAGGGAACCTTTGGGCGCCTCCGTTACTCTTTAGGAGGCAACCGCCCCAGTTAAACTACCCACCAGACACTGTCCCCGATCCGGATCACGGACCAGAGTTAGACGTTCAAAACGACCAGAGTGGTATTTCACCAATGACTCCACCCGAACTAGCGTCCGAGCTTCACAGTCTCCCACCTATCCTACACAAGACGTTCCAAACGCCAATGTCAAGCTGTAGTGAAGGTCCCGGGGTCTTTCCGTCCTGCTGCGCGTAACGAGCATCTTTACTCGTAGTGCAATTTCGCCGGGTCTGCGGTTGAGACAGCGGGGAAGTCGTTACGCCATTCGTGCAGGTCGGAACTTACCCGACAAGGAATTTCGCTACCTTAGGATGGTTATAGTTACCACCGCCGTTTACCGGCGCTTAAGTTCTCACCTTCGCCACTTGCGTGGCTAAGCGGTCCCCTTAACGTTCCGGCACCGGGCAGGCG
The DNA here is from genome assembly GCF_039533245.1 of Nonomuraea recticatena. Lineage (NCBI taxonomy): Bacteria > Bacillati > Actinomycetota > Actinomycetes > Streptosporangiales > Streptosporangiaceae > Nonomuraea > Nonomuraea recticatena. Next base: position 1,602 of record NZ_BAAATE010000097.1, on the reverse strand, counting down.
TCAGTCCGTATACATCGTCTTACGACTTCGCACGGACCTGTGTTTTTAGTAAACAGTCGCTTCCCCCTGGCCACTGCGACCCCCACCAGCTCAGAAAGCTAGTTTCGTCACCAGCAGAGGTCCCCCTTCTCCCGAAGTTACGGGGGCAATTTGCCGAGTTCCTTAACCACAGTTCACCCGATCGCCTTGGTATTCTCTACCTGACCACCTGAGTCGGTTTAGGGTACGGGCCGCCACAACACTCGCTAGAGGCTTTTCTCGGCAGCATAGGATCATCCACTTCGCCACAATCGGCTCGGCATCACATCTCAGGATACGTGTGTCGCGGATTTGCCTACGACACTCCCTACATGCTTACCCCAGGAACAACCATCGCCTGGGTTGGACTACCTTCCTGCGTCACCCCATCGCTTACCTACTACCCGATCGGATCGAGCGTTCAGCCTCACCACTTGTCCCGAAGGACGCTGCGGGGCTTAAGGACTCTTAGCATCACGAGGTTCGATATGGGCGTGTTAAAGCGGGTACGGGAATATCAACCCGTTGTCCATCGACTACGCCTGTCGGCCTCGCCTTAGGTCCCGACTTACCCTGGGCGGATTAGCCTGGCCCAGGAACCCTTGGTCATTCGGCGGCAGGGTTTCTCACCCTGCATTCGCTACTCATGCCTGCATTCTCACTCGCACAGCCTCCACAACTAGATCACTCTGCTGCTTCGCCGGCTGCACGACGCTCCCCTACCCATCAACCCCGCAAAGGGGTCAATGCCACGACTTCGGCGGTGTACTTGAGCCCCGCTACATTGTCGGCGCGGAATCACTTGACCAGTGAGCTATTACGCACTCTTTCAAGGGTGGCTGCTTCTAAGCCAACCTCCTGGTTGTCTCTGCGACTCCACATCCTTTCCCACTTAGCACACGCTTAGGGGCCTTAGTCGGTGATCTGGGCTGTTTCCCTCTCGACTACGGAGCTTATCCCCCGCAGTCTCACTGCCACGCTCTCACTTACCGGCATTCGGAGTTTGGCTGACGTCAGTAACCTTGTCGGGCCCATCGGCCATCCAGTGCTCTACCTCCGGCAAGAAACACGTGACGCTGCACCTAAATGCATTTCGGGGAGAACCAGCTATCACGGAGTTTGATTGGCCTTTCACCCCTACACACAGGTCATCCCCCAGGTTTTCAACCCTGGTGGGTTCGGTCCTCCACGAGGTCTTACCCTCGCTTCAACCTGCCCATGCGTAGATCACTCCGCTTCGGGTCTACAGCATGCGACTCAAACGCCCTATTCAGACTCGCTTTCGCTACGGCTCCCCCACACGGGTTAACCTCGCCACACACCATAACTCGCAGGCTCATTCTTCAAAAGGCACGCAGTCACATCACACACCAGCAAGCTGATGTAAGCTCCTACGGCTTGTAGGCACACGGTTTCAGGTACTATTTCACGACCCCTCACCGGGGCACTTTTCACCTTTCCCTCACGGTACTAGTGCACTATCGGTCATCAGGGAGTATTTAGGCTTACCAGGTGGTCCTGGCAGATTCACACAGGATTTCTCGGGCCCCGTGCTACTTGGGATCCCCTCAAACAGTCGACAAG
>NZ_BAAATE010000096.1:0-2927 GCF_039533245.1 Nonomuraea recticatena | reverse complement strand
GCACCCCGTGACGCGCCACCAACCGCCGCGCCACCAACGCGCCCAGACCACCCGTGCCACCGGTCACCAGCACCGTCCCCGACACCTCGGGCAACGGCTCGGCGGTGACCTCACGCCGGGTCAGGCGCGGGACGAGGGGCTTGCCGTGCACGACCCTGACCTGGGGTTCGCCCGTGGCCGTGACGAGGGACCAGTCGGCGTGGCCGTCCTCGACCTCGGCCAGGACGAACCGGCCAGGCTGCTCCGACTGCGCCGAGCGCACCAGCCCCCACACGGCGGCGCCCGCGGGGTCGCCCGCCCGGGTGGCGAAGACGACGGTGGCGTCGCCGGGGGTGAGGTCGTCGGGCTGTGCGGCGATGGCGTCCAGGACCCGGCCGGTCAGCTCGCGGACGCGGGCGGGCATGTCGGGCTGGTCGCTCACGCACGAGATCACCAGGGGCTCGGCCGCTCCGGCCGCGGCGGCGGGCGCTTCGACCCAGTCCACGCCGTGCGCCGCCGTGCCGGCGAGGGCGGCCTGGCGGGGGGCGGCGGCCCGCACGCGGAGCGCGTCGATCGACAGGACCGGCGCGCCGGCGGGGTCGGCCGCCTCGACGAGGGCGTCCTCGCCGGTGGTGGTCAGCCGTACGCGCAGCTCGGGGGCTCCGGAGGCGTGCAGCAGCACGCCGCCGAACGCGAACGGCAGCCGCAGCTCCTCATCGCCGCCGGTCAGGACGAGGGGGTGGAGGGCGGCGTCGAGCAGGGCGGGGTGGATGCCGTATCCAGCAGGGTCCACCTCCTCGGGCAACGCCACCTCGGCGAACAGCTCCTCCCCCCGCCGCCACACCGCGCGCAGCCCCTGGAAGGCGGGCCCGTACTCGTAGCCCCGCTCGGCCAGCCGCTCGTAACCGCCCTCCACCTCCACCGGCTCGGCACCGGACGGCGGCCACACCGACGCCCACGGGTACGGCGCGCCGGCGGGTGCGCCGGCGGTGAGGGCGCCGGAGGCGTGCCTTCGCCAGCCGTCGGGGGTGCGGGAGTGGACGGCGACGGCGCGGCGCTGCTCGTCGTCGGGCGGGTCCACGGTGACCTGGATGGTGACGGAGCCGTTCTCAGCAAGGAGCAGCGGCGTCTCGATGACGAGTTCGTCCAGGCGTCCGCAGCCGGCGTGGGCGCCGCCCTCGAGGGCGAGCTCGGCGAACGCGGCACCGGGCAGCAGGACGCCGCCCTCCACGGCGTGGTCTCCGAGCCAGGGCGCGCTCCTGGCCGACAGCTGCCCGGACAGGACGTAGGCGTCGCCGGCCACGGGGACGACGGCGGACAGCAGCGGGTGCCGGGAGCCTTCGACGCCCGCGCCGGTGGGGCGGCCGGGAGCCTCGTGGTCCCCGAGCCAGTAGCGGCGCCGCTCGAAGGCGTAGGTGGGCGGATCGGCCATCGGGTGCGGGGCGGGGCCGAGCGCGGTGAGCCAGTCGACCCCCGCGCCGAGCACCCAGGCGTGGGCGAGCGCGGTGAGGAAGCGCGGCCAGTCGCCCGCGCCGCGGCGCAGTGACGCGCAGACGCCGGCGGTGATGCCCGCGGCGTGGCAGCTGTCGTCGGCGTCGGCGCCCAGCACCGGGTGCGGGCTGGCCTCGACGAACAGCGGCGTGCCCGGTCCTGCGCACGCTCTGATCGCCTCGTCGAAGAGCACGGGGTTGCGCAGGTTGTCGTACCAGTAGCCGGCGGTCAGCCTGGCCGGCTCGATGAACTGCCCGGCGAGGGAGGAGCAGAAGGCGATGCCGGTGTCGTGCGGCCGCACCCCGTCGAGGGCTGCGGCGAGCTCGTCGGCGATGGGCTCGACGAGCGGGGTGTGGGAGGCGTAGTCGACGGCGATGCGGCGCACGCGGACGCTCTCTCCGCAGGCGGCGGTGAACTCCTCCAGCGCGCCGGCCTCGCCGGCGACGACGCAGGAGGCGGGGCCGCTGTGGACGGCCACCCAGAGGCGGCCCTCCCAGGGTCCGAGCCGCGCCTGGGTCTCGGCCGCGGGCAGGGCCACGGCGAGCATGCCGCCGGTGCCGCTGAGCCTGATCAGCGCCCTGGAGCGCAGGGCGACGACCTTGGCGGCGTCCTCCAGGGTGAGCGCTCCTGCGACGCACGCGGCGGCGATCTCGCCCTGGGAGTGGCCGATGACGGCCGTGGGGTGGACGCCGTGGGAGCGCCACAGCTCGGCGAGGGAGACCATGACGGCGAACAGGACGGGCTGGATGACGTCGGTGCCCTCCAGGGCCGGGGCGCCGTCCCTGCCGTGCAGCACGTCGACGGCCGACCATCCGGTGTGCGGGCGCAGCGCCTCGTCGCAGCTCAGCAGCCGGGTGCGGAAGACCTCGCTGGTGTCCATGAGGTCGACGGCCATGCCCGCCCACTGGGAGCCCTGGCCGGGGAAGACGAACACGGGCCTGGCGGCGGGGAGCGCCTCGCCCATGACGGCGGCGGCGTGGGGGGTTCCTTCGGCGACGGCGGTGAGCGCGGCGAGCAGTTCGGCGCGGTCCTCGGCCACCACGACGGCGCGGTGCGCGAACCCGGCTCTCGTGGCCAGGGGGCGGCCGGCGGCGCGCAGGTCGTCATCGGGGACGCCGGCGGCGTATCGGCGCAGCCTGCCGGCCTGGGCGCGCAGGGCGGTCTCGGTCTTGGCCGACACGATCCAGACGAGCGGCTCGCCTGCCGCGGCGGGCCGCTCCTCCGGGGCCGTTGCGGGGGCGCCTTCCAGGACGACGTGGGCGTTGGTGCCGCTGACGCCGAAGCTGGAGATGCCGGCGCGGGCCGGCCGGTCGGTGGGCAAGTCCACCGCGCGGGTGGCCACGCGGACGCCTCCGGAGTCCCAGTCGACGTGCGGGGTCGGCTCGGTGACGTGCAACGTCGGCGGCAACACCCCATGCCGCATCGCCTGCACCATCTTGATCACCCCCGCCACCCCC
>NZ_BAAATE010000095.1:0-3027 GCF_039533245.1 Nonomuraea recticatena | reverse complement strand
CTCGCAATCACGAAGGATCACGCGATGGCCGTCTTCATTTCACGGCGCCACGCCTGTCACCAGCGAAAACTCGTACACCACTCCCGTGGACGCAACCGAAAGCTGACCGAAAGTGCGCTCCAATTGCTACATCGAGGTATTTGATCAATGTCTCGTTGACGATGGCCGAGAAGGTCGACATCGCCCGGCCAGCGGTTCCAGCACGAAGCATGCGCCATTCGGCCGGGGACGCCGGGCCGAATCGGAAGAAGTCGGCCCGGCGTCCATGGAGGGGGCCGGAGGGGCGAAGATGTTAATACGGCAGTCGCCGTCCCGACGGTGTCCGCAGGTCAGGGACGGCGTCCGGGGTGCGGGTGCGAGGTTTGCGCACCTGAATCCTGCGCATCACGCGGGCCCCTTTACCGGCAGTTCAAACCAGACGACCTTGCCTGCAGATGTGCGGTCGGTGCCCCAGCAGCAAGACAGCATGTCCAGCAGGAAGAGCCCGCGTCCGCTCTCGTCGTCTTTGTAAGCCGAGCGCATCTCGGGCAGCGTGTCCTCCGCGTCCCCTACCTCACAACGCAGCAGGCCGTCCTCGGCAAAAAGGGTGAGTAGGACCGGGCCTCGCCCGTGACACACCGCGTTGGTGACCAGCTCGCTGACCAGTAGCTCGGCGGTCTGGTCGCGCAGTCCCCAACGCGCCAGCCTGGCGCGGGTCAGACACCGGCTTCTGGGCACCGAGACGAGCTCTGGCGCCAGCCTCCACGAAGCCGTCCGCGCACGGTTGCTATCTGCCGCGCGCCAGTCGAAGGCGCGGGCGACGACCTCGAGGCCGTCACGGATGAGCCCGCCGAGGCCACCCGCCTGGAACTGCAGGCGTCCGAAGAGACGCGGCAGGCCTCCATGTATGTCATAAGCCTGGTGCGGCATGGCCATGGCTTGGTCGGCGTAGCGTCGTCCTGCAGCCGGGACCGGTGTCTCGGCGTCGACCGCAAAGGTCAACAGGGCGATGGCTGCGGATTCCCTCCGCCATCCCAATCTCTCACCACGGGAGCCAGTCATCTCGCTTGCACTCCTCATCTGGGTGTTCACTTCACTGTGCGACCGTGACGTGAATCACAGCAACGGACACGATGTCAGAGGAGTGAGCCGGTTCATGTGACACTGTGCTCAGAAGGGCGTCTTTTCCAGAGGGTCTGGACCATCCGCTGTTGGCCCAACACAGCAGCCAACTGTGGGCTGTCGCCCCGCTGCCCTGGCGGTCAGAACGATCGACAACTACAGCCTGTGCGGGTGCGGCGGTTGTCCGATCAAGAGGGGCAAACACTGCAGCGGCTGGTCCGGCGCGGTAAGCACGACTCGGTCCGGATACGGCCGGCGTTGATCGTCATGGCATCGGCCAGCGGGACACCGGTGATGGCGATCACCCAACTGGTGGCGGCTGCCGACGGCACCGGCAGGAGCCGAACGGCGGCGCAAGGACGAGGAGCCTCGCCCCGGAGATTCGCGCCATCCATGCCGAGCACGAGGGCACCTACGGATCGCCGCGACACTGTCGAGCTGCATGAGCGCGGCCAGATCGTCAAAGGCGCTACACCCGCCACTCCACGCTCGGGGCACCTCACGCCACAGGCCTACGAAGCGATCCCGAGGACGGCAGTCCGGTGCGGGTGTCTCTGCTACGCCGACATGCCCTCATCGCGGCGCAGCAGGGGCAGGCAAGAGCGGCGGCGTGAACGTCCTCTTCGGGGCCCTGACGGCATGTCCAGGCGTGATCGTCTGGGGTATCGATCTCAAGCGCGGCATGGAGCTGCTGCCCTGGGCATCCTGTCCCGATCGGGTGGCCACCACCCCGCAGGAGGCGGAAGCGCTGTTGGCCGATGCTGTCGTCATCCTCGACGGCCGCGCAGACCACCTGGCTCAACAAGGTGAGCGGGTATGGGAGCCGTCCCTAGCCTCCCCCGCATTGATCATTCTGGTTGACGAGTACGCCGAACTCGTCGACGACGCCCCAGCCGCGGTACGCCACGCCGACTCCATCGTCCGACGTGGCCGCGCCGTCGCGGTCCGACTCGTAGCCGCCACCCAACGCCCCTCCTAGAAGTCGATGGACAAGGGCGCGGTGCGCTCCCAGATGGACGTACGTCTGTCCTTCCGCGCGCGAACGGCGTGACGTAGACCTGATTCCGGGACAAGGCATGCTCCAAGTTGGATGACACGCCCACTGCCGGGACGCCCCCGGCAAGTTCCGGCGGGGGTAGGTCGAAGACTTCGGCGTCGGCGCCGTCAAGGCGATCGGGGTTTTCGAGGTCCTGGCCGCGGTGGGCCTGATCCTGCCGACCATGCTCGGCATCGCGCCGGTTCTGGTGCCGCTGGCTGCCGCGTCTGGCTGCCCTTGCGCCAGAGGCGCCTCGACACCACGGCCCGGCGCGACCCCGTCGTGGCGCTGCCCTCTCCCAAGGCGCCCGGCGGGCCGATATGGCGCTGACACGGGCTCAGGGGAATAAGCGGACATGGTGTCCGGTTGGCTCCGGTGTGGTGGGGGCTCGCTCCCGTCGAGGGCGCGGCCACCGTCCCCAGAAGGAGCCAGAAAGGGACACATGATGAACACCGGCACGATCGGGATCGTCTTCGGTAGCCTCACGCCACCGGAGGAGCTGAGAGAGGGAGCCGCGCTGGCGGAGCGGCTCGGCTTCAGGGAGCTGTGGTTCTCCGAGGACTGCTTCTTCACCGGCGGCATGTCCGGGCTGACGCAGCTGCTCGCCGCGACCCGCGCCATGCCCGCGGGACTGGGGCTGGCCAGCGTGATGACGAGGCACCCCGCCGTCCTGGCGATGGAGCTGGCAGGACTGGCCAGGACCTACCCGGGGCGGGTCAAGGCGGCCGTGGGCCTCGGCAACACCCACTGGCTGCGGCAGATGGGACTGCTGCCCCCGCGCCCGCTGAGCGCGGTCACCGAGACCTTCGACGTCGTGCGCGAGCTGCTCAACGGCGCCACCGTCGACCGCGGGAGCGCCGCACACCATCTGGAGGGCATCCGGCTGGACT
>NZ_BAAATE010000094.1:0-3075 GCF_039533245.1 Nonomuraea recticatena | reverse complement strand
CCGATCGTCGACCCGCCGCCGCCCACCACCCTGCGGGCGCGTCGGCGCCGGCGGAACCACCCGCAGGAACAACTCCCACAACTCATCAGGCGCCAGCTGGCAAAGGAACGCATCCACGAACGAACCAACGATCAATCCCCAAATGAGTCACGGTCTAAGTGCCCGCGGCCTGCCGTACGTGCTCGCCCTCAAAGGCACCACCAGCGCGTATCTCGCCGATGTCGTCCCTGAGACACTGCCCTACTCCGGCAACGGTCGCCGTCCGGTGGCCAAGTACCGCAGCGCGCCCTCCACTCTGCGCGAGTTGGCCCTGGCCGCAGGATGAAGCAGTCTGCGCCGGGTAAGCTGGCGACAGGGCACCAAGAAGAGCAAAGGCACCCGGCCGCCACGATGCGCTCACGCTTCCTCGTGCTGCGGGTACGGTCCGCCAACCGCGACATCCCCGCCCAGCATGACGGACATCTGCCCGAATGCTGGCTACTGGCCGAATGGCCGCCCGGCGAGCCCGAGCCCACCGACTCCTAGCTGTCCACCCTCCCGCCGCAGATCCGGCTGCGGGAACTGGTTCGCCTGGCGAAGATCCGCTGGCGGATCGAGCATGACTACCGCGAGCTCAAGACCGGCCTGGGCTTGACCCACTTCGAGGGGCGTTCCTGGATCGGCTGGCATCGCCACGTCACAGCTGGGGCGGCCTGACCTTCTACAAGATCCTTCATATGCTCCAGGCGCTGTTAGCCACCTGGACAGGCCGATGCCCCACCTGCCACCAACAACCACCATGACGAACTAACAAAGTACTACTAGCACGGCTCTACGTACCAAGCGTGGGAGGCGTACCTGAAATTAGTAACGTACACCTCTTGCCACGGCCCCACGCACATAAACCAGTTTGGCGCGTCACGGGCATCTACTTCAATCCTGATCTTGGTACCCCCGCAGTGGTTGTAGCGAAGCTCCGCATTCCATGCGGAGCTGGAGCGGTAGGCGCCGCACTGCCAGCCCACGGGGGCCTCGAAGATGCCGACGTCTTTAGAGGCGGCGGGTGCGGTACGAGCATCGGATGCTGGTGCGGGGGGCGCTACGGCGACGGTTGCCGAGGCCGTGGCCGGGGTAAGCGAGCCGGCGAGTAGCCCACCGGTAAGGAGTAGTCCGCCCATGGCGCGCTTGACGGTCAGCACTAGGTCTCCTCGCGTGCACGATTATTTTGCTGCTTCATCTAAGCGCAAGCCGTCAGACCAATGTGAGCGAAAAACAGTCATATAACGCACCTTTACGGCCATCCCCGCTACAAGAGCATCTCCAGGTCGACGAAGAAGCGTCTGGACGACGGAGTATTATCCGCTCGCGGCGGCAGCGGCGGCCAGCCGGGACGTTCTCGACGAGCTGTTGGCCCACACTCCGCCCGGCGCACAGCGAGAACGTCAACTTCTTCGGTGTCGTCACCGTAGACGTGGAAGCGGAGATGGCCACGCTGGACGGCGGCCGCTGCGTCCGAGGGCTGCGGAGAAGACCCCGAAGTGATCGCTTCCGGTCGGCCGTCCTGAGCCGGTGGGAAGACGCTGGTGCGCCTCAGCCGAGCAGCTGCAAATTTCGTTCGGTTGGCATTCCAGGGTGCCGACCGGGCCACGGTGTCTCCTCACTGGGAGTAGCACCGTCATCATCCCACCGCAACCACAACAGCAGTGCCGAGACTCGTGAACACGCCCAACCCAGGTCGCCCTGGTGCGGCCCGCCCTAACGAACAGACGGTGCCCGTTCTCGTGTTCCTAGCTATTCACCCTGTTCTGAGACAGGACACTATGACCACCACATCATCTCCACACCAGCGCAGCGCCCCGGCCAGCACACGCCTTCCCACAGGACGTCGTGGCTAGCGGCTTCCTCTACACCGCCGGGATGGGACCGCATGATCCCGTCACCGGACAAGTCGTGGAAAAGACGCTCGCTGAGCAGACACGGCAGGTGTTGCGCAATCTGGGTGCGCTACTGGCGGAACAAGGCCTCGATTTCTCACACGTGGTGAAGGTGACCACACCCCTCGCCGAGTTGGATCGCGACTTTCACGGCTACAACACCGTGTACGAGGAGTACCTTTCGCGCCTGTTCCCCGCCCGGACCACCGTGGGCTCGAAACTGGCTGGAATCCTGGTCGAGATCGACCTCGGACCATATGACGAGCGCGATCCCGTCACTGAAGGTCCTGGACCGGATGGTCGCCCTGCGCGTCGCCGCGCCTCGCGAGCTGCGCAGACAGTTCGGCGTGCGGCTGCGCGAGCTTTGCGAAAGGCACGGCCTCATCCAGGAGCAGCTGGCGCGAGTTGGCCGACGTCGACCGCAAAACCATCAACCGGATCAAGAACGGATGTATAGCCCGATCTGGGCAAGGTGTTCCAGGGCGCCAGCCTGGGCACCACCAGCTGATCGCGTCCAGGGCAGCGTCGTTCAGGGTCCGGTTGGCGGCGCTAATCGTAGGCGATGAAGCCCTTCGCGAGGGTGCAGACTACCCGCATGGCCCTATGTCCAAAAGATCACCCCATGACTGATCTTGTAGTCTTCCGGCGGATGGTGGTGATCGTTGAGGCGTGGTTTGACGACGGCGAGGGAGATAGGCCGTGGCGTTCTCTGGCATGCGAAGCATCCTCCTGGTGATGGCACTCCTGGGCAGGGGCGGGGACGGTGGTGCGGCAAAGCGTGGATGCCTTGCTCGATGCGGATGCCGGGGCCTGGCAGAGGAAGGCGATGTGAAGCTGGCCATGGCCGGCCGGAGCGGATGGGACGAGGAAGGACGTAGGTGTTAATTGCGGGGGCGGAACCCGGGCGTAATGTCAGCTCTCCGGTCACCGACCCCCTCGCGGGGTACGACAACACGATCGGCAGTACGGGCTATGCCGTCGATGTCACCCCCGTGTGGGGGCAGAGCCTGCCCGAGTTGGCGAACGTACTGATCGCGTTGCTGTCTACGGGTCGGATGTGGCCTAAGAGCTGCTAACGCAATGAGGTGAGGCGTCGCCAGCAGATGAGTGCGCAGGCCAGCTTGAGGAAAGCCTCGTGGATGTCGGCACGGACCTCCCAACG
>NZ_BAAATE010000093.1:0-3244 GCF_039533245.1 Nonomuraea recticatena | reverse complement strand
CGATCAAGACGATGCGCGACACCGGGCGCGACATGCTCGACAAGTACAAGGAGACCTCACGCGGCGGCCTGGCCGTCAACGTCATCGAATGCTGACATCGGGCATCGCTGTCGTGGGCGCTGGGGCGCGCATGTCGGCTCGGCGGGCACCACGGCCGACCGTCTCCAGAGCCGGGCAGGTTGTGACACGCATGCGCGGAACGGTCTATGGCAGCCAAAAAGCCGATCTGGGTTGTGGCGCGTCGCCGCGTTTCCGCTGGTAGGAGTATCTCTCCACGGAGACGATCGCTACGGAACACCACGGCTGGCGGCCGCTTGCGCCGCCTGTCAGGCGCGGTTCAACCCTTTCACGGGGACATCCGCGTCAGCCGTTAACCGTAGGGGGAGCGCGATGAGCGACAACAAGGAACCGAAGCTGATCTACGGCCAGGGGGCCGAGGCATGCCCTGAGGGGAACTTCTGTCTCTACCGGGCCTCGAACTTCAACGCGGGTCAGACCCCGGGGCGTGGCGACAAGATCCTGGCCATTCCGATGGGCGCGTACGTCAACGACTTCTCCGAGTACGGGTTCGACCACAGCGGTGACGGGGTGAGCGCCGTCGTCAACAACACGGTCGAGGACAACGCGCTCTTCTCGGCCGCCGACCAGCAGGGGCACTCCCTGCCGGTGGAGCGGGGAACCTCGATCGCGGATCTGCGGGCGATCCCCATGGCCGGGAGTCCGAACGGCTCATGGAACGACCAGGCCCAGTCCGCGCTGGCGTCCCGCTTCGTGGGGAACCTGCGCGTCGACCAGGAACTGCGGGGCAGCTGGGCGGAAGGCTCCGGGCACCTCTACTCCTACCGGCTCACGATGCACGCCGAGCAGACCCGCGTCATGAAATGGGCCGTGGGCTTCGGTGGCCTGCCGGAGGGAAGCTCACTGTCCAAGACCTTCATCGACACCTTCTGGGGCGAGATCCTCCGCGACGGCACCGACGGCGCCGTCCTGCTCGGCTCCCCGGAAGGCGGCGGACACAGCGTCGATCCAGGGACGGCCCTCCCCATCGACATCCAGGTCGTCTACCCCGGCCAAAGCCCCGCCTACGAACGCCTCACCGGCCTGAACGCCCAACAGCTGGGCTGACCCGGCAACCGGCCAAGACCGAACTCCCCGGATGATCGCGTCCGGGAGGTTCGGCCGAGGCGGCCGCCTGAGGCGCTCCCGCCCCGGGGAGGCCGGAGCCGCTCACGCGGTGGGGTAGGCCGCATCGAGGAGGCGGCGCAGCCGCAGGCTGTCCGGGGCGAGGGCGGTGACCAGGAGGGCGGGGCCGGCGAGCGGGGTCAGCACGGCCTGCCCCTGCGCCGGGTCGTCCCCGAGCAGCCGGACGGCGGGCGGTCGGCTTCCGAAGGCCGGGTCGACGATGAGGATCTGGCCGGCGGCGCGGTGGCCGGCCAGGACGGCGGGGCCGTTCCAGCCGGGTGCGTCCGGGCCGTAGCGGGTCTGCTGGTCCAGGAGAGGGCGTCCGTCGTGTCGGACGGTGAGGCGGGTGCTCAGCCGGCCCGGCGGCTCGCCCGCGCGTCCGAGGACCTGTTCCTCGCGGAGGACGAGCCGTGCGGTGGGGGCCAGGTCGATGGTGCAGCTCTGGCGGAGGTTGCTGCGTGCGGTGGAGATCAGCGGCTGGGGCAGCCAGTGCAGGCTCGCCTGTTCAGCCACCGTCAGCTGGACGTCGTAGGTGGCGTGCTCGGGGGTGGCGCCGCGCAGGGCGATGGTGGCGGCGGCCGTGGTGATGTGCAGGTGGGCGCCTTGCTCGGCGGTGGCTTCGATGCGGAGCCTGTCGCCGCCGAGGGGGGCGCTCATGGCGCCGGTGATGCACACCCGCGCCTCGGCCCCGTAGGAGCGGTTGCGGCGCAGGTCGAAGGGCCCGTCCCCGGCGAGGACGGGCAGGATGGTGGCGTTGCTGGAGCTGGTCGCCCGGATCCGGGCGGTGGCGTGCACGCCTGCAGCGGTGTGCCCTGCTTGGGTGCGGGGAGAGGCCGCGATGGTCATGCGGGGCCCGCGGCCCAGTCGGCCAGGCGCTCGCGGACCCAGTCGGCCACGGGTGTGACGCCGCCTTCGCTCTTCAGGGCGGTGAAGGCCACCGGCAGGTCGCCGCGCTGGGCTTTGGCGTCGCGGGCCATGCCCTCCAGGTCGGCGCCGACGTAGGGGGCGAGGTCGGTCTTGTTGACGACGAGCAGGTCGGAGGCGGTGACGCCGGGGCCGCCCTTGCGGGGGATGTCGTCGCCACCGGCGACGTCGATGACGAAGATCTGCGCGTCGACCAGGCCCCTGGAGAAGGTCGCGGTGAGGTTGTCACCGCCCGATTCGATGAGGATCAGGTCGAGCGGGCCGAGGTGATCTTCCAGGTCCTCGACGGCTTCGAGATTGGCGGAGATGTCGTCGCGGATGGCGGTGTGCGGGCAGGCGCCCGTCTCGACCGCCGCGATCCGCTCGGCAGGCAGGACGGCCTCGCGGAGCAGGAAATCGGCGTCTTCTCGGGTGTAGATGTCGTTGGTGACGACGGCGATGGACAGCTCGTCGCGCAACGCGCGGCACAGGGCGGCGACGGTGGCCGTCTTGCCGGTGCCGACCGGCCCGCCAAGGCCGATGCGCAGCGCGCGGCGGCGGCCGTCGGGGCGCTGGGAGGAGGAGCCGCCGGGGCCGTGAGGGTGGGCCTCGGGGAAGGCGTCGCTGTGGTGCAGGTGCATGGCTGGCTCCGGGGGGTTGACGATGCGGTCGAACGGGTGGTGCCGGTCAAGGCCGCGTGCTCACGAGGCGAACAGGCGTGCCGGGGTGGTGGCGTGCTGTTCGGCGGTGATGTCGAGCAGCGGCGCCGAGGCGGCGGGCAGCGCGTCGAGGCCCTCGGCGGAGACGTGCTGCGCGGCCTCGGCCGCCTGCGCGGCGACGTGATCGATGTCGGCGGCGAGGCGGGCCAGGATGGCGACGGCGTCGAAGGGGTCCAGCCTGAGCAGGCGGACGGTGGCGCCGGCCGGGCCGCTGACACTCTCATAGGCCGCCGCGTAAGCGGCCTCCAGCGGGGTCAGGCCGGCGGAGCGGGCGGTGAGGCCGAGGACGATGGGCTGGTGGGCGCCCTGCGGCCGGGCCGCGGCGAGGGCGTCGAGTTCGGCCGAGGGCCAGGTGGCGCGGGCGGCCCGCATCAGTTGCCGGCCGAGCCTGCGCGCGGTGCGCCGCAGCGCCGGTGCGGGCGTGCGGGCGTCCGCGGCCT
>NZ_BAAATE010000092.1:0-3369 GCF_039533245.1 Nonomuraea recticatena | reverse complement strand
CCGGCCAGCGAGGAGAACAACACGAACAACGACAACGGCCGCCCCGCCGTCAACTCGTGCAGATACCACGCCGCATCCGCCTTCGGCGCCAGCACCGTGTCCATCCGTTCCGCGCTCAACCCCTCCACCAGCGCGTCGTCCAGCACCCCCGCGGTGTGCACCACACCCGCCAGCGGCACCCGCTCCAGCAGACCGGCCAGCGCCTCACGATCGGAGACGTCACACGCCGCCACCACCACCCGCGCGCCAAACCCCTCCAGCTCCGCCACCAACTCGGCCGCACCAGGCGCGCCAGGACCGCGACGCGAGACCAGCAACAGATCCCGCACCCCGTGACGCGCCACCAACCGCCGCGCCACCAACGCGCCCAGACCACCCGTGCCACCGGTCACCAGCACCGTCCCCGACACCTCGGGCAACGGTTGTGCCTCAAGCCTGCGGCGGGCCAGCCTGGGGGCCAGCATCCTGCCGTCGCGTACGCGTACCTGGGGCTCGGCGACCGCCGCCAGCCGCCCCCAGTCGGCGTGGCCGTCCTCAACCTCGGCCAGGACGAACCGGCCAGGCTGCTCCGACTGCGCCGAGCGCACCAGCCCCCACACGGCGGCGCCCGCGGGGTCGCCCGCCCGGGTGACGAACGTCAGCCGGGACTCGGCCAGCCGCTCGTCCCTGATGGCCTCCAGCACCTGCGTGGTCAGCTGCCGCACCGCGGAGGGGACGTCGGGCCGGTCGCTCACGCACGGGATCACCACGGCCTCCGCCACTCCGTCCCCGGCCTGCGTCTCGACCCAGTCCACTCCGTAGACGGCCTGGGCGGAGCCGGCCAGCGCCCCTGACGGGACCGGCCGTACCCGGAGTGAGGCGAGGGAGAGCACGGGCCTTCCGGCCGTGTCGGCGGCCTCGACGGCGCACGCGTCGGCCTCCGCGCCGGTCAGCCGGACCCGCAGGGTGCCCGTCCCGGGCTGGAGCAGCCGCAGGCCGCGCAGCTCGAAAGGCAGCCGCACCGTCGCGCTGTCCCCTGCGACGAGCAGCGGGTGGAAGGCGGCGTCGAGCAGGGCGGGGTGGATGCCGTATCCAGCAGGGTCCACCTCCTCGGGCAACGCCACCTCGGCGAACAGCTCCTCCCCCCGCCGCCACACCGCGCGCAACCCCTGGAAGGCGGGCCCGTACTCGTAGCCCCGCTCGGCCAGCCGCTCGTAACCGCCCTCCACCTCCACCGGCTCGGCACCGGACGGCGGCCACACCGACGCCCACGAACCCGATCCGTCGGCAGTGCCGGCGACCGGCACGGGGCCGTCCCCGTCGGGGATGACCGTGGCCGACACGTGGCGGGTCCAGGCGGCGTCCTGGTCGTCGGCGGGGCGCGAGTACACGCGCACCGGCCTGGCGCCGGAGGCGTCGGCGCGCTCCACGACGACCTGGACCGCCACGCCGCCGCCGGCCGGCAGCGTGAGCGGGGCCTCGAACACCAGCTCTTCGACCAGGTCGCAGCCCGTCCGGCCGCCGGCCTCCAGGACCAGCTCGGCGAGCGCCGCCCCGGGCAGGACGACCGTGCCGGACACCGCGTGGCCGGCCAGCCATGGCGCGGCGGCGACCGACAGCCGGCCCGTCAGCACGGCCTGGCCGTCCTCGGGCAGGTCGACGGCCGCGCTGAGCAGCGGGTGGCCGGCCTCGCGCAGGCCCGCCGAGGCCAGGTCGGCGGCGGGTGCGGGCGGGTCGAGCCAGAAGCGCTCGCGGTCGAAGGCGTAGGTGGGCAGGTCCACGTGCCTGCCCCCGCCCGCCAGCGCGGTCCAGTCCACCTCCGCCCCCGCCGTCCACGCGCGGGCGAGGCAGTCGGCCAGCGCGTCGGGTTCGGTACGGTCGCGGCGGTGCAGGGAGACGATCGCGGCGCCCTCGCGGGTGACGCAGTCGTGCGCCATGCCGGACAGCACCGCCTGCGGCCCCACCTCCAGGAAGACGCCGACGCCCTCGTCCTCGAGCCGGGAGATCGCCGTCTGGAACAGGACGGGCCTGGTGATCTGGTCGAGCCAGTAGCGGGCCGAGGTCCACGTTCCCTCGATGCCGGTGACGGTGGCCGTGTGGGGGCGGTCGAACGTCACGCGCGCCAGCTCGGCGGCGAACGCGGACAGCATCGGCTCCATGAGCGGGGAGTGGAAGGCGTGGCTGACGGACAGCCGCCGGGTGCGCCGGCCGCGCGCCCGCCACTGCTCGGCCAGCGCCAGGCACTCCTGCTCGGCGCCGGACACGACCACGCCGGTGGGACCGTTGACGGCGGCGACGCCGACGCGCGACTCCAGCCCGGTCAGCGTCGCGGCGACCTCCTCGGCCGTCGCCTCCACCGCGACCATGGCGCCGGGTTCGCGCAGCTCCTGCATGAGACGGCCGCGGGCGGCGATGAGGCGGGCCGCGTCCGCCAGGGACCAGACGCCGGCGGCGTACGCGGCCGCGTACTCGCCCACCGAGTGCCCCGCGACGATGTCGGGCCTCATCCCGTACGACTCCAGCAGCCTGAAGGCGGCCACCTCGAAGGCGAACAGCGCCGGTTGCGTGTAGGCGGTCTGGTTCAGCAGCTCGGCGTCGGGGCTGCCGGGCGCGGCCCACATCACCTCGCGCAGCGGTCTGTCGAGATGGGGATCCAGGGCGGCGCACACCTCTTCGAGGGCGGCGGCGAACGCCGGCGCGGCGGCCGCGAGCTGCCTGCCCATCCCGGCGCGCTGCCCGCCCTGTCCGGTGAACAGGAACGCGGTCCGCGGCTGCTCGGCGGCCACCCCCTCGACCACCGCCGCCAGTGGCCGCGCGCCGGCGGTCGCGGCCTCCCCGTCCAGGCGGGAAGCCGCCCGGCCGTCGCCGCCGGGCGGGGGCGCCGCCGTGGGCTGGTTCGCGTACGCAGCGAGGGTGGCGGTGAGGGTGGTGTGATCGCGGGCGAGCACGACGGCGCGGTGGGGGAAGGCGGCGCGTCCTGCGAGTGTGTGCGCCACGTCGGCGGGGTCGGGCCGGTCGCCTGAGGTGACGGCCGCGTGCAGCCGGGCGGCCTGGGCCCGCAGGGACCGGTCGCTGCGCGCGCTGATCGGCCAGGCGATCGGCCCCGCGAGAGGGGGCGGCGGCTCCTCGCCGAGATCGGTCTCCTGGCCCGCTTCCTGTGGGGCGGGGGGCTCCTCGAGGATGAGGTGGGCGTTGGTGCCGCTGATGCCGAACGAGGAGACGCCCGCGCGACGGGGCCGCTCACCGGCCGGCCAGGCGCGGGCTCCGGTCAGCAGCTCGGCCCGCCCCGCCGACCAGTCGACGTGCGGGGTCGGCTCGGTGACGTGCAACGTCGGCGGCAACACCCCATGCCGCATCGCCTGCACCATCTTGATCACCCCCGCCACCCCC
>NZ_BAAATE010000091.1:0-3631 GCF_039533245.1 Nonomuraea recticatena | reverse complement strand
CCTTCTCGGCCTTGCGGTGCTCGATCATCTCGTACAGGTTGGCGTAGCGGTAGAGATGGTCGAAGTCCTCCAGCACGCCGAACTGGTAGGCCTGCTGCAGGTAGGGGTCGGGCTCCATCCTGGCCACCCAGGCGGTGAGGTCCACCGCCACCTGCTCGTAGGCGAGCGTGGTCTCCAGCACCGAGGCCAGCCCCGGCAGCAGCCAGTTGACCGCCTTCTGCTGCTGCGCCTCGATGTAGCGCACCCGCGCGAGCTGCTGCTTGAGCTCGGTGTCGGGGCAGTGCCTGGCCAGCTGGTGGCTGAACATCACCGCTTCGACCTCGATGCCGTTCATCGCGATGATGCGGCAGCGGGTGTAGGGGTCGGCGTGGTCGGGGTCGATCGGCGTCACGTTCAGCTCGCGCCAGTTGCGTAGTTGCTTGTCCAGCGGGATGCCCCGCTCATGCAGCGGATTGAAGGTCATCTGGTTCGCTCTCCCTCGAAGCCACAGTGTGTCGCCAGGGTTTTGCCCTGCGCGCTGGTCGTGCCGCCCTGGTCTGCGACGTCATGGTGGAACGTCTTGAGGGCCGCGGTACGGGCCCTACCCGAAGCTGCCCGCGGAAACGTCGTGGTTATCCGAGCAGCGGTCGTGGAACGGGTAAACCCAGGCGTCGTCTCTCGGTGTTCGGGTAGGGCAGGCCGTACTCGAAGGGAGATCACTCATGGCCGATCAACAGCCGATGCCCGAGGCGATGGACCAGGACGACGTCATCGACCTGCTGCTGGCGCAGCACGCGCTCATCAGGGACCTGTTCGACGAGGTGGAGCAGGCCTCAGGCGAGCAGCGAGCCGAGGCCTTCACGCGGCTGGTGCGCCTGCTCGCCGTTCACGAGACGGCGGAGGAGGAGGTCGTCCATCCGTATGCCCGCGGCAAGATCGACGGCGGAGAGGGTGTCGTCGAGGACCGGCTGGCCGAGGAGAACCAGGCCAAGCAGTTGCTCATGGAGATGGACGAGAAGGGGCCCGAGGCCGCCGACTTCCTGGAGAAGCTCACCCTGCTGAGGGGTGCGGTGACGGCGCACGCCCGTAGCGAGGAGCGCTACGAGTTCATGCAGTTGCGCGCGCACACCTCGCCGGCTGAGCGCAAGACGCTGGCTGTGGGGGTGAGGGCGGCCGAGGCGATGGCGCCGACGCATCCGCATCCGGGAACGGAGTCGGCCGCCAAGAACGTGCTGGTGGGAACGCCTGTCGCGATGATGGACAGAGCACGTGACGTGATCCGCCAGGCCATGGGCAAGGCCCACTGACCGGCATCAGCGCAGGCGATGGTGGCGCCGGTCGGCGGCCGTCAGTCCGGCGTCACCGCGCTCCGCCCGGGAGAGGCGGAGGTGAGGGCTCGGAGATGCCCACCTTGCTGGTCGTGGTAGTCGGCATCGGCGTCGTCGAACCACACCCCGCCAGCGGCCAGGTAGCGGAAGCACAGCGACTGATCGGTGGAGATAGTAAGACTGATTTCGTAGACGCCCTCCCTCACCCGCATCGGATGGGCGTTGGCGTCCCAGTCGTTGAAGTCCCCCACCAGCGACAGCCCCCCAGGCGCCTGATCGACCCGGACCATAAAGGTGAGCTTGATCTGGCCGTTTGCCGGCCTGCCACGCTTGATCATTATGTCCCCTCGATCACAGGCATGGACGCGACCCTTGTTTATCCATGCCCGGACCGCTACAACGAACAACACGTAACCGCATGCGTTCCATCGCCGTTCCGAGGGCAGGAGAGCTCCGCGACGATCACTCTCTGGCTACGACAGCGGGCTTCCGCCGTCACAGCGAGGACAACACCTGGAAGGGCGTCAACGCGATCGTCGTGCCCATGCCGTTCGTGCCCTGCCCATGAGCAGCCATGGGGGGAATTCGAGCCGAGGGCTTCTCGATCGTTCCTGCTGGAAACCGGCTGTCTTACGATGTGGACCATGAGCGGCGATGAGCCCGAGTTCGGGCATGGCGAGGGCAATCGCCCGTTGTGGACGGTGCGGGATCGCGACGCCGAGACCATCAGGACCGTGCTGCGCAAGGCGGGGTTGCGCGAGTTCAGCGAGCGGCACGGCGGCTTCCTTGTCGAAGGTGGATACGATGGCGGACCATTCCTAGTCGCCTTCGCAGATGACTCGGAGCCAGCCGTGCGGGAGCTCGCGCAGTGTGAGGCTGCGCTGCTCAGGGCCGGGTATCGGGTCGCACTCGAACCCAGCGACGCGCATGCGCTGCGTGCGTGGCCATAGGCCCGCCCTTGAAGCGCGGAGTCTGTCGCAGATCCGGGAACGAACCGCGCTGGAGCGTCTGCCATGCCTGCTGAGCCCGTCCTGGCCTGTACTCCCCGTTTCCGCAGGACACACCGACCGGGACTCGACCACGCCCAAGGTGGGCGGTTGCCAGGGGACGCTTCTCTCAGGGCAGGTACCCGCCTGCCTGCCCCGCCGGGCGGCGCCGCCAGCCAGGACATGGCACGGTGGCATGCCAGCTCGTCAGCACGTCGGGATACCGGCGAGCACTGCGGTCGGCCCAGCGCCCCCTATCGGCCAAGTGCGCTCTCGGCGTCGGCCGCCGTCGCATAGCAGTGAAAGACCGCCTCCACGCCGGTCCGGTGCAGGAGCCGCTTCACCCTGCCGCGCGCTCCCGCCAGGGCCAGCGGGCGCCCGGCCGCCTCCAGCCGCTCCCGTGCCACGACCAACGCGCTCAGCCCTGAGGAGTCGCAGAACGTCAGCTGAGACAGGTCGATGATGAGACCCGGCGGGTGGGGCGACGTCTGGGCCATAACCTCATCCAGCTGGCCGGTCAGCAGCTGCTTGGTGGACACGTCCAGCACTCCCTGCAGGCCGATCACGACAGTCTCCCGGCCAGGACGCATCACAACGCGTAGCGGCCTTTCCAGCGCTTCCGACTGGTCCTGCGGCTGCATGACAGTCACCCCCCAATGGGAGCTTCCCGCACGGCCAAGGAGAACGCCTGCCTGCCCCAAGTTTCAGCTCACCTTCTCTCGGGACCGCTGCCCGCCACCCGACGCGGGAAACGACGAGACCAGCATGACCTCACTGCGTCAAGCCTGCCCCGGGCAGCAGCTTGTCGAACTGGCCAGCGAGGTACAGCAGGCAAAAATGGCCTGACCCGGCCGCGCCCGTCACGCCGCCCGGCAACAAGCTTCTGGCTCCGGAAACCGGATTGGTGGATGGCATGCGGGCTGCGCTCACCGGACGAGGACGGTCCTGATCGTTCGGCGGCAACGAGGAGTCAACCGACCGTCCCACTCACGGCTGACCATCACCCACGGTACGAGCGGGACCGGCAGAGGCCGGACCGGACGTCGGCGACCTGGACGGGCTGCCGCGCACTCCAACTGCCCGACGGGTGGGGCGTGATCCTGGACCGAGACGGACGACGTGACAGCGCACCACGCACCAAAGAGCCTTACTACCTGTTCGGCGAGCGCCGCAACGAACGCGAAGCCGAACAATCTCAAAGACCTCCTCGAGGGACCCTGATCAGCCACTATCGATCAGTGAGGCGGTAGACCGTGACGTGCGCCCGGCTGTCGTCGCCGAACGCCGAGCCGTTCCAGTCCGACCAGCGGTGCTCGCGCTCCATGCCCGCCAGCCTGG
>NZ_BAAATE010000090.1:0-3772 GCF_039533245.1 Nonomuraea recticatena | reverse complement strand
GCACGGTAAGACAGCAACGAGGCTCCCGGTCGGGGCATCGGATCTTGGTCGACTGCTGTCTTATCGGCAGCCTCCTCTCATCCGCCACCGCTCTACACGAACCCACCGTGACCAGCGCCGTCAGGATGAAAAGAGCTCACTGAGGGTGGGCGCCCTATCTCCGCTGCACGCCTTCGACTCATTCATCTAGCTGCTTTGTGCTGCTTGGGCAAAGCAGCATGTCTTGCATGGAATCCGGGCTTCCTGAAGACTGTGCGACAGAGTGTCTAACTGCGAGCGTCAATCAAAGGCAAGGAGTCTGCTGACTGTGGAGAAGCTCGTTTTTAGTCCGCAAGCTATCGATCGTGCTGCTCGTGGGATTGATGCGCTGAGTTCTCTGGTAGGAGAAAGTCGTCGTGTTTCAAATAAAGCAGCAGCTTCGCTGGCTGGACCGCGCGCCTTTGGCGGACTTGGCGAGGCCGTAGGGCTGCGTGACGCATATGTAGAGATGGCAAATGAGTTTAGTGCATGCCTGAAAGAAATGGAGGAAGCGATCGATGGGGCGCGGGACAGGCTCAGAGCTGTTGCCGCGAACCTTGCCACCGCAGACATTGCAAGCATGGCAATGTTCTCCATGCTTGCGGGCACAGCCGACGAGGCGTCGAAGATCCGTAAACTTAATCCAGCTTCAGAATTTTATCAGAACCATCGACTCCTTAATGGGATAATTGAAAATCTACCCTGGCCGTTGGGCGCCTTGGGTAGAAGTGCGCTGGGCGCAGTTCGCTTCATGGGCGACCTCACTAGCGGCGACAAGTATAACATCATCACCGACTTGTGCGCCTTAACTCTTGAGATCAGCACATTCGTCTTTGGAGTCAGGGCGGTTAGACATACAGTCGCCGCCGACCCGCTCAATTATCTTTTCGTCGTTGTCGTTCAGCTTGGCATGAAAGGCCTCTATTGGACAAAAGACTTGGCTGATTTTGTAACGGGTGACCCTCTTGCTACGGGGCAGGCAGCATACGAGTACGACAGCATCGCCGAAAGTTGCCGCAAGTTGGTCGATCAGCTCGAGGCAACCATTAACAACAACATCGGTAACGGCGCGTGGGAAGGAGAGGCGGCTGAGGCCGCTCGGGCACGGATTGAAGGCCTGCGCGACGGAATTTCGCATGTAGGTAGCACCGCCGACAGTGTCGCTGCTACTTTGCAGCTCGCGAGCTCGATTATCGGCACGGTTGAGCATATAGTGATCGCGATAATCGCCGATCTCCTATATTTTGCAGTGGCTATCTGGTTCAACGCACAATTTTTCGCTCCCGCGACCATGGGGCAGTCGCAGGTCGTGGCCGCGACGAGAATTTCGAACATGTCAGCGACCGCGGCAACCACCGTGGGAAAACTGATTCAAACCGCAGCAATACATCTGCGGCAGATTCTGAAACTGGTACAGCGGATTGTTAGCAGGCTACAAGAAGTACGGAAGGGAGCTTTCGCAGCCTTGCGGGATTCACCATGGGGCCGGAAACACATGGAATTTCATTTTGGTGCGCCGTATTATGTGAACCAGGTTAGAGCCGACGCCGGGCTGGGTCGGCACGCTGCGATCACGCCTATCGACCTTCTCCGAAGTGAGAGGAATCGGGCTCTGCGATCGCCCCTGAGATGCACGCTGCAACAATACGGTTTCGATCTCTATCGCTTTGATCAGAAGGGCAATCTTCTCCCGCAAGGAAACATGCGGTTCTCGGTGATCGAATTCCTTACTAGAGATTCAGAGGGAAAAGTCGTCATGCGTCGCAACTGGTGGTATGTAGGCGGTATGAGCGGGCTCACGCTGGCACCCTTTGGGCGCTTCCTGCAGTACGACAACCGAGCCGACGCCGCGGCTGTCCAGTCTCCAGTTAACTGGAATGAACTCCTGTCTATACAGACCTCTCGGTGATCGCGGAAGATTCACCGCTCAAAGTCCTCGTCCGGTTCACAGACAATGAGCGTTTTCATCCTGCGTTCGCGCAGCGCATGGAGCCTGCCCGTTTTTAAGGCGTGCCGGAGCTGGCTATAAGGCCGCACGTCAAAGTGTTCATGAGTCGTCGCCGGGCCACCTCACTGGGGACGCTCCAGGCAACGATATCAGAATGAAAGAGGCGCAGTTTACTCGGAGCGCCAGCCAGGTTAACTAAGGACCTATTTGACGCCAGGGGTGGTCACTTCAATGTATTTGTCGGCCGTCGCAATCAATTTTTTACTATCGGCCTTCAGGACAGCCCCGAGGATATGAACACCGTCCGCCCATGTGTCGACGATGACGTCGAGTCGGCGGACGAACCATAACCCGACAAGCGGAATGCCTGACAGCGGGGCCAGGCCCCAGCCCTCGAACCGCGGCGGGACTTCCTTCAACAGCTCGACACCGGTGCCGCAGTCACTCATGGTGTGGGCGAACCTCTTGAGGTAATCGGTAGCGGTCTGAAAACCGGATCCGCCCGTAGTGCCCCCAGCCTTGCCTGGGAAAGGCTGCCAAACATCGGCAATGCTGGTGGGACTGGTGACCGAGGAAGAAAGCTTGAGGTCGCGCGGGCCTTGCGTCGGGTCACCGCCAATGTAGAAGGCGCCTTTGATGTCGTTGAGAGCCAACTCTAGTTTTTGAAGTTGACTCTCATAGGTGACGAAAATGTCAGCGAATTGCTTCGTGAGATTACCCAACGCGGCGGCGAAGATGCCCATCTGGGTGTACATGGCTACAGAACTGGCCGGGTTGGCACTCAGTTTCGAAAGCAGCTTGATTATCGGCGCGTTTCCGGCGTAGAGGCCAAGTAGCGACAGGTCGTACTCCACCACCTCTTTGTAAAGGCTGTGCATAACGTCGCTCATCGCTCTAGAGATCTTGTCGAGCCGGCTGTACAAGGGGTGGACGTTGAACCGGATGTGCTGCTGGAGCATCTGGGATGCAGAGCCTTGCCAATTTGGTGATACATCATCAAAATAAGAGCGCCATAAATCCGATCTGCTGCCTTCGAGTAGCCCCGACACCTCCTTCCATCTCTCGCGACGATCGTAAAACAAGAAAGGGTTGCCTACGTTCGCCGTGGCCAACGCGTCCAGCGCCAGCACGGTGACGCCAATCCATGGGTGAGCGCGCACCGCGGTGCGGAGCTCGCTACGGAGTGGATTTAGGTCGGTTAGAAGCTTCCTGAAGAATCCCGGATCGACACGAGGAGTCACGGCAATGGTTCTCTGCACAGCTCCGCTCGCATTGGTGACATAGAGTTGTTGGGCGGGCGCTGGGGTGACTTGGCCAGGCACAATCAGATTGGGCGAGTGGCTGGAAGAAGCGGACATGTAGCCCATCTTCTCAGACTACGCCCTTGCCGACGGACGCCTACGGGAGACCTTTTCCAACCTGATGATGCAGATCAGTAGCGGTAAGGCGCGGGGCGGCGGGTAAGAAGACGCTTCCGGGTAAGACGGCAGTCGGACCTGATTCAATCGCCCAACGACAGCCTCCACGGCCTCACTCTGCTGCCATTGCGCTGCCTCATCACACCATGGCCCGCTCTGGCCGGTCTGATCCAAGCGCCGCGCCCTCTGATCCCGGCGATGGAAGGCCCGGGTCGGTCTTCTCCCTGGGCCAGCCTGTTCGACCTTTCACCGCCGCCGGCGTGTCAGACGGCGCCGCCGGTGTGCAGCTATTGAGCTCTTTTCACCCTGACGGCGCTGGTCGCGGTGGGTGTGCGCGGAGCGATGGCGGATGAGAGGAGGCTCCCGGTAAGACAGCAGTCGACCAAGA
>NZ_BAAATE010000089.1:0-4502 GCF_039533245.1 Nonomuraea recticatena | reverse complement strand
CGGCGCTACGAACGCCGGGCGGACCATTTCGCATCCTTCGTCGCCATCGCTGCAGCCCTCATTTGCTACCGCCGACTTACCAAATGAGTCAACGTCTGAGTCGGCTGGCAGGCAGATGGCCGGAGGTGAGGAAGCCTACGCCACAGCTGTGGACGGCTGTCTCATGGTTTTGCCGGTGCCGGGCCGGTGGCCGGCAGGCGAGCGGATGTCGGCGTTGAATGAGTTCACCGGCGCGTTGGTGGAGGAGGGCGGCCGTATCACGCGGGACTACAGCTTCACGGCCGCCGGCATGTACCAATCGGTGAACGCCGTGCGTGAGGCCGATGCCGGCGCGGACGAGGTCGCCGACGCGGCGGCCGGGGGCACGTGGTGATCCCTCCGGAGCCGTGTGTGGCGCGGCGTGGGGCGAGCGGACCAGACCGCCGACGACCGGAACGAGCGCGGCCTGCTCGTGGGGAAAGTGACCGCGAGCCCTTGACCGCCCGCCGGCTCCTCGCGTTCACGGACTTGATGGCGTGGGCCAAGCAGATCACCCGGCGATCTCGGCGTCGGAGTTGAGGAAACGACGTGGCCTGCGGCAGCCCCTTGAGCCCGTCGCAGACCACCATCGGCACATCATCGACGCCACGGTCCTTGATCACGGTCAGCACGCGCAGCCAAAAGTTCGCACCCCCACCACCGTCGCCGACCCCCACACGCCGAGGATGTCACGCCCGCCATCGGCGTGTAGAGGGGCCGGTTGGCCCCTGACCCTCGCGCAGCTTCACATGGATCGCCGATGAAGACCACCGGATGGACCGGATCCAGCGACCGGTTCTGCCATTCGGCCTTGGACACCTCGGCGACACATACCTCCGCCAGGTCCGCAGAGATCTCCCCGGTGGTCAGCCCCTTCGCCGCCGGCGTCCTCCAACCTCGTGACCAACAGGTAACCGGCGCAGGCGCGGCACGAGGGGAAGACGCCCGACCGGCTTCGACGCCGATCGCTCAAGAAGCGCAACGTGGTTGAGCGGGCGATCAACTGGCTCAAGAACTTCCGGACGGTGGCCACCCGCTACGACTGTGAGGATTTAAGGGTGCCGCCTCGGGCCGTGGTCTGACCGCGCTACGACTGACCAGGGTGTCCTTGGTTTGATCTGTCGACCACGGTTCTGGGCGGGGCTTGCTGCCAGCGGACCGGTGGAATGTATCCCCGATAGGAGCCTTGCCCACCATCAACTCCTTCGGCCCGGCGACGGCCGTTCCGTCCCCATGTCGATCAGGAGCTCCAGTGCCCCACAGTCCCGTCTCCGCAAAAGCGCCCTCTCGATGAGGAGGTGTCTTCGACGCTGCACGTCTTGGGCACATGAGACCCTGATCAATGGCGAAGCGCCGAGAACCACTGACAACCAACCACAGGTCGTCACGATGGTTCGCATCGTTGTCCCAGGCCACGATCACGGTCATGTCCAGGGTGATGGCTCAGAGGATCAGTCGCGTTGATCGGAAGCAGCTGTAGTAGATGGCCTGTCGTCAGCCGGATATCGGGACGATACCGAAATCCCGCCACGCGGTACCGAAATCCTGGTGGATAAGAACGTGATCGTTACGGCCGGAAATGATCCCCTTGGCGATCACTCCGTCGTTCCTGAGGCTGAAGACCGGTCCCCCGCTGTCACCCTCTAGGCCTGCTAGCAATCCGTCCATCTGAACCGCGAGCAACAGATCGTTCAT
Source organism: Nonomuraea recticatena (assembly GCF_039533245.1). NCBI lineage: Bacteria > Bacillati > Actinomycetota > Actinomycetes > Streptosporangiales > Streptosporangiaceae > Nonomuraea > Nonomuraea recticatena. The sequence goes on along the minus strand of NZ_BAAATE010000089.1, from coordinate 2,789 downwards.
GCATGTCCAATCTCCGTCGGAATCCCAGTCGCAATAGGAAAAGGTGAATGCGTTTCCCTGAGTGAAATTGCAGATGACGCCACTCACAGATCCCGAGGTGCACAGATATTCGCCGCTGTAGACCCAGTCCCAGCCGTACACGCTCTTGGAGAACTCCCCAGTTCCCACCCCTCCGTCGTAGATTCTTCCTCCTGCGTCGGTCTGCACGAGCAGAAGGTCATGCCAGTAGGTCTCGTGAGTGGCGTTGCCGACAGTCCTGCAGCACGTCCACGTTTCGACTTGCTCCGGAGGTGTGAAGCAGTGGGCGGCGGTCAACAAGAACTCGGTGCCAGCGCTGTTCTTGACGCCGAAGCCTGAGGTGCACTTCGTTTGCCTGGCTGGATTCCAAAGACGGGCGCCGCCCCAGTAGGGAGCACTGTCTGAAAGTCGGCTGGTCAACTTGGGAGCCGCTCGTCGTACGGTTTTGACCGGGATGGCGGTCTTGGGCAGGTCGGCGGTGCTCGTCTGCGCTTCGGAGTCAACAACGCCCACCTCAATGGCGCTGCCGTCCTGGCTGACCCCGACGCTGCGGACCGGGCCGCCCGGATGCTCCTTCATGTACTCGAAGAGTGAATCGGTGGCCGCGCGCAGCTCGGCCTGGGAGTAGCGGGCCGGCACGACCCGCACCTTGGCATGCTGGCCGGCCTGGGTCATGGCCGTCTTCATCCCGGGCGGGATCTGGCCCTTCCAATGCAGCGCGACACCGTCCGGTTCCAACGAGATGTTGGCGTAGCCCGCATGCCCGTTGTTTTCCACCTCCCAGCGCAGCAGGCTGGCCGCCTTGGTCAGCGGTTCCTGAGCCCGCATCTTCTCGCGCACATCCGCAGGGATGTAACCAAAGGGTGTCTTCTCCTCGATGATCGGCTTGCCGTCCTGCGCACGCAGCCGCGCCTCAGCAGGCGGGACCATGACCGCGGAAACCAGAACGGCGAGCGCCGCCACCAGCATCCGGGAACCCGGAGACCTCATCCATTTCTCTTTCTGATCCGATGAAGCGGTGATGTATTGCTGTCAGCGGCGTTCAGCCTGGTGCCACAGGTGACCTACCCGAACCAGCCGGCCGAGGCCTAGTGCGCTCTCCCTGATGGTCCACCAACAATCAGAAGGTCGCGCTGCTTAGGATTCAGGGGGTATTGCTCGAGTTCGATGACGTCCGCTCCGCGGACAATGTCAACAGCGGGGACGGCCGACGAGCGGAAGAAGAGCCACTATTCGCAAAACTCCCGCCGCATGCTGGGGCGGTGAGCCGTGGTCCGTCGCACTGGCCCTGGCCGACGGCACGCCCCTGGTCGAAACTTGCCAATGGTCGCGGTGGTCCGGCCGGCTGCCGAATGCGCCCTGGCGTAAGCTCCGCTCAACAAAGCCGCCCGTTATAATAGGCATTTGCAACCTCGTAGACATACCCGAGAAAAGCATCGGCATTCGCCTGAACGCAAATTTCGCCATCGTTCCCAACGAAGTAGTCTACGGTCACCTTTACCGCGTACGGCTCCTGCGTGCAGTGCATATAATGGGCCTGGTTAGGGTACAGCCCTGTAGTTGTGTGGAAGCCGCATGGAGTGGCCGCCTCAGCAGTCCGACCCTCGCCGCTCGGCGCGTGCGCCTGCGCCGCAGGAGCTAGTACACCTAGGATTGCTACGGTGGCGGCAATGACAGCCGACTTGTGCATACGCATACCAGTTCCTCGTTTCTATGCCCCGGGAGAGACTTGACCAGTCTGGCCATTTTTCTAAACTGAATCGATGAAGTCAGTTTCGACTTATCTTGCTAAACCAAGATATGACTCGGAGTCGCAGCTGTTGAGATAGTCGCGATGGAGCCATGTGAGCGGCCTGGCGATGTTTAGGCGTATTAGCTCAAGCCATCTCACGAGTCCCACATAAGACGTCATGGCATAGATTCTATTTAAGCCTTACGCTTGGAATAGGGCCGAGATCGGCGGGCGCAGGAATGTCAGTCCCAAGAGCTTGACAGAGATCAGCAGGCCTTTTGTCATTGGGTCCCGACAGGTTGGTGAGGTAACTGCCCGGCATAAGGTCGAGCCGCACTCACTTAGCGGATAATGCGCCCGAGCGTCCTCGGCTGTATCGATCACCGGCTCAGCGTAACCGTTCCGATCAACAAAGACGTCCTGTGTACCACGCGTTGCCCACAAAATCATAGAGGCCGAGATATGCGTCCTGATTCGGTTGCACACACTTGAGCTCGTTGGGCTTATAGCGCCAATCTACTTCGACCCAAACTGCGTACGGCTGGTTGGTGCAGTGCAAATAATGGGCCTCGTGGCTGCCGAGAACCCATTCCGTGTGGAAGCCGCACTGTGCCGTGATTCCACTCTGAACCGAGTTGAATCCGTGAACCGTCGTCTTCGCCTGAGCTGTAGGCATTACCAAGCTGAAGCCCAGGGCGACAGAAGCGGCGATGGCTAACATGCGAATATTCACTCTATATTCTCCTTGTATAATCGAAGATCTGACAGTCGGACGCTAACGTCTTCCTGAGAGCGAGGGGTGCTAGCAATCACAGTCGAGCCGCGCTGCAAGCTCAAGATCGAATCTCGCCAAATTGCAACGAAATACCGCCATCCCGTTCCTGGCAAACAGTGTGAGACGGGCGCGGTGCGAGGGTCGGTTGTGCGGCGACGCCTCGAGGTGTTCGCCACGGAGATGTTCGCGCCCGGCCCGCTCGGATCAGCGGGTCAAAGGGGGTGACGTACCTGCGTGGGTTGCTGCTGGACGGGCGTGAGTCGA
>NZ_BAAATE010000088.1:0-5317 GCF_039533245.1 Nonomuraea recticatena | reverse complement strand
CCGATCGTCGACCCGCCGCCGCCCACCACCCTGCGGGCGCGTCGGCGCCGGCGGAACCACCCGCAGGAACAACTCCCACAACTCATCAGGCGCCAGCCGGCAAAGGAACGCATCCACGAACGAACCAACGATCAATCCCCAAATGAGTCACGGTCTTAGGAGGCCCTGTGGTGCGGGGATGGCGTAGGGCGCGGTCACGGCAGCTTGACCTCACTCCCGGGCGGCGTGATCCGCACGATCCGCTCAGGCTTTGTCAACGTGCTGGGAGCCGCATGGACACAGTCCTGTGAGGCGTTCCGAACGACCGTTTTCGGGACGGCTGTGGACGAGAGCTGACTGCGTGATCAATGAGGCGGAATCAACGCCCGGGTGAGGTCTTCGTGGAGGCGTTCCTTCAAGGAGACGCGGTCGTTGGTCTGCTCGTGCGCGATGCGGATCGTTCGAACGCCACAGCGGCTCCAATGCCGGTCGCGATCTTCGTCGTCGGCCTTGCGGGTACGGCCGTAATGGTGTGGGCCGTCGACTTCGATGATGACGGCGCGGCCGTTGCCGAGGATCGTGAAGTCGGGGCTGCGCACACCCGCGTCGCGAAGCTTGGCGGAGGGGAGCGGCAGGATGGCGATGGAGCGCTGGAGTGGACTGTCCCGTTGGATCTCACAGAGGATCTGGTAGACGACAAGTTCGGCCCGGCTGCTGAAGACCAGGCCGTCCAGTGTCGGGTATCCCTCGCCAACTGCTCTCTCGCGTCGCGCCTGATTGGTTGCAGCGGGGGTGGCGGCTACCTGCCGCCAGTTCTGCGGCACGGGAGGAAGGGGCAAAAGCGCGGCCTCGACCACCAGCGACCTGACATCCTCGCGTTGAAGCCGCTTAAGCACAGTGCCCAGGTGCCGCCAGATCAGCTCGGTCACTGCCGGGGTGAACTCGAGGACGAGAGCTGGATCCACGGTGAGGACGGCTTCGTAGGTGGCGGCCGTCCAGTTGTCGCCGGACATCGGGTGGAAGACGCCGCCGTCACGGCGCAGGGTGAGAGTCGCGTGGTGAAGAAGGTCGCGGGCCAGTCCCTGGCCGTCTGCGTCCAGGAGATGGTGCGCCTGACCGAGGACGAGATCGAGTTTGCTGGCGTCATCGTCCCGGAGCGGCAAGGAGATCACTGGGCCTACAGCCTTGCCTGTCGCGACCGGAGCGTAGATCGGCCGACCCGACAAGAACTCCTGAGCGCGTAGGGCCCAGCCGTCCGGCTCCAGAAGCCGGTTCAGCTGATCGACCTGCCGGGCGGCTTGGTCAGCGTCGGGCTGCACCTCGGGATGGACTATCCGCGCCAAGAACGCCAGGAGGACCTCGTCAGGGCCGTCGAGAAGCTGGAACCGGGAGTCTTCGAAGATCCAGTCGTCCTCCCAGTCAAGGTTGTTCATCCGATGCTGGCCGATGTCGCGGCGAGCTGTCGTGTACCGAGAATCGCTTGATGGCAACGCGTCCAGATCGTAGAGACCGTCCAGGAAGGCGATCTCATCGAGACGCCCCCACCATGCGCCGTCCATGGCACGTAAGTAGTCGAAAACGTCACGTCGAGTCACTGCTGTGATCTTCGACTGGTGGTCACGCGGGGACGGAGTAAAGGGCTGTGCCATGTACCCAGGATGGGTCTTCCGTTGGAGTCTGTGCCACCAGCCTCGTAGCACTACTGCGAGCGTGCCCTTCGCCGCACCGATGCCCACCAGGACGAGCGCGCGGCCACCGAGCGGGCCCGCCAGGCCGCCATCGCTGCGCGCGCGGCCGGCGTCTCGGTCCGGCGCATCGCCGACGTTGGCGATGTGAGCATCGACTCCGTCACCCGGTGGACCAAGCCCGCCACCACCATCGCCTGAGCAGACACGCACGACAGGGGACAACGAGTGGCGCGCGTTCTTCGGTAGTGTGTTCGAACAGAAGGGGCATCCTGATCGCGGCCGAACCGGCGCTCCGCGACTCACTAACCGGACTGAGCAACCCCAAGCTCATCCGCCGATGCGCTGTCATTGGCGGCTGCGGCCAGAGCCTGGGTGAGGGTCGCGAACAGCAGGCCCGCGGCAGGTGTGTGCTCCTGATATTCGGCTTTCGTGACGAGCCGAGCGCCAGCAAGGAGATCGAAGCCATCGACGGTGTCCATGTCGAATGCCGCGAAGCTGACGTGCGGGTTGATCATGTGCATCCCTTCAGCGGGTTACAGATCCTCCGACAGGCGACGGTAGGCCCGCACAGCTTCCAACTCCTGGGGGGAGATGGTGTCGTGGTGCTCCAGGAACCAATCGCGGATCAGCCGCATGGGCTGGGTGCAGTTGACGTAGCGGCGGGCGCCGTTCACGGTGATCGGAACCGTGAGGGTGTCGCCGTCGTGGGAGGACATGACCGTCAGGCCGATGATGAAGCGGCGGCGGGACTCCAGGACGGAGGCCGCGGAGGTGACGAGCATCAGCCGTTCGCGGTCGATGCCCTTCGGGCTGTAGAGGAAGACCCCGCCCGAGGTGAGTGGGATCACGCGGCGCCCCGCTCGCGGAACTCGTCGTCAGCCGCGGCGGCTTCCTGCTCGTCGGCGAGCGCCTCGGCGAATGCGTCGTCGGTGGCGGCGGGCGCCCCCTTGGCGATGGCGTAGTAGATGACGGCCTTCTCGACCCAGGCCGACTTGCTCAGCCGGTCTTGTTCGGCGCCGGCCTCGATGAAGCCGTGAGCGATCTCGCTCAGGCTGTAGGAACCGTTCCTCGTCGTACTCATATTCGTAATGGTACCTGGCATGGTAGTCATGCTAGTAGTGCCACTATGAGTGGCGCTGGGAATCCGTGCAACTTTTTAACTCCGGGAACGTCTTCCCGCAGGTAAAATCAATATGATCTCCTTCGACGCAAGCTCCCTCAACCTGCGTTGGCATGGCATTCGCCGATGAGCTGCACCTATTTCCGTACGGCTCTCACTCCCGCCTGCGCAGGGAGCACGCCAGGTGTTCAAGGTCCAGACGGGCGAGGTCCGGCTCACCCCCACGTGCGTGGGGACCCTCAAGAAGAAAGGTTGGTTTCGAAGCGACTTTCGGGACGCCCGTTCCTGGGAAACGCGCTCCCCGATCGCCATCGCTACACCGTCCCGTAGACGACCGTTTCCGGACGGCGCGCACTGCAGATTGTCGCGCCTCACCCTGTTCAGGTAGACCGTGGCGTGTGGCGGACGGCGACATGGTCGGGGCGGGCGTGAGAGTCCGCACGGTCATGCTCGACGCCGGCGAGTGGGTGATCGCCAGAGTCTTCGACCCATCCGCTCAGCGCGGAGAGGCTCGGCTGAAAGTGACGACTCTGCACGGGGCGGTGGTCGCCTACGCGCGCACGCCGGAGGAGTTGGCGGCGATCGTGAATCTGGCCGCACTACGGCGCGACCGGCCGCGCGAGCGCGCCGCAGTTCGAGCGCTGAAAAGTCGGGCTACGAGTTGACCGCTGTCGTCCAGACTCGGGTCTCGTTGATCCGCTCCTTGGCGCGCAGGGCTTCAGCCAGGTCGATCCCTGCGCGATTGGCGATGGCCGCGACATAAATCAGGACGTCGGCCAGCTCGTGACCGACAGAGCCGACCTGGCTGGTTGGGTCGATCGACATGGCGGTCTGCTTGCGCACCGCCTTGCACACCTCTCCGGTCTCCTCGGCCAGCTTCAGACACTGATCGACGATGCTGCTGTGGGCGAAGCCCCGTTCCTGCTCCATCTCAGCGACGTAGCGCTGAAGTTCTTCCAGCGACGGTGAATGCGTGTTGGGAAGAGGGTGCATGGTGATCCCGCGTGTGACGAATGAGAGAGCGCCACGCTAGCAGCAGCGCCGGTTATGGCTCACCGGAACCCCGACTTTCACAAGCTCAGCTGGCCTTGCGCGATCCGAGGGTCGGGTGCGCGGTACAGGCCGGAGCGCAGGACGGCCGTGTGTCGGGCGGCGGCCGCCCGAACCTCAGGGCGCCGGGCGGCCGGCAGCAGGCCAGGGATGAGCCGGTGGCGTACCCGCTTGGTGGAGGGGTCCCACGTCCAGGTGCCGACCACGCGGCCGTCCACCGCGATCGTGGGCATGACTTCGCCGATCTGGTTGAACGCCGCCTCCTGGGCGAGGTCACCCAGATAACGGCGGCGGGTCTCGAAGTACGCCTTGAGCGCGACATCCTCGTGCGCGAGCAGGTTAACCCCGCTGACGTAGTCGGCGTCGTCGGCCACGGTGAACTCAGCGAACCGCTGGGCGCTCATGTACAGCGGGCTGTCGCTCCACGGGGTGAACAGCCGGACAAGCTTGACGCCCGACCGCTCCAGGGCTTCCGCCACGGCGGTGCGCGACAGTGCCGACCACCAGGTGGCGTCTCGGATGCTGATCGGGCCGTACCGGTCAAGGTAGGCGGCCATCAGGAACTCGACCGCAGTGTGTGGATCCAGCATGGTGTCGAGGGTGGGGTAGGCGCTGGCGGTAAGCGCGAAGACGCGTACCTCACGGTTCCAGCCCGCGGCCTGGTTCAGGTAGGCCAGGGTGCCCCGCTCCCAGGCGAGTTTGAGCGCCAGTCGTGTCACCATCACCGGTATCCCTGCCGCGCCGAGCCGGGCCTCTATGGTGCGGTGGAACAGCGGCCCGGACTCGCCCAGCAACTCCACCACGGCGGCGGTGGCCGCGGTGATGGCGGCGTGGCTGTGGCCGACGTTGACGATCGCGCGCAGGGCGTCCCGTTCGCGGAAGTGCAGGGTGGCGGCGTGCGCGGCGGCGGCGAGGTCCAGCGGCAGCGTGTGCAGGGTCTTGCGCATGCATCGCACAGTCACCAGGCGGGAGCGTACGGCCGGGTCGAACAGCTCCAGCGGGATGGACTGGTCGGCTGCACGGGCCGCCACCGTGGCGAATGGCGACGGCAGCCGCGCGGCGTGCAGCCCCAGCCCGGCATCGGCGATCTCCTCTACCCCGGTCCGGCGGGTGTGCGGGGCGAGTCCTTGGCGAGCCAGCACCCAGTTCCACAGCCGGTCGGCCCCCGAGGGCTGAGCGTTTGGGTTTCTGCCGTCTCGGGGCCGGGGCTAGCCATGCGGGGCAGCTAGCAACGGTCGTCACCCCTGCGGGCCCCATTCGTCTTCCACGAACCGGCGCAACTCGGCGTAGGACCGTTCGGTTTCGGCCCACGTCTCGTCGTCGCCCCACCAGCGGCGGGTGTTGTGGTGAATGTGGAACTTGCTCCAGTCGCCATCCCATCCCGGCTGCTGGTGGGTGCCGCGGATGCCGTGCAGCAGGGCGTTGGCGTACACCTCGGTGCCGGGCAGCGGCACGAAACGGAACAGCGACACCCGGCCGA
>NZ_BAAATE010000087.1:0-5623 GCF_039533245.1 Nonomuraea recticatena | reverse complement strand
TGCGGGCGGCAGCCCGGCTCGGCCAGGCACGCCCGGCCAGCAGCTCACCCTTCAACGTCGCGAAGAACGACTCGGCCAGAGCGTTGTCCCAGCACTGGCCGGTGCGACCGACCGACAGGCGGACGCCCAGCCGCTCGGCCAGCTGGGCGTAGCCGGCGCTGGTGTACTGACAGCCACGATCCGAATGGAAAATCACCGACCCGGTGGGACGGCGACGCGAGCATGCCATCTGCAGCGCCTCGACCACCAGCTCAGTGCGCAGGTGGTCGGCGGTAGCCCAGCCGACCACCCGGCGTGAAGCGATGTCGATCACGGTCGCCAGATACAACCAGCCTTCATCGGTCGGGATGTAGGTAATGTCGCCGCACCAGCGAGTATCGACCGCGGCCGCGTCCGGCTCGAAGTCCCGGCCGATCAGATCGGGCCGAACTGCGGCACCAGGATCGGCGATCGTGGTCACCAGGCGGCGGCGCCGATGACGGCCTCGCAGCCCGGCCTCGCGCATCAACCGGGCCACCCGCCGTCGCCCGCACCGCTCACCCTCGCCCCGCAAGACCGCGTGAATGCGAGGGGCGCCGTAGGTGCCACGCGAGTGGCGGTGCACTTGAGTGATGCGCTCGCCCAGCTCCCTGTCGCGCGCCGCGCGAGGACCGGGCACGGCCTGGCGGCGCGCGTAAAAGGCGGCACGGGAGACTCCCAGCAGCTCACACGCCCGTTTGACGTTGTGGCCGCCCTGCTTTTCCGCCTCGATGAACGGGTGAACGCTCACCGGGTCTCCTTCGCGAAGAAAGCCGTCGCTCGCTTGAGGACGTCGACGTCCTCACGCAGTCGGCGGTTCTCCCGCCGCAGCGCCGCCAGCTCCTCCCGCTCGCTGCTGGTCAGCCCGTCCCGCCGGCCGCTATCGACCTCGGCCTGGCGGACCCAGTCACGCACCGCGGTCTCGGTCAGATCGAAGTCCTTGGCCACCTGACCGATCGAGCGATCACCGCGCTGGCACAGCTCGACGATCTCGGCCTTGAACTCCGGCGTGAACGAGCGGCGAGGACGCTTCTTCTTCCCCATGCTCTCCATGATGGACATCCTTCCGGGGACGAACCCCTGATCTCAGATGTCCGTCAAACCGGATCAAGCCCAGCTTGGTGACACGTTTCTTGCCGATACCCCGAGTTGCCGAATTGTTCTTATGGGGATCAAGAGCCGCCGGCGACGTCTCGGCGCGGTCGGCGGGCCGGGGCGGATCGACGGCCGGGCTGCGGCTCTCCGGCCGGTCCCGGCCGCCGCCCACCCCGGCCCGCCGACCACACAAGGAGCACCAGCCAATCTCAAGATCGTCTCTCTAGCGCCAAAATCCGGTCCGATCCTCCCCGGAGGCCGTGTCGACAGACCTTCGTCTGTCGACACTTCGCCGAACGAACACGAAGCCGCAGGTCGGCCTCGTCGGGAACCCGTGTTGAGAATCAACGTCGGTGAACGGTCGGGCCCATGGCTAACCGACTCCGAGATCTTCAGCAGATGGCGGCCGGTGGTTCGATCCTTACCAGTGGGCCCAGTAGCGCCGCGAGCCGCTCCCGGGGGGGCGAATCCCAAGCGCCGCTCTTTGCTCAACCGTGACAAGGGGACACTTTAGTTCTGATTCCCCATATCTGTAGGGTAGAAATTGCGGCACAGAATCCCAGTGGAGAGGGAATGTCATGAACGATCTGGCTTGCGTCACCGGCCTCGCGCCGGGTGTGTCCTGGTACCTGCCCGCCGTCCAGTGGGGGTAGGGCTGGCAGCGAAGAAGGGCTCCCGTCGGTGAGGCGGGAGCCCTTCTGTCTGTCCGGGCCCGACCGCATTTCGGCCCCGGACTTCCCCCTGGTGACACGACCGCCCACGGTGTTGCCGGGCGATGTGTGTCGCGTGCCGCCCAGAGGCGTTCAGCCCCTGCAGCATCTGAACGGGCGGTGCGACCCCTGAAGGGTAGCGGCCGCCGGCCGCCGCCGGTGGCGAAACGGGCCGCCTACCCCGGCTGACGACCGATGCGGAGACCATTAGAGCTCGATGCCGCACGGCATTGTCGTCCGACGGCCTACAGGGTGGGTGCGGCTCAGGCCGCCAGCTGGGCGCGAACGACCCCGCCGCACGCCGAGCGAGTGGCCAGCAACGACAGGAGCCGGCCGAACGACATCTCCCCCCGCTTCCACGGCAGCGCGGGCCCCGCCATCACCAGCGCCTGCCCCTGCTCCAGCACCTCGCCGCACCAGTCGGACGGATCGGTGACGGTGATGTCGCCGACGAGCGCCAGGTCGCCGCCGTCCGGCCACGGCATGCGCACCTCGACCTCGCGCCCGGCGCCGATGACCATCCGCCAGCGGTCGTCCTGTGCCATGTACAGCTCCATCGAGGCCTGCCCGCCGCCGACCGTGACGGCGATCGGCGGCAGCCCCATATGGATCAGCGCCGCGAACAGCTGGTCGGTCGTCGTGTCGCCCACCTCGGGCGAGACGTACAGCAGCGGCGGGACGCCCGGCATGCCGGGCAGGAGTGCCTGCGCGTCGATCACGTCGGTCATAGCGCCCGATTCTGCCCCGCCGGGAGGCCGCGCGCCCTGCGGCCGCGCATATGCAGGTGTTTCTGTCACTCGCAGCATCTATCGTTCACATAGCGAGTGACAATCGTGATTGTCCCCGGATGGGAGGACTGACGAGATGCTGATCCCCTGCCCGTTCCCGAACTGCGAATGCCCGCACCTCGGCTGCGAAGACGGCTGGATCAACCGCGTCGGATCAGACGGGAGCGACTTCGTGCAGCCCTGCCGCGGCTGCCGCCCTGAAGTGGCCGCACACCTCCGTATGGCGCCCGGCTCCGGCGCCCAGGTCCGGGCTGGCCTGCGGCATCTGCCGCGGCCCTCCCGCACGCCCGAGAAGTCGAAGAAGTCGCGCCGCTCTGCCTAGCTATATGGAAACACTTGCAACAGTCCCCATCCAACTGTACGGTGAAAATTGCATCCAGCTCACGGAAAGGACACGTTGCGATCATGGTTCCCGAGGTTGACGAAAGCTCCATCGGCGTGGACGACGCCGCTCACACCCTGTTCGCCGTCGGTCGGGAGGGAGGTTGGCCGGCAAGCACGTTCCGGACCAAGCTGCTCGAGGCCATGGTGACGGCCGACGTCATCGGCCTCGACCGCATCGCCGCCGGGTTCCCCGGCCTGGTGGCCGCCTACCGGCTGGCGAAGTCTGGCGACGAAGGACAGGCGCGGCTTCGCAAGCTGATCTCCGAAAGCGAAGCCTGATGCCCCAGTACGGGTCATGGGCGACAACGCCGAGCAGGTCGCGCTTCTTCGACCAGGAGGAAAGCGCCCATGTATGACGGCTCACGACGCGAGTACCGGGGCCCCGATTCCTACAAGGCGGCCGCCTCCGGCCTCGACAACACCCGCGCGGCGCTGGGCAAGGCCCTCCGCCAGGGCGACAGCCCCGAAGCGCAGCTGATCGCCTTCAACGAGGCCGGTGTGCTGGCCCTGCTCGCGATCGGCGACGCCATCCAGGCCGTCACCGCGGCGATCGTCGACACCGGCACTCTCGGCAAGGGGCAATTCAGCCCGCACTGGGCTGAAGTCATCACTCCCGAAAGGGCCCAGCCCGCCGACGACGACTGGTGACCAGCACCAGCTGACCGGCCTTCCCTCGATGCCGGGCGATGTCCGCGCCCGCCGCCCGGCACCACCCCAGCAGCGTCTCCCCGCTGCTGCGCCTGGCGAAAGCCCGCCGAGAACCTCACAGCGAACGGAGAACATCCCGATGACCACCTCCGCTGGCGCGCCCGATTGCGGCCGCTGCCACGACACCGGCCGCTACACATGGACCGGCATCCCGCGCCTGGACATCACGCCGGAGCTGCTGCACCAGATGGCCGCCGTGTACGGCGACCACCAGCAGGGCGCCACCGAGGACGCGGCGATGCGGGCCGGGCTTGCCGCCGTCCTCGAACTCGCCCTCAAGCCCGCCACCGTCGAGCACCTGTGCACGTGCAAGCGCGGCCACCAGGCCGCCGCCGGACAGCAGGAGCAGGAGGAGCAGCCGAAGCAGGTCGTTCCCGGCCTCGACGCCGACGTCGCGCTGCGCCAGCTGATGCCGGTCGCTCGCGCCCTGTACTGCTCCTTCGAGAGCCACCAGCTGCCCGCTGACACGCCCTACCGGGTGCAGCGGCAGGCGACGTATGAGGAGCGGGTCGGCTTCATGCTGGCGGGCGTCGACCCGAAGGTCGTCGAGACGCTGGCGGCCGTATGGCGTCAGGAGCAGGAGCGGTACGCCGCGTTCGCCGCAGGCGCTGCCCGATGAAGCCGCTGGGGCTGCTGTTCGTCTCCCTGGGGCTCGTCGTAGCGGCCGTATCCGTGTTCGAGCTCGCGCAGCCCGCCCCGCACGAGGCCGCCCTGCTGTTCCTGCTGGCCGGGCTGACGCTCGTCGTGTTCGGCGTGCTGGCCATCCGGGACGAGAAGCCGGGAGCCGGCCGATGACGAGCAGGTCGGGGCGGCCGCAGCGGCCGCCCGGGCGATCAACCCCCAAGGAAGCGAGACGAGATGAACGCCACTGAGGCGAACCGCGTGATCGTGCTGCTGTGGCGCCTGATCGCCCCCCACACGACCTCGACCGAGCAGGCAGCGTACTCCGTCGAGTACCTCGTCGAGCGGGCCCGAAAGGCTCTGCCCGAGATCACCCTCGACCCCAAGCAGGCTCGGGCGATGTTCGAGGCGTTGGCCGCGGGTCAGCAGGACGACACCTGCATCTGCGTCTGCAGCAACCATGGCGCCGGCCAATGACGCGGCCGCTGTGGCTGCTGATCGCGGCTGCGGGGCTCATCGCCGTCTCAGCGTCGGTCGTCGCCCTGGTGTGGGCTCCCGGCGAGGACGCGGTCCGCTGCCTGCTGCTCAGCGGGATCATCACCGCCTTCGGCTGTGCCCGCGCCTCGGAGGAGGGAAGCGGTGGTGAGCCATGACCGATCCCGCCACATGGCAGGTGTGCCCAGGCGACGACAACCCGCTCGAGGTGGACGAGGGCCGCTGGCAGATCTGCGGCTGGCCTGCCCCCGCTGGCGAGGCAGGCGTGGTTCAGCCTGACGTCCTGGTCGACGTCATCGGCGTGCCGAACGGCCGCCTCGTCGCCGACCTCATCGTCGCCTCCGTGCAGGCCATCGCCACGGCTGCCCGCCGCTCCGGCGTCGAGGTCGCCGCCGTGCCCGGCGGATGGGAGCACGCCCCCGACTGCGCCGCCTGCGTCGACGTCGGCCTGGTGCCCGTCCTGCTCCTCAAGAGGGCGTGGACGCCGTGCCGCTGCAGACGCGGTCGACGGCTCCTGGAACTCCACGTGGCCGCCCTGACCGGCGGCGACCATCCCGACGGCGACGCCGCGACCGGCGCGGCGGACCGCCCCGACCCTCCGAATCGAGGACGATCGTGAAACCCCAGTACATCGGCGTGATCGCCGTGCTCGTCGCCACGCTGCTCGTCGCCTGGTCATGCGGATGGCTCCCCGCGATCGCGGGCGACCCCACCACCCAGCCTGCCGCCGGCGTCCAGGCGGCCGAGGTCGTCGCCTGCGAGGAGCCGGTCCCGCCCGGTCACGGCGTCGCCGCCTGCGCCGAC
>NZ_BAAATE010000086.1:0-5726 GCF_039533245.1 Nonomuraea recticatena | reverse complement strand
CCGCAGCACAACCCCATCCCGCAGACACTTACCGCTTAACCTGCAGAAACAGGATCACGCGAAGGTCAACTCATACACCACTTCGCTGGACGTGACCGCAGGTGGCCTTTCGATCTGCTGGAGTTGCTCCGGTTTGGTAGACACGCCAGAGCTTTCGGCTACGCGGAGGTCTGTCCAAGTCCAGTTAACGGCGTAACTGGATCTTGTTTGGGTATCGGGTGGTCGGCGTGAGGCGGCCTTCGAAGGTGATGGCGAAGACGTTCAAGGCGGCCTCCAACGGGGGATCCAGCGTTTACGGCCCTTGCCGGTCGGGCCCAAGCTCATGATCGCCATGGAGACGCACTTGAGCGCGGCCTGCTCGTTCGGGAAGTGCCCGCGAGCCTTGACCGCTCGCCGGATCCGAGCGTTCACTGACTCGATCGCGTTGGTCGAGCAGATGACCCGGCGGATCTCGGTGTCGAAGTTGAGGAACGGCACGAACTCGGCCCGGGCGTCCTCCCGCAATTTCACGATCGCCGGATACCTGGCCGCCCCACGTCTCGGCGAACTCGTAGAACCGCTCGAGCGCGGCGCCCTCGGTCGGCGCCGTGTAGACCGGCCGCAACGCTTTGGCGACGGCGTCCCAACGCTGGCGGGCGGGGTGCCGGAAGCTGGCGTGCGAGCGCGCAAGCGTGCCCTTCAGCGGCAGATGCTGGCCGCGACAGTGATCTCCGCAGAGGCTGCAGCGTGTTTGAGCAAGCCAACGCGCATCGGGCCAGATGACGGCGTGGGCGCGCTGCCCAGGGGGCGGGAGTGCGGCGCCGCGCGGACGCGGTGTCCTGCTCGGCACGCTGCCGGCTGGCAGACTTCAGTCGCTTGGGAGACTTCAGTCGCTTCCCTAAAGTCGCTGACGAATCCCCAGGTCAGAGGTGATCTTTGACCTCTTGGAGCGACCGAAGCGACGCAAGGTGGGCTTATATCTGATGAGACTGCTCAGGGGGGAACCGTCTCATAAGTAGCACTTCTAAGTCGCTATAGTCGCTGTGGATACGACAGAAATGGGCTCTGACCTGGCCTTACCCCCATCAAAGCGAAGCGACTCAAGCACTCTAAACCTCCGTGCTGCAAGTTCAGTCGCTGCACCGCTCGGACCGCGATCAATGCGCTCTGGACGGGGTGTCAGCTAGTGTGCTGCCATTTCGGAGCCCTGGTCGCTTCGGTCGCTCTGTCAGTTAGCAATCCCCCTACTAGCCTGGATTCTCAATAAGTGACTCCTCTGCCCACGGCCGAAGCGCCTACTGAGAAGGAATGACGTGACGCTGCGCTTCCATGACGACGATCCTCCACCCGAGCGAGTTCCGGCTCAGTCGCTGGCGATTGCCCGATGGTGCGCCCAGCAGGGATGGCCGGTCCATCCTTTGGCTCCGGGTTCCAAGACGCCTACCGCGAACTGTCTCCCATGCCGCCAACGGAAGCACCAGGCAAGCCGATGCCCATGCTTGAAGCAGGGACGATGGTGCCACAGCTTCCTCGCTGCAACGCTTGACGACCAGGTGATCTCGGCATGGTGGGGAGCCAATCCCCGTTTCGGCGTGGGAGTTTCCTGCGGCCCGGCCAACCTGGTGGTTATCGACATCGACTCTCATCCCACGTCGATACCTGCGCGCGATCGGCTTCTACCAGGCATCACGATCGACGCGCGCGTCGACCTGACGGGCCTCGCTACCGGCTATCACACCCTCGCCCTGCTCGCTGCTCTCCACGGAGAGCCCAGCCCGGCCGACGATGCGAAGACGCTCCGCGTGCGTACCCCTTCACAGGGTCTCCATGTGTGGTACCGGGCTGACCCAGCGCAGTCCTTTCTCTCCTCCGTAGGTTCGGGTGGCGGACGGGCTCTCGCCTGGCAGGTGGATGTGCGGGCTGGGGGCGGCTACATCATCGCTCCTGGTACCCGTATCAAAGATGGTGCCTATTCCATAGTGGGGAATTGCTACCAACCTGCTCCGCTCCCCTCTTGGCTGGCCGCCGAGCTTATTCGCACAGAACACCTCGCAGTTCATCACACTCACACCGCCCAGCAGCCTCAACCACTCCCTCCTCGCGCTCGACTCGCGGTCACGCAGGCCGGTGGCGGAAACTCCGTTGCCGGGCGTGTGCTGGCGCGGCTCCTGGCCGACGTAACGGCCTGCGGCGCCCTTCCCGAGGGTGCGGGTTTCACCACCAAACTAAACCGAGCCGCTTATACCGCGGGTGGGTTGGTTGCCAGCGGCTACCTCACACATGGCGATGCCGAAACGCTTCTTACTGAGGCGGCCCAGCATGCGCGCCCTGGCCAGGATCGACGATTCGGCAGGGTCATAGCGAGTGGTTTGACTGCTGGGGTACGTCGTCCGCTTCATCTGTAAGAGCACCCATGGGGCGGGGAGGTTGGTTTAGCTCCGGTGGCCCGTAGCTCCGCAATGCCGTCAGGGTCTTCATCAAGGACTATGCCCTACCGCGCACCTGCGGTGCTGAGCATGACCAGGGTTCACGTCACAGCCGCCGACCCTGGCATCGCCTCTGACCGGGCAGGCTTCGCGTTGCCCGTTACGAATTGGTGCTGTCCGGCGTTCGATCGTGGCGCGCAAGCGGCGTGTCGCTGAGGTTGACGGTGGACGTGGTGGCGGAGTTGGTGACCGAGATCGGCCGCTGTGGGAGGCCCAACGGCAGCTGAGTTGCGGGCCAGGCCGCGTGGGCGCTGGCGGGGCAGGCACCCGGCAGCAAGCTGGTCTTCGTTGACCGGTCCCCTGGCCACGCTGGTCCGCCTGCGTCCCTACCCATGCTGTGCCGGGTTGGTGGTTCGGCGTTGATCGCTCCACCATCACCCGCCATTGGGCAGATCCGGCCGCTGTTTGCTCAGCGTGGATGCCGCATCGCCCCTGGCCGCAGACTCACTACGTTGGCCAGGCGATCGCTCATCTGGCGACAACGACCAAACGGCCATCTTGGCCACGGGCCGAGATCCGCCTGCGCCGCCCGCCCGTCGGCGCCGCGGGCCGCGACCGTTTCGTCTCGGGCAAGAGCAGGATCAACGCGATGAAGGCGACGATGCTCACCGACACCCACGGCGCGGTGCTGCTCTCGGTCGGGGACGTCTCGGCTCGCCGCCGACGACCGGTCGAGCACGGCATCGCTCACCTGACCAACCGGCCAGCTCTGACCCCCACCACGGCCGCCGCGACCATCTGCCCGAGATCGTCACCGCCATCGTGCTCTTTCTGTCTGGCCAGCAGACCGCATAAGAGAGCCGGGCCACAGTCCACCACCCTCAGCCCAAGAACGACGAGGTTGTAAGTGGCCCCACAGGGGAGCTTCCCATGGCCGCTGTGGGCGCCTATCTTATGTAATAAGAATAGTTACATATTTGGAGGTGCCGGTGGAACAGACCGACGAACGCAACCTGACCAGCGCAACCACCGCCATGGAACGAGGCAGGAAGCCAGTATCGTTCGCGGCGGCCGGAGTGGTTGAGCTGCGTCGCTACTTGCTGCACCCGGGCGGCTTCCCCGTGCTCAGGAGGTTGTTCGAGAATCACTTCATCGCCGGTCAGCAGGACGCCGGGATGCTCGTCGGCACTGTTTATGAGGATCTGGACCAGCCCGACCGGTTCGTATGGTGGCGGGCCTTCGCCGACATGGCGGACCGGCGGCGCGCGCTGGAAACGTTCTACGACGGACCGCTGTGGGCGGCACACCGCGACGAGGCAAACGCGACAATGATCGACAGCGATGACGTGTTGCTGCTACGCCATACCGACCCGCCGCACGGGGATATGTTCGCCGACAGACTTGTCTCCGGCCCCCCACCGGGCACAACGACGGCGACGATGATCGTGCGTGGTGCCGTAGACCTGGATGAAGGGATGTGGGTGACCGGCAAGTTGCCCGACATCCTCGAAGCAGTGCTACAGGTGCCCGTGTCCACCTGGCGGACCGAGCCGGCAGCGAACACGTTCCCCCGGCTGCCGGTGCGCCCAGGATTGGCGTTCGTCTGGACGGCCGACTTCAGCGACCCTGCCGAGCTGGCGGCGGCGTTGAACCGACTGCGCGCCCACCCCGATTGGAGGCGCTGGGGCGACGGACACACGGGCGATGTCGAGCTCATGCGGCTGCGGGGCGTGACGACGGGGCAGGCCCGACCATGATCCGACGGCAGCACATTGACGGCCTGCGCAAGCGCACTGCGGGCTTCGATTTTCTCGTCGGGGCCTGGACCGTCAAGAACCGACGCCTGCGCGCGCCGCTCACCGGGCAGGACGACTGGTACACCACGCGCGCGATCGCCACCGCCTCAACCCTGCACAACGGCGCGATCAGTATCGACGAGATGTGGTTCCCGGAGCTGGGATTCGCCGGCAGCTCCATCCGGGTTCATGATGCAGCCGCTGGCGACTGGACGATCTACTGGGTCAACAGCAGCACCGGGCACCTGCAGCCGCCGGTACGGGGGCGCTGGCAGGAGGACGGCACGTTCGTCGCCGACGGCCCGGACACTTTCGACGGCCGCGACATCATCGCCCGCTACATGTGGCACTCGATCACCCCGACATCGGCGGTGTGGGAGCAGGCGTTCTCTATCGACGACCGCGCCACCTGGGAGACGAACTGGGTTATGACCTGGACCCGAGTCGCCGATGTCTAAGCCGCGCCTGCTTGTGCAACGATGGTTGTTACAAAAGGAGGCGACGTGTCCGCCAACAGCCAATTCACCACCGCCATCCACACGCTGTGCTGGATCGCGCTGGCGGCGCGCCATGGTGAGTCGCCGATCACCTCCGAGCGAATCGCCGAAAGCCTTGCCAGCCACCCCGTTCTCGTCAGGCGGGTGCTCGCCCCGCTGCGCGAGGCCGGACTGGTCGGCGTCGGACGTGGGCCCGGGTCTGGCTGGTGGCTGGAGCGGCCACCCGAGCAGATCACCCTCCGCGAGGTTTACGCGGCGCTCGGTCTGAGTCAGCCATTCGCCTTGCACCCGCACGAGCCAAAGCCGGACTGTCCGGTTGGTCACGGCATCCGGCCGGCGCTATCCGAGGTGTACACGAGTGTGGAGGCGGCGATGGCGCGTGAGCTCGACAGCCACACGATCGCCGGACTGCTGGAGCATATGCTGCACGCCTACCCGTTGCCACTTGGTCAGAGTCGCAGCTGAAGCTGTGCGTCTTGGAACACTGGGGATAGGGCGTCGGCGGACGGCCGGTAAGGAACGCCCTTGACGATGAACTCTTCATCTTCAGGCTCAGCCAGCGGGGATGACCTCCCGCCCACTGAGGGTCCAGGCAGTCCAGGCCGATCGCGTTGAAGCGGTGGATCACATCCCGCACGGTGTCCTCATCGGTCTGCACCAGACGGGCGATGACCGGCACGGTGTTGCCGCCGGCGGAGGCTGGCAGAATCATCGCCCGCCGATAGCGCACCGTGCTGGTCGTGCCACGCCGCACGATCCGCTGCAGCTTCTGCCCTTCTTAATCTGTGATCCTGCGGACCTTGACCGGTTGCGTCACCCTGCCCCCGAGCACTGATCGAACGCGATCAAGACCATCCAACTGGCAGGAGCGTCCTATACGCCAACCCGGTGATCATTTCCGGTCATCCGCCACCGTGCTCCCCACACTCAGTGAGCCCTTTTCATCCTGAGTAGCGGCCCTCTTCGATGAGCTGCAGGACGAGGATGGCCTGCACGAGTGCGGTCGCTCGATGCGGGCAGCAGCGCAG
>NZ_BAAATE010000085.1:0-6048 GCF_039533245.1 Nonomuraea recticatena | reverse complement strand
CGAGCTCCCCAGACCTACGAGACAGCCTTCCACTCAACATCATCTACGCTGGCATCAGCTGCATAAGCCGTGTCCAGTCTTCGGGTGGAAGCCCCCCAGGCCGGCGTGTGGGACAAGCTGCACCAGCTGCTGCTGGCCGAGCTGCACGCCGCCGGCCAGCTGGACTGGTCCAAGGCGGTGATCGACAGCTCCCACGTCCGGGCGCTCAAGGGTGGCCCAAAACCGGACCGAGCCCGGTCGATCGCGCCAAGCCGGGCTCGAAACACCACGTCATCACCGACGGAGGCGGCATCCCCCTCGCCGTGTCGCTGACCGGCGGCAACCGCGACGACGTCACCCAGCTCATGCTGCTGATCAAGGCGATCCCGCCGGTGCGGGGCCGAGTAGGGCGGCCCCGCAAGAGGCCCGACTGCCTGTACGCCGACCGCGGCTACGACCATGACAAGTACCGCCGCCTTGTCTGGCGCACCGGCATCAAACCGCGCATCGCCCGCCGCGGCACTCCGCACGGCTCCGGGCTGGGCGTTCACCGCTGGGTGGTGGAACGGACGATCGCGCTGCTGCACTGGTTCCGCCGCCTACGCATCCGCTGGGAGGTCCGCGACGACATCCACGAAGCGTTCATGGCGCTTGCCGCAGCCGATCATCTGCTGGCGGCGCCTTGTCCGCTGATCTTTCTGTTAGGACCTTTTAGTGCCCGTGTACAAACTGATCCCTGCGCTTGCTGCGTGGGGCCGATATCGGGCGAAATGGTGACGTAGAGCGAATCTTCTGCGACATAGAGCGACCTTCCGGTAGCAACGGTGGTTATCCCAGCCCCGTCACCAACCGGAAGGTCTGCCGCCGTTGTACGCCACCGCTCCCATCGCTGTTTCCCGTAACGATGAAACTGCCTGCTCATGCGTGGCCTGCCGGTACGGCCGGGGAGCCGATCATCCGATCCGGGCGCCCCGTTACACCACCGACATGAGCGACGAAGAATGGCAGGTCATCAAGCCGTTGATGCCCTGGCCGGCCTGGTTACGCGGCAACGGCGGACGACCCGAGAAGTACTGCCGCCGCCTGATCATGGATGCCATCCGGTACGTGGTCGACAACGGCTGCAAGTGGCGCAATCTGCCCGCCGACTTCCTGGTGCCCTGGCGCACCGTCCATGCGATCTTCACCCGCTGGTGGACCGACGGTGATCTCTATGCTCTCCACAATGACCTGCGCGAACAGGTCCGGATAGCCGACGGTCGCGAGCCGGAGCCCAGCGCGGGGATCATCGATTCGCAGTCGCTGCGGGCCGCCGAGACCGTCGCCGCCGGCTCGCGCGGATACGACGCGGCCAAGAAGGTGCAGGGCACCAAGCGGCACGTCATCGTGGACACCCTGGGCCTGCTGCTGGTCGTCATCGTCACCGCCGCCGGCGTCCAGGACCGCGACGCCGCCAAGCCCGCGCTGGCGCGTCTGCGCGACTGGTACGAGCGGATCGCGCTGATCTGGGCCGACAGTGCCTACGCCGGCAAGCTCGTGACCTGGGCCAAAAAGCACATCCGTCTCACTGTGGAGATCGTCAAACGCAGCGACGATGTCAGCGGCTTCGTGGTTCTGCCCCGCAGGTGGGTGGTGGAACGGACGCTGTCGTGGATCTCCCAGCGCAGGCGGTGCGTGCGGGACTATGAGCGGTTGTCCGAGCACCACGAGGCCATGGTCTTGTGGGCGGTGATCATCCTCATGGGACGACGACTCGCCCGATCCACATCTCCCAAATCGACCTGACGATACTGACGGCATCGCGTATCAGGGTGTCGTGAGTTCCCGGCGTCGCTTGGCGGCCCAGGCGAGTCTCTCCTCGGCGGTACGCCGCAGCCCGGGCTTGGCTCGCTGCGCGACGCGGTCCAGCTGCGCGAGTGCCGCGTCGGTGCCGATGTCGCCGAGCACCCCCGTCATGTGCTTGGCCATGCTCACCGGACTGTTCACCGCCAAGGCCCCGAGCCGTCCCGCGACCTCGTCGTCCCCCAGCCAGATGAGCTGATCGATCACCCAGCGGTTGCCGGACGGCATCCCGGCGCTCTCCCAGGCCTCGAAGACGGCCCAGCCGAAAGCTGCTAGCGATGCGTGGTCGCAGTGGTCCAGGGCGTCCTCGAGTCCCGGATAGATCTCGGCCGGGCCGTTCCACCGGACGCCGGGACACAGGGTGAGCGCGCCGATCAAGTTCTTCACCGCGTCGCTGGAGAGTGCGCGGCCGTCCCGCAGGCACACCTCGGGCAGCAAATCCAGGTCCAGCCATGAGACCCTCCGCGGCCTGTCCGCGGGTGCGTCGCCGTCCAGGATCTGCGCGACGGCGCAAGCGGCGTGATCGCCGTACCGGCGGGCGGTCTCCACCACCCCCGCTTCGCCGTACCGGGACGCTATTTGGAGCAGCGCCGCCGCCGCCTTGTCACGGAGCGCGCGCCGCGTGCCGAGAGCGTCCGGCACCAGGTACGGCACCGCCGCCAGCCCGTGCCGGGCGAACCACTCACCCGCCTGCCGTCGCGCCGAGGCCAATCCGAGCCAGGCGGCCATCAACCGGGCCACCTCGACATCGAGGAAGGGCATCAGCGCCCAGCCCGAGCGGTGGGCCTTGGCATTGGGGAACACCACGTGGTGTGCGTCGGCCCCGAAACGCACGGCGACGGCTCGCAGGATCGAGAAGTCGGACGTACGGCTGAGCGTCGGATGCCAGTCCGCCAGCAGCGGCCGGACGAGTTCCTCGGGGCCCAGCTCGAACAGGGAGAACAGGGCAGGCTCGTGAGTGATCTGGCCGTCCAGGAACGCCCGCACGACACCCTCCCACCCCTCCAGCCGATGGATCTCCCTGAGGGCGGCTGTGAAATAGGGCCGACCGGGGAGCCGCTGCTGCCACTCCTCGCGTTCACCCGGTTCCCAGTCGACGACCCGTTCGGTGGGTGGCCGGAGTCCGGGAACCAGTGGCGTCTTCTGCTCCCACGGTGGAGTGACCAGCAACGGGGGCAGCGTGTCGCGCATTGTGTCAGCCTTTCGAGCACACGTCGTTGAAGGTATTCCTACCGAATCGCGGTATGTCGCGGGCATGTCGATCAGCCATCAGGCGGTCGCCGCAGGCTGACCTGCGGGGTCCGGATCGGATGCTGACGTGCTTTGGCGGCTCTTCGAATTCAAGCGGGGTTGAAGGATCCCGGCGGAAGCTCGGGGCGTCATGAAGGCATTCCCTAACCGCGGGCGGGGCGACAGCGCACGTGGTAGGCGTATGCCAGGGCGAGCACTATCGGGCCCCACAGCGCGATCGGGGTGATGCACACCATGGCCAGCGCCTGCCACCAGCCGTTCTCGTACGCCATGCGGTCGGAGACGCCGACCCAGGAGAGCACCATCCAGACCGAGACCGCAGTCAAGAGCAGCCCACCGGCCACGGCAGGGACGACCGCTGCCATGGGCGGCACACGTCTGCCGCCGATGACCGGGATCCAGCTCGGGACCACCTCGCCCCAGCCGCGCACCAGACCGATGCTGAGCAGCGCCGCCAACTCGGTGAGCACGCTGAGCCCGAAGACATAGGGGATGCTTATCCACAACGGTGACACAGGCGCGTCGTTGAGCTGGCCCATGTCGAAGTGAAAGGCAAATGGCAACCTCCACAGGCACGCGGGGGAGCAGCAGCCAGGGAAGCGCGTAGGCGGTACGGAGCGCCCAGGGTGGGGCAGGTCGTGCGGTGTCGCTGGTGGCCGGGGCCGCATGCAAGAGTTTGATCACCATACCTGTACCTTCTACTGGCCTCGAGGAGGATTGATCACCTGTGAGGGTCAATCGCCTCCCTCGCGCGAGCTAGTTACGGCTTCGGCACATGGCCGGATGGACGGGGTCAGGTGACGGATTGCGCCACCAAAACCATGGCCTGCCGCATGGCGTTCCGTGGGTCCGTCGCCGCGCTGCAGCGCGGTCAGTGCGGATGCGCTGATCGCGCCCACCATCGCGCCGCTCTCCGGGCCGCCGCGCACCACTTCAACGGCCTGTCGGGAAGCCTTCTAAACCCGACACCCACTCACCGACGATCGGAGTCCCTGGATCGGACTACGAAGATCAGCCGAGCGTGAACGTCCTGGCACGGATACGGCGCTGGCTGGCAGGGTGGACCTCATGATGGAGGACTTGCGGGACGCCGAGCGCCGACTCCAGGCCGCGCAGCTTGCTGGAGATGTCGAGGCGCTGGATCAGCTGCTGGATGATCGGCTGATCTTTACCTTCGGTGCGAACGTTGCGACCAAGGCGGACGACCTGGAGCTGCACCGCACTCGGGCGCAGGTGGTGACGAGGGTGGCCGAGGAGGAGTTGACCGTGCTCGCCGATGGGCGCACCGGGGTGACGTGGTTTCTCGGCACCGTCGAAGGGACCTTCTCCGGTGCGCCGTTCGCGGCCAGGATGCGCTACACCCGTACTTGGCTATACGGCGAGACGCACGGCTGGCGAATCATCGCCGTGCACGCCAGCACGGCCGATTGACATAGCCGACACGTTGTCCGACGACCGGCCCGCGGGATGGTCGCCGGCGAGGTTCGACCGCCCCCGGGGGGCGGGCCGACGCTGGAAGCCAGGCTATCCCGGCAAGATCAAGGACTGAATCTTGGTATCCCAGCTCCGGCCCATGCACGAAAGGATCAAGGCCAGAGGGATCAGAGACACCCTCTTGGCGACGTTCAATGCGCTGAACCCACGAGGCAAACAGGCCTTTGAGATGCCGAACCGGCCTCCTCGGAGGCCTCTACGCCACGGCATACATCCCGGTGGACACGCGGCCGTACTCCACTCCTGTCCCTCTGGATGAGGGGAGGGCCTGGTACGGGCCCGACCTCTCACGCGTCGACTGGGGCGCAGTCGTGCCCGTCGCTGGCGTTCTCCTGGTCTGCGTCGCGATTGCGCTGTGGGCGGCATGGCCTGAGGACAGCCCCGCCGCGCAAGCCGTACCGGCCAGCTCGACGTCCACGCCGGACGTCGATACCGACGAGCGGCCGTCGCCATCCCCGTCCGGGACGCCGCTCTTTCTCACCCCGGCGCCGACCTACACAAACTTGCTGGGCAAGACACCCGCACCGACCGACCCTTTCGGGGCGCTCAAGCCCACCCCCACACCCTCGAAGAGTCGCAAGGGCGACAAGGGCGAGCACACCAAACAGTGCCACGAGAGCCGGTTGCCCGTGGAACCAAACCGGCCCAAGTGCCCACGAACTCGCCGCGGGTGGTGGCGTGAAACGCGACGCCGAACTGACAGGAATTCGACGCTTGGTGACCGGATCACCGATTGTGGCGAATGCCGCGCTCAGCAGATCCTGTATCCGGCTCCATTGACGCCGACGGAAAGGCATAAGCCACTCGGAAAGACCGGCCATCAATTCTGTTCCACATGGAGAACGGGGGTTCTGTGCGAACTTTCATCACTGGCGCGCTCATCACTCTGGCGGCGCTGACATCACTGGCGACGACGCCCGCTGCGGCTCAGGCGGCGACGTCGAACACCGCGGCGGCAGAGTGCAACACCAGCTCCAAGAGCCAGACCAACGACGGAATCACCGTCAGGGTGTTCTTCACGAACAACGGCACCGACTGCTACGTCTACAGAGTTCAGGCCTTGAGCGCGCAAGGCAGGAAGTACGGCCACTTCAATCTGTTCGGGCCTAACGGCTGGTCAGTCGACAGCCCCACGAAATGGTGGGAATGGGGGGAGCACTTCGCCGCGTCCCGGTGGACTATCGCCTGGCCTGGCCACCTGTGGTGCGGGCGATTCTACAATGGCGACAACCAGCAGGTAACTGGCAACGTCTGCGTCACCGTCTGACCAGTTCTTTCAGACGGTGACGTCGACCGGGCGAAGAATCGGCGCTCCGCCCGCCCCCTCCTCGACATGCCTGTGAGGCGGGGACGGGCGGAGCGCTACCTTTACGGCTGCTGGCCAGATCTCACCGTGCGATAGATGCATGGGGCTTTCGTCACTCGCTGCGGTGGGCGCCGACGGACGACGAATCCCGGCGATGCGGGCGCTGTCAGTCGAGG
>NZ_BAAATE010000084.1:0-6288 GCF_039533245.1 Nonomuraea recticatena | reverse complement strand
GACACCCTGCCCGCGACCTCGGCCGCGGACAACGACCCCTTGAACTTGTCCGGCGCCACGAGAACATGTTCAACCACTGCGAAACTCCCCAGCCGATCATGAAGAATGGGCCTGCAATGACCCATCATCACACCTCGGTGGGAAGCGGCTCGAACTCGCGTACCGCATCGATGGACAGCCCGTGCGGGGTGTTGGCCTCGCGCTCGATCATGACCTCGAGTCCGGGGGCGAGCCCGTCGCGCTGATCATGAGCCCATCGATGGACGAACAACTGGCGTATCCACGTCGGAGCCGGATGACCGTACCGCCAAAGGCCCCGGGCGTCGTGCTATCCGGTCAAGTTCGACGCCCGCCTCTCTTGGTGCCGACATCCCGATCCATCGGGATGTCGGGCCTTCAAGGCTCTTCTCCAGGGTGTAGTCGCGCTCGATCCAGCCAGCAGTGGCGCGCACGAGTTCGAGCGAACAGACGGGTGGCAGGATCGCGACGGCAAATGGCGTCAATGTGCATGTCACTCACGCATTGCCTCCACTAGCTTCGGAGTGCTGTGTCGATCGCACCAGGTCTTCCGTCATTGATTGCGCCGTCGCTCGACTTTTCGTGATCATCACTGAAGTCTCGCGCTCCCCTCCCCACAGAAAGCAGAAAGATGAGCAGGTATCGTCGTGGTGCTTTGATGTCCATCGCCGCACTTGTTTTGACATGCGGCGTTACTACAGTTGGCCCACCGACGTCCGCTCATGCCTCGGCGGCCGACTGTGAGGGAGGTGCCAATGGTTTCCTCGACATCCCCGATACTAAGAGTGGCCAGGTGGTACGCGGTCCTCTCAACATGGGGTATGGCGTCGAAGTCACGCTTGAGCGCGACACCGTCGGATGGGGTGGACGCGAATACGGATTCGCCAAGATCAAAGGCAATACCGGTCCTTACGACAACATCTGGATGGACTGGACCAGAGATGGCGGGCGCACCTGGCTGCAATGTGGCCCCTTCCAGGTCGGTGGATACAACTTGTCCAAGACGAGCGCCGCCAAATACACCTCCAGTGATGCCAACTACCAGTTTCGCGCCTGCGGATCAGTGGCGTACAACCACGTGGTCATCTGCACAACATGGTGGTAGCGGCTGCGGTGACGCCTCATGAGATCGTCTATATGAAATTTCATGCTTGGCACGCCAGATCGGCGGAGAATGAGTGCTTTTCATCCTGCTTCGCGGAGTTGCAAGGCAGGATGCCTTTGACGAGCTGACCTGCGAGAAGAGGGCAGCCGCGTAGTTTGCGGAGGATGCGCCAGGTTTCAGCTGCGCATTCGCGCACTCCCCCGGTCTGCGGAGCCTGCGCGGGAGGAGTTCGCGCTCTTCTGTGCGGCTGGCTTGTTCTTCCCCCTTATACGGCACGCGCACGGGCTCACCTGCGCCGACGTATCCCTTGTCGGCCAGGGCGATCAGTCCGGCGCTCTTCAGCCGGCGCACGATGCCCCAGACCCGCGCCGCCTTCAGATCGTGTACCGAGCCTGGCAGGGAGCCGGAGGTCCACAGTGGAGTGCCGTCCGGGGCGGTCAGGACCTGGATGTTCATGCCGTGTTCTTGTGCTTGCCGGAGTAGTACGGCCGCTCGGCAGCCACCCGATCGATCGGGATCAGGATGCCATCCAGCACCACGAAGGCGTAATGACACGTTGGGCGGCGCGTAACGCCTGATCCAGATGAGGTGCGCGGCCGGCGAGCAGGGCGATGGCCTGCCGAATGTAGCGCCATACGGTGGTGGCGCCGACGGCGAAGCCCGCCGCCAGCTCGATCAGCGTCTCCCCCTTGCGCAAGTGGACGAATGTGAGCATGGCCGGCTGGCCGAGATTGAGCCGGCGCCAGCGGAAGCCGATCTTCTTGCAGTGCCGGCGAATGATGCCGGACAGGAACGTCAACGTCCGGCGCGACAACGGCAGCGCGGCACGATAGAACAGCACGCGAAGCTCCTGGAGATGCTGTTGCCCTTGGTCGACAACGCATCTACCAGGGACTTCTCTGCTTGTAGATCAAGTCCCGGAGCCTACAACAAGCCTGT
Source organism: Nonomuraea recticatena (assembly GCF_039533245.1). NCBI lineage: Bacteria > Bacillati > Actinomycetota > Actinomycetes > Streptosporangiales > Streptosporangiaceae > Nonomuraea > Nonomuraea recticatena. The sequence continues at coordinate 4,226 of NZ_BAAATE010000084.1, read as the reverse complement.
GACCCGGCACCTCAGGATGAAAAGCTCACTGATGTCGATGGCGACCAGGCCAACATGGAGCCGCCCACCGGGTGTGAGAACGAGGTCAGCGAACCGGCCCGCCGCCCGGAATCTCCCCGTCGATGGAGCAGTGCATGTTCGTGTGAGCTGGACTCGGTTGAGGCAGAAAAATGCGCAGAGCGGTCACACGATCAACGCGCATCCTCTGGTAGCTACCCAGTTACCGCCACCGGTCAGCGCGCAATCTACAGCTCGAGACCCTCAGCGCCGAGGACCGCGCTGACTGATGGGGTTCCTGCGGAGCCCGGCCTCCGTGGTCGGCCTGGTAGCTCAGGCGATCATCTCGGATGCTCACCGAGGGTGGTCAAGGCGTTCGGAGCCGGCATGTCCGGAGCAGCCTGACCCCAGCATCTGTGCGATCTGCTCGCGACAGTGACCAAGGCGGCGCAGTTCAGGATGGCAGCTGCCAGCCCGCAGAAACAGGATCATCTACAACCATCTCCTTCGCCGAACGTAACCGTTCGCGACGTCGGTATGGCGATCCAGAGTGCCTGGATGGCAGGATCTCGACGAGGAATGGCAGTTAAGGATATCGTGCGGCAACGTGAGCCGAAGGCATGCTAATCAACTATCTAGTGGACAAATATGGAGGTCGTCTATGAAGCAGGCCGCGCTCGCTCTGGTTCTCGGAGCACTCGCCTTCACTTCTGCCACTACACTGATCGACACGCCTGACAGTGTGAGAATCACCGCGGAGCCCAGCAATAGAGAGTGGTGATTTCAGGAATCACGGATTCGTCCGTGATTCCTCACTCTACCTATATCATGGATGAAATACAAAGGCTCAGCAGTTCACTGATAATCCGCACCATCCTGGTTCACCATTCTTCGACGCGTAGCGATACCGCGGAGAGCGTGTTTATGTGTATTGAAGTTCCGCATTAGAGAGGGCAAGGTCAAAGTCGCTTGGCAACTGAATGCCGCCCTCTCACATACCTTGAATGGTTGCGCGTTCACCGTCAGGCAGGTGGCATTCCGCGATGAAGAGCTGACGTCTGCCAGATAACCTTTTTGTCGTCGCAGCAGGTTGGACTCCTGTGGAAGACTTTGGACGCTCCGCTGTTGCTCGTCGCTCAGACAGTCTGCTCCAAACGTGGTTCCATCGGCGACCAACACTCGCTTGTTCTGCGTGTCCACTTGAGACGCCAAGACTATGGCTGGCACTGGTTGCTTGTAGCAGCGATGCAGAACTTCGGTCACTTTGGACTCGTTCTCATAAGTTCTGAACTCCTCTCGACATGAGCGGCACAATCGTGGTCTCCGAGTTGAAGGCGGGAGTCGAGCCCACTCCGGCTCCGCAGTTCTGTAGCGCCCCTCTCGGGTCGCTGCAAGAAAGCCCAGGCCACGAGGAGCCCACACTCAACGACCGAAGTGACGCAAGTTCCGGACAGACCTCATACAGAGCAGCGCTCTGGCGATCTCATAGGTTGAGAACGTGGGTCGCTTCAGTCGCTACAGGTGCGGCAAAATAGTCTATGCCCCGGCATTCCTGGAGCTGTAAGCGGCCAACTGTATGACCACATGACTCCGCTTATCAGTTCCTGGCTAACGCCAGCCATTCCAGCCTGGCCTCATCGATACGGTGATAGCTGGCCTGGTTTGCCGAACTGGAGTCCCGGCCGTTCACCCTGGCGCAAGCCGAGACGCCTCAGCGGACGTGGATCTACAGGTAGCGACTAAAGCACAGGAACAAGCCCACGAGAGGATGACGTGACGCCGCGCCCCGATCACGACGGTCCTCGTCTCGAACAGGTTCCGTCTCAATCGCCAGCCGTTGCTCGCCAGCCCGCGACGACCTCATCGTGGACGTCGCGAGTCCCAGCTGGTGCCAGCCGCCCATACAGAAGGCGCGGCCATGTAACGGACGAACCCCTGGGTCTTCGTCAGTGGAGTTGGCGTCGTGGTTGCCTCACGGCAGCTCTCGACGAGCAGCTGACCATGTCATGTCCGGGAACCAACTCCCGCATTGTGAATGGTTTGGCTGCCGGCGTGCGTAGCCCGCTTCGTCTTCAAGGACATCCATGACGCCCTCCGTCAACCCGGGGAGGTTCGACCCGGTGGCCGCAGCTCAGCAAATCCTCGATCTGTCGGGGGTGAGCGTGACCCAGATGTCTTCACACCTGCGGGCGCAGCAGGAGCCCATCGCTAGTAGCGATGGGCTCCTGCCCGATACTTTGACCGATCGCGGTAATGCCAAGTTGTTCGTGCGGTTGTACGGCGGAGACTTCAAACATGTTCCCGGTATGGGCTGGTTTCGGTGGGCGGGGCATCGGTGGGTCCTGGATGAAAGCGATGCTGTCATGTGGGCGGCAGGGGAGATGGCCGAGCAGCTGGCCGTGTTCGACTCGCGCGGCCGCTTCAGCGCTGCCGAACTGCACCGCCACCGTCGGCGTGCACTGTCCACCACCGGGATGAACGCCTTGCTCGTGCAGGCCAAGGCTGCTCCGGGGATGGTTTTGCCTCCAGGGCTGCTGGATGCCGACCCCTACGCCCTATGCACGCCTGCGGGCGTCGTGGACCTTCGCTCTGGCAGGCTGTCTCCGCCCGATCCGGCGAGGCACCTGCATTCGCGTTCGACCGCCCTGGCGCCTGAAGACATCGCGACTCCGAGGTGGCATCGATTCCTCAAGGACACGTTCGGGGATGACATCGACGGATGGCAGACAATCGACTTTCTTCATCTGCTGCTGGGCTACTCGATTACTGGCGATGTTGGCGCTCAGGTGATGCCGTTCCTCTACGGGCAGGGCAAGAATGGCAAGTCGGTGCTGGTGGAGGTGATGCTGCAGCTTATGGGTGACTACGCTGATGCGGCGCCGCCGGGTTTTCTCATGGCCAAGGCCTTCGACGGCCATCCCACCGACCTGGCTGAACTGCATGGGCGCCGTATCATCGTCTGTGCTGAGCTCAAACCGGGTGACAGATTCGATGAGGCTCGGGTGAAGCTCTTGACTGGCGGAGATAAGATCAAAGCGCGGCGTATGAGGCAGGACTTCTTCAGCTTTGACCCCACGCATCACCTATGGCTGATCGGTAACCATCGGCCAGAGGTCAGTACTGGTGGGTTCGCGTTCTGGCGGAGGCTTCGCCTGATCCCCTTCGAACGTGTGGTGGCCGAAGAGCGCAAGGTCGACAATCTTGCGCGGATTCTGGTGCAGGAGGAGGGTGCAGGTATTCTCGCGTGGCTGGTGGAGGGGGCTCGTCGCTATCTACGTGGCGAGAAGGACTTGTCCGGCCCGCAGCGGGTACGGGTCGCTACCGACGCTTATGAGGCGACGGAGGATGTGGTGGGGCGCTTTATTGCCGAGGCGTGCAAGCTGGATCCCGCTCTGCGTGCTGAACAGGCGCAGTTGTACACTGCATACTCTCGTTGGTGCGCTAGCGAAGGAGCCACGCCCGTTTCGGCTCGGGCATTTGCGGCGCGGGTCCGTGACACCCTTGGGATGGCCTCGCCAAAGGAAATGGTCCTGTCCAACTCTCGTAAGTTCTATCCAGGGCTCGGCCTGATCTCCGATCTTGGCGGTGAGGAGCTGCAGCGATGAGCGCTTCGATTGATCCCGATGACCTGATGGATGAAGTCGAGCTGGTCTGGTTGGAGGACATAGGGTCACTTGACTACGTCCGGCAGAGCCTCGATCGTCTGTCGACCCGTAGCCGTAAACCCGTCTATCACCGGGATGGCCGTATGGTCGGCTATGCCGTATTGGGGCCTGCGGCCAAAGGCTCACCGGCGTCAGGTACGTTTCGCAGACGCGTATTCTGGCTAGCTCCTCACGATCGTGATCAGCAGCCTACAGGGTTCTACAGCACTGGGGCTCCGGTGGAAGCCATCGATCCGCGGACGCTCGCGCCCAGGTGCCCAGGAAAGAAAACCGAGCGGTCGGAAGGAGGCCCTCCCTCACCCGCGATGGTAGAGCTTGGAATCACACTCGACAAAGCATGATTCAAGCCTTGCTCTGCTGGTTGGATAGAAGGCGTGACGAACGTGGCCTTCAGTCGTAGTCAGCCGTCTGACCCGACTGTTGCATCGCGTGGGTTTCACGGACGTGAGTGTCGGCCTGATCAGCCTGTCTGCTCGCCCGCGCCGAACCTGTCGCGCGCCCGCAGCCCCGACAGCGCCCAGCCGCCCAGGTTGCGCACCTGAAGGACGGCCACCGCGGCGTCGC
>NZ_BAAATE010000083.1:0-6606 GCF_039533245.1 Nonomuraea recticatena | reverse complement strand
TGACCTCCCACGGCTTCGCCCGCGCCACCCGTACTCCTCTCACGACCGCTACAGCGAGAGATCAAAGCACACCGGAGATCATTCTGTTAGGCGCTATAAGGGCAGCGAGCGCCTGCTAGCGCAGTCGGCCGTGGCCTTTGATGATTACCGGGTCGCGGTAGAGGAGTTCGCCGCCTCGGCCGGTGGGGCGGGCGAGCAGATCCTGCAGGGCTATGCAGGGCCGGGCGCGGAAGGTTTCCGCGAGCAGGTCGAGCTGCTTGTCCAGCAGCGTAAAGGCTTGCCCGCAGTGGCGGCTCTGGCGCACGCCTACGCCTTGCAATACGACATTTATGCTCGCGAGACGCAACTTGCCAAGCTGGAGATCAACGCCGGTTTCAAGGTCACCATCGCCGCGATCGTTTTGGGTGGTCTTACCACGGCCAGCGCCGCCCGCCTGCTGGGGCCGATGGCGCGACAGCTGCGCACGCGCCTGGACAAGGTTTTCGCACGGCTGGATCTGGCGGCCACCCGCACGTTCGCCACGACGGCCAGAGCGCTGCCCAGGGGCGCCGCGTTGAAGGCTGGCGGGCCGGGCAAGACCGGGACAGGCAAGGCGCTGCTTGCCAGGGCCGCCGCCCCGCACCCCTTCAGAGAGATCCCGGAAGAGATCGGGGAAAGTTTGTGGATCAATCGCGCCGCTCAAAAAGAGCAGATGCGCAGGGGAACGCGCACCTCGTGGGACGGTCAGAGGACCTTGGCTACCGGGCTGGGCGACGGCTTCGGCGCGATGCTGGCACACAAGGTCGTCAAGCTCGTCTCCAGATTCACCGCCGCCCTTCGCGGGATCAAAACGCTGACCCGTGCCGCCGGTAGTGCGCCGGGAGCCGTCAACGCGCTCAGGCGTTTTCCGGGCAGGGCGCTGCAGACCGGCCTGACCAACGTGATCGTTTCCTCGCCCGCCGGTATCGCCGCCAACGGTCTCGTCTACGGCCAGGTGCAACTGCCCACCGGCGGAGACTTTCTGGGCGGTTTCCTGGGTGGCGTCGGCCGTACCAACACCATCAGCCCTTTCAGCTTCGATGCCATCAACGCCGTCACAGCCCTCAGCTCCGCAAGCACAGCAGATAACCCACCCACACCGGCCACCACGGGCCTCGCGACAAACGCCGCTGCCCTCCCTCCAGGCGCGCCGCCTCCAACAACCACCCCGGCGGCGCTTAACAACCCGCCGCCTCCACCCCCGACCGGGCCTCAGGCACCCGGCATCGGCACCCGGCCCTCCACCGGCGACCCCCACGTCTCGCTCCTGCCCCCCAGGACCGGCCCGCCGGCGGCTCCTTATGTCCCTCCACCATCACATCCGGCTCCGGCACCAACCACGCCTGCCCACACCCCTACCTCTGCCGACAGCACGCAACTCGCACCCGAACCGGCCACCGAACGGGCGGCTCTCATCTCGGTTGCCAGTGACGCCAATCTTGAAGGTGTCGAGGTCAGGAGCGGTGACGGTCGGGGCGGCGTCGGGGATCCCTACGCGTACCCAGGCCAGGTTGCCCGGTCGGGCACCGATGCTTGGCTGCCGCCGGGAGCGCACGGGATTCCCGGTCAGGATGCTGCCTTCGCTGCGCAACCCGGTACGCGCCTGGGCCAGACGTCCCAGGATCAGGTACGGCCTGCCACCGGTGGCGTGGGCCCTCGCGAGCCGGACACCTCGATGGCCCACCCGCCGCTTGCGTCCCGAGGGTCGGTCGAGCACGCTGCCGATCACGCGGTTAGGGACGGCACTGCTGCTCGCGGCGACTCTGGCGCCGCTCAAGGATCCGTTCCGGTCCGGGTGTCCGACGGGCCCGCACCAGCAGATACTGCACACGTCAGTGGCGTGAACACAGGGACCACGAACACCGGGACCACAGATGGTGGTACCACGCCATCCGACGCCTCTCAGATCGGCTACGGCACGGCTCGACACTCGAAGGACATTCCCGATGGAAACGCGCTTATCAGCGGCCAGCCTGCCTCCTCTATCAGGCCCGCCTCCGAGGAGCCGATGCGGATCTCGGCGAGAAGCCTCTCTGATGCACAGGATCGAGAAGTGTCCGGCGCCTCCACATCCGCGGGCTCCGCACTCTCGGTCACCGGCGCCGATATCGGCACGCGCGTTACCGACCAGAGTGCAGCCATAGCAGAAATCCAATCTCCAGCGTTGCTCAACCATCCCGCCAATAAATATCCGCATATCGCACCCGAGGTCGCCGACCGTAACATGCCACTATTCGATTCAACAGATCCAAGGGCGGCGAAACGAGCGGCATGGGAGCGGTGGCGATCGGTCGATTCGGGGACCTCTTACCGGGAAAACTATCCAGCGTTCGAGCAAGTATTTTATGATGCCATGAAACGCTATAATGCTGGCGACACGGTTGTCCCCTTAATTTCTGACAATAGTGTCTCGTGTTGGACGGCACGTCGAGGTGGCATCGAAGTCGAGTATGAACTCGTCCACAAAACCGAGCTGGCTCTCACTCTGCACGCCGCCGGCCTTACAAAAGATGGCTATTTAGCGGCCAAAGACGCTGCGAGAAGCGCCGGTTACAGCGACGAGCGCGATAGTTGGCGACTGGAAATAGAAGGGACTTCGAACCCAAACCACACAATAGTTGAAAATGTGTCGCCGATTTCAGTCGACAATTTCACCTTTGCCCAAGAATTGATCATGGTCACCGACGCCGCCCGAAAACACCATGCATACACGTCGTGCGAAACGGGACTTCACACCCATATAAGCACGCATGATTTCGGTCCTCATCTTGAATACTACTCAAAAGCCTTAGAGATCCACAAAACGTTTTGGTCGACGTTGAAGCGACTGGCGCGAGATCCATCTCTCGAAGATCCGAGAAATGAGCGTGCCTGCAGGCCCAACGAAGCGACTGGCCGCTACGCCAGCCTTGAGGACATGGTTAAGGCGAACAGTCGATACGGTTCGCGAGACTACTATCCGGCGGTCAATTTAAAGGATGTCAATGGCAGCAGGTTCGATAATATAGAATTCCGCCTGTGGTCTTCATCGTTAGATCCCGGCACCATTCAGGCGCGCCTCAAGATCAACTTGGGTTTGGTTGAGGCATCGCTTCGCCTCGGTTTTGGTGACGAAGTATTGGTACCTAGACAGGGAGATGGGCGTCCATATTTTATGTTTCGAACCCTCGTCGATCTCTTATTCCATCGAGATATCGATAAGGAGCAAGCCGTAGCTTTGCTAGTAGCGACAACCCCTCCCTTAAAAAGTGGGAGAAGTATGATCGACTTACAAGTGCCGGGGCTACTCTTGTAGCATCGAATGGATGGAAGACGGGATTCTGGGCGGTGGTCACGTATGCGGCCATCTCGGCCCACGACACAATCGTCTATAGACCACTTCAATTTACAAAACGCTCATCGCAGACGATCAGGGCAGCCAGGGCAACTCCGCTGGCGCCATGCGTGACCTCGTGGTGGCGACGGTGCCAAAGCGTGGCACCTTCCCCGCCGCCCCTCGACGGCGATTTACGGTGATTGACCGTTGTTACGAAGCTGTCACCATGTACTCGTGTTGACGTTCGTGCAGGTCAGCTGGGTTGTGGCTTGATAGCCATCGACAGGACCAGCGGCCGCTTCGCAGCGTCACGAAGCATGCAGGAGGGTGTGTGAGTGATGGCGGCTGGCCGCGCGGCGCCACGACGAACCCGTCGACGACGACCAGGCCGTCTCACGGGGTTGAGGTCCAAGCGGCCAGATGGTGTGAGTTTCGTTGAAGTGTCGTCTTCAGGTGCGCGCGGGCGCGTAACCTCGCTCCGAGAAAAAAGGACCATGGGGACGTAGACGCTGGCCGGACTCGCTGGTCAAGGACCGGCACGTGGAAGCGGACCGGTCGCCGGGGTAGCAGGCACTAAACGGATGGGGTGTTGCATGCGGGTGGATATGGCCGAGGCCGAGTCGGCCGGTAGGCAGATGGCCGAGGGAGCCGAAGCCTATGCCGCAGCGGTGGAGCGGCTGTCTCAGGGTTTTGCCGGTGTGGGGCCGGTGGGGCCAGAAGGGGAACTGGTGTCGGCGTTGAATGAGTTCACCAGCGCGCTGGTGGAGGCCACGGGCCGTATCGCGCACGCCTACAGCTCTACGGCTACCGGCATGTCCCAATCAGTGAATACCGTGCGAGAGGCTGACACGACCACCGTCGTGATGGCGACTAACTCCATGGCGGGTAACAATGTGGCGGGGCATGCCTGATGGCGATGACGCTCCCTCCAGAGGCTGCGTGGCTTGCCTAGGTGACTGGCCTCACCGCGGTATTCCTGTGGAACGAGGACGCGTTGGTCGGCCCGACCGGTGTGGCTACACATACGAGCTGGTGAAGTCACCGCCACCTCAGGGGTGAGGTTGCCCTTTGGCTCGGTCTGGGTCTTGAGGTTGCCCGCCGCGTCGTAGGTGAGTTGCGGCCCTCCGGCGAGGTCTTCTCCACCATATCGGCGACGTGGCCCTTGAAGATGGCGGCGCCTCGTACGCCAGCCCCGTGCGAGCGGTGCTGTTGGCGTTGGCTTCGGCGTCCTTGAGCTCCAGCGGGTAGCTGGTCTTCTGGTCGAAGACCCAGGTGGCGTATGCGCCGTTGTCCTCGGTCAGCTTGACCACGTTGTGATCGGGGTCCCAGGTGAGGGCGGTGGTCTCCTGCTTGGTGTTGAGGATCGACTCCCGGCCGGCCGTAGGCGTCCAGCACGTACTTGGTGGAGTGCTGCAGCGGGTCGGTGACGGTGGCGTGGATCATGCCGCCCTGCGGGCCGTCTAGGTCGACGTAGTCGAACTTGGTCACCCCGTTGAGCCGCTCGGTGAGGGTTTCGACCTTCCACAGATCCTTCGGGTCGACCGGCGCCTCATAGTACTTCAGCTTCGTGGCGTTGCCGCGCGGGTGTCGCAGAACACCGTCTTGTGGGTGGCCTAATCCGTCCTGGTCAGGGCGGATGCCGCCTCGGCCACTGTGGCGTAGCAGCCGAAGACCCGATCCAGGCCGGTGAGGCGGAGAACCTGTGTGACCCTGTCGTGCACGCCGGCCAGCACCAGCGGCCTGCCGTCCGCCGCCAGGCGATGCCGGGCACTGATCAGCGCGCTCAGTCCGGTGGAGTCACAGAAGGTCAGCTCCGACAGATCCGCGATCACGCCCGACGGGTGCGGCGCCGTCTCGGTCAGCACCTGGGCGAACGCGTCTTCGGCCAGCGGCTGGGTGTGCAGGTCCAGCTCACCCTTCAGGGCCACCACGACAGCCGAGCGATCGCGGCGCACGGTGACGCGCAGCAACTCCGGCCAGCCCCCCAGGCCCACGATCACCACCCCTTGCCAGGCACTGCCCTGGCACGAACAGGAAAAACGCGCCCCTGTGTGCAGATCATGCTCCTCCAGACCGGAAAGGATCGATCATGGCGGACGCCAGGCGGCTGCCTTCGACGAATCAGCGGGGGAAGGGCTTGATCGTGATGAGGGAACAGCGTGCCGGTCCTGGCCCATCACCGATGACCTGCCTGCGCAGCGCGAGCAGGTCCACCGGCACGCTGCCCGCACCGGCCTGGGCGGCCAGCGCCTGGACGACCTGGTCCTCGCCTTCAGCGAGGCGACCGACAACGTGCTCGTCGACACGCCCTCGGGCGCGGCAGCGTCATCGTGTGGCACTTGGCCACCGACGTCGTCGTCGAAGTGACAGACCACCTCGGCAGCCTGTCCCGGCCGCCGCCTCATGCCCGAAGCGGCTATGGCCTGTGGTTTATGGGTCAGTTGTGCGACGAACTCGTCGTCGCCCAGGGCGCCGGCCGCTTCTCCGTCCGCCTGCGCATGCGCAGCGACGCCAATGACGACGGCGCCCCACCACGCATCACCACCGTCAGCGAGCGCGGCCGGTCCCTACTCGGCGGCGAAGGCGTCGGCGAGTGCGTCATGCACTGGCGTAGATCGACAGATGGCACTCCACGCCGACGATGTGCAGCAGCCGGGCCGCACCGCAGCGCCGCCAGGCGCAGGCTGCCGCCGTGCTAAGCGCTGTAGAAGTGGGTGGTGCATCACCCGTAGTCCCTGCTGTCCATGAAGGACCGCTCGGTTAGGTCGAGCACCACATGCTTCGTTTACGGGACGGTGCCGCAGTAGTCGAAGGGGAAGCGCGTTTCCCCCAAGAACGACCGCCCCGAAACTCGCCGAATCGGCGCGCTCCTGCGCGAACTGCTCTCTGCGGCGGGCGGCACGTCGGAACTCCTGGCGCAACTGCAGGACCAGTCCGGCGACGCCGCGGCCGCGCCGGCGTCCTGCTGCGCAACGAGTTCGTCGTACGAGGGGCGCCCACCGTGCCCGACGACGTCCTCGTCGAGATCGTCGACGAGGTGTACCTGCCCCTTGTGCGGCGACGAGGCCCGAACCCGAGCTGACCCTCCGCCGGCGCCGTGCCCCCTATCCCTCCGTCGGGCCGTCTCAGTGACGGCTGGCGACCATCTGCTGGCGCAGCCGCCACGTCCTGCCGTCGTCCGATGACTCGACGGCGCGCCAGTGGAAGGAGCCGGGCTTGACGTCGGAGAAGATCCAACGGGTCAGCACGCCGTCGAAGGTCCCCTCCAGAAC
>NZ_BAAATE010000082.1:0-6874 GCF_039533245.1 Nonomuraea recticatena | reverse complement strand
CAGGGCGACAGGTCATCACCAAGGCACGCGGGCCAGTCTCAAACTGGGTCAGGCCCTGGCTTGTCGGGCGGTGCCTCATCAGTCTCACAGTCCTCAACGCTCGGTGGTCTTGTGGGTTCGAGAGGCGATGGGCCGGTAGACGTGGCGGCCTTCATCAGCTCCCAGAAGACCGACTACGGCGTGCCCCACGCGTTGACCTGCCGAGCCTTGGGCGTCTCGCAGTTCTGGTACTACAAGTGGCGCGACCGGGCACCGACGGCCCGGCAGCAGCGCCGCGCGGACTTGGACGCGGTGATCGAAGCCAGGTTCATCGCCTCGGGCGGCACCTACGGCAGCCCGCGCATCACTCGTGATCTGCACGAGGCGGGATGGCGGGTATCGGAGAACACCGTCGCCAGACGCATGGCCACACTCGGCTTAGCCGGCAGAGCGGCCAAGAGACGCCGGTCGCTGACCCGTCAGGGCAAACGCCCCGCCGCCACCGACCTGGTCCGGCGCACGTTCACCGCGGTCGCGCCGGACGTGTTGTGGTGCGGTGACGTCACCGAGATCGTCACCGACGAGGGCAAGCTCTACCTGGCCACGGTCGAAGATCTGTTCTCCCGCCGGCTGCTCGGCTACGCCATGTCCGAGCATCACGACGCGGCGCTGACCATCGCCTCGCTGCAGATGGCAGCCGTCACCCGCGGCGGCACCGTCGACGGGGTGATCTTTCACACCGACCGCGGCAGCGAATATAGCGCCGCCCGCTTCCAGGACGCCTGCCGGCGCTGGGGCGTCGTCCAATCGATGGGCCGGGTCGGCTGCGCGCTCGACAACGCCGCCGCCGAATCGTTCAACTCCACCCTCAAGGTCGAATACGCCCACCGGCATCACTTCGCCACCCGGGCCGAAGCCCGCCTCAAGATCGCCACCTGGATCGCCGACTTCTACAACACCCGCCGCCGACATAGCGCCGCCGACGGGCTACCCCCGATCGTCTACGAGCGGCAGATCATGACCGCGCGAACAGCCACCAAGGCGAGGTCTCAGGAGGCCATCGCCGCATAACCGAGTCTCCACGCTTTCAGGGGATGGACATCAGTAGGCACGTCTCGGCAGGAGATGCCGCCCGGAATGGTGGCAGTCCCAGCCTTGGCGGTTGACGCTGGTGACAGCTCTATGCTTGGCATGGCAGCAGGCGCTGGCTCCGGAAGCGTCGTTGCCCTACTAACGTCAGCCACGGGGTCGATCGTGGACCCGGCCGAGCCGCAGAGCGGATCGACCGGCAACGCGCGTGCCGTGTTGAGATACCGTGTTCGCAAGCTGCGGCCGCGTATTTTGCCGCCGGACCCGGTCTCACGGACGATCTCTCAGTCGGATGAGTGACCTCGGGTGACCTACGGTTTCACCGGTGAACGTGCCCCTGGGGCATGGACAGCCAGGCGTCCGCGGGTGCTGGTGATGATCTCGGGCTACTTGTGGTGGATCACCCTCTGATGCTGCCCAGCCGGTAGGCATCGGATCTGCTACGGGGCGCCGGGCGTTAGGACGTCAGTTGGAGGCGGTGCCCGGCGCGGGAGAGGGCAACGAGACCGTCACCGGCCAATGGCGTGGCGACAATCCTCAGCTCACCGAGATGATGAACGCCTTTCGCGGCGTGCGAGTCATCAGAAGGAGCGAGTGCCGTTCAACCGATCTCGGGGCCAAAGGACTGATGGGGCGGCCAAGAGGAATAGTCAAGACCTGTGGATCGATTTGGGCGGGCCCAGGTCGCTGAGGACCTTCGCGACGGCCTTGGGATGTTGACGCCGCAGGCGGCCTCGAACTCCTTGACCGCGCGGCGGGCATGGTCGACGTTCTTGGCGTTCCAGATCTCGATCACTTGGGGGTTGCTGCACCAAGGCGACAGGATCGCCGAGACACGGCTGCGGCGTCGTGAGGGCGGTAGACGGATGGCATTCAATCTCATGCCCGGCGCGTGGATCTCATCGAGCCCCGCATGCCTACACCGAGCGCATCGACACCTGGCGGCCGAGGCTGCGATGGGCGCTGCCGCCGGGGTGAGGGAGGGGCATCTCGTTGACGCCTGCGTCATTCGGTCCTGAACCCCGGAGGGCACCCGCCGTAGCCGGTGGGCGCCCTCCGGTTTAGTCACTCGCCTTTCGAGAGATCTGTCTCCAGCTCGTTCAAGGCCTCCCGCAGCTTCGACGCGATGTGTCGCGCCGCGTCCGGCTCCTCCTTCGCGAGCTGGCTCAGCCCACGCAGGTCCTCGAATGCCGACAGCGCCTTCTGATACCGCACGAGGACGGGAGAGACTGGCCCACTAGGGCTTGGTGGCGGCCGCTCCTCGGATTCCGGGCCGCCGTCGAGGTATCCCTTCTCGCGGGCCACTCGCTCCAGCACCTTGGCCGAAGGGTAACCGGAGTGCGCGGCCGTGTCCCACACCTCGCGTACGGCCTGCTCCCCGTGCTTGAGCACGGGTACCAGAACGCGGGCCTGACCCTCTTTGATTTCCCGGTCGGTGCGCCCTTCAAGAGCTTCCACGACCGGGACGGACTGGATGAGGCGGGAGGCCTGCGGCACCCCCATGTCAAGCCGGTGGCGAAGATATGATCCGAACGAGTCGTACCCGGCCTGCTTGTACAACTCGTGATCACGGATGGCACGCAAGGCCCGGCCGACGCCGATCAACCACTGGGTGGTCACCGTGCGGATGTGCTGCTCGCACTCTTCTAGCGTGGGCGGCTCGGACTCGTTGCCAAATTTGGCAACAACTGGCGCGGGCACGACGGTACCGATGATCTCACCTTCGGAGGCGATCGACGCGCCCTGTGGCGGCACCTTACCGATGAGCTCGTCCAAGACGCTCGCGGCAGCGGTCCGCTTCGTGGATCCAATGTTGAAACGCGGTCCTGGCGACTTGCTCATACGGCACGTCCCTCCACCAACTGGGTGGCGAGGTACTGGAAGTCCTTGCGTACGGTGGCGGTCGGCGCGTATTCGTGCAGCGGCAGCCGGATCGACTCCAGCGACGCCTCGCGAGCCTTAACCGATTGCCGGACACCCATCACGAGGGAGTCGGGATAGTCGCCGCATAGGGCCTCGAACACTTCACTGGTGAGGTTCGACTTGAGGACTTCTGACAGCAGGACGGCGACGATCTGGAGGTGCGGGGTGAGTCGCTGCTTGGTGAGAGCCAGGGTGCGGTTCAGCTCCGTCAGGGCGTCCAAATCGAACCCGCTGGCCTTGAGTGGGATGACGACGTTCGGTGCCCCCACAAGCGCGGCCACCGATAGCTGCCCGAGGGTAGGCCCGCAGTCGGTGATTTCGACGTCAAACGGCTCGCTGGTGTTGTTGATGGCCCAGTCGATGACCTGCTCGACACCTGGCGGTGGTGCGAGCTCGACCTGCTTGAGCGAGGTGTACGACGGGACAACGTACAGGTTCGGCACCCGCGTCGGGTAGGTGACCTGGTCGGGCGACGCTTCACCTTTGAAGAGATGGAGCAGGTTTGCGGGTTCACCCGCTCCGTCACCGAGCTGCGGAGCAAGCCAATGTGTGGCGCCGCCGCGCTGGGCGTCCGCATCCCAGACTCGGACACGGAAGCCCTTTAGGGCGAGTTCGCAGGCGAGACAGACCGCAGTGGTGGACTTCCCGGAGCCGCCCTTCTGCATGATGCAGCAGAGCCGTGCTGGCGAGGACAGGGGCTTGAAACCCGCAGGGACTCGTGGGCGCAGCCATTCGGGGAGTTCGTCACCTATTGGCGGTGGAGTGATTGACGGGGTGGGGATGGTCACGGAACCTCCTGTAAAGAATGCGCCATGGCGCATGCGACATCCTAGGGATTTCTCGCGGTTGCTTCTCGGCGGATGCGTTCCGAGCCGCGACATGAGAAGGGCTATGCCAGCCTTCTTCCTGGGGCGTCGTGGCCAAGGAGACTCTGCTGGCCTTGATGATCCCTCGTCACCCAGAGGTCGCGGTGCTGCCGCATGCGCCGCGCCACAAACGCAACCCTCGCACCTGTTGGCAGGTGCTGCGGGCGATGACGACCTGGTTTAACTGGCTGACCGCTCAGGGCGTCGAACGCCTCGGCGAGGTCACGCAGGACGACTGCGAGGAGTTCCTAGAGGACAGCTGGATGAGCTGGCCGGGCAGGGGCCAGGCGCGCCGGCTGACGCCGGGGACGATGGTGATCAAGGTGCGGGCCATCCAGACTCTGACCCTCTATGGAGAGCTCTGCAGCGGCGACCGCTACGCCGAAAGGTTCATGCCGTGGGAGGGGGAACGATCAGCGAGGTCGTGAGCAAGAAGTTCGATACGGTCAACAAGGTCGGGCCGGTACCGGATGAGGTCCTGCGGCCGCTGCTGGCGGGGGCTTCGTATCTGGTCGACGTGGTGGGGCCGCACGCCACCTTGATCGCCGAGGCCAATGCCGCCCCCGGTCAGGGACGACGGGCTGAAGTATACGGCTCCGCTGCTGCTCGCCGACGTGGTTCGCACCCGGCTGGCCGAGCAGGTTCGCTGCGGCAGGCCGTTTCCGAAGCTGGAGCCGGCCAGATCAGCTCGAAGATCAAGCTGGGGTGGGATCGTGGTGACCCGCTCCTGGAGGTGAGCCTGCGCGAGCTGAGTGAACCTTTCGGCTACCGGCGACTGCACCCGGAGCTGGTGGAGCTGCTGCACCCGCGCCGCACGCACCCCCGTGGCCCCTTTCAGCGCGAGAGCCAACTCAGGCCCCACCGACCTGGGCACGCGGATCATGGCACGTTCCTGCTCCATCTGGAGGACGCGCTGGAGCGCGTTGGCGCCGAACACCCGTGGGCGCGTGAGGCCGCGCTGGTCCCGCGTGCCGGGGATGGGCAGGAGGTGTCGTGGACCGAGCCACTGGGCTATACGCAGTTGCTATCGCTGAGGGCGGTCCTGCTCACCGCTGCGGGGATGATCCTGTTCGCGCTGACCGACATGCGCTCCAGCGAGGCGGCGGAGATCGTCGTGGGCTCGTGCCAGGAACCCTCGCACACCGTCGGTGGAGGCCGCCGGTTCCGGCTGGCTGGCAAGGTCATCAAACACCGGCAGTGTGCCCTTCGGCGGCCTGTAGGGTCATTGTCACCGACGGCCTTCTTGAGCAAACCTCTGCCGGAGCGCGCAAGACGCGCGCAAGACGCACGGGCAGCCCGCCGAGCCGAAGTGGCACACACGATGTTCCCTGGTTTCGTGGACACCCACCTACATGCCGTGGGTGCACCGCAGTCCTCCGAGACGTGGGCGGCCCTGTTGCGACAGGGGATCGACGGTGATTCTCGGACAGGACGAGCTGGGTATGCGCCTGCAGGGGGCGGCCACAGTGGAGTACGTGCGCCGATACTTCGGCACGGTCGACGGGCCGCAACCAACCGGACTGGCCAACGGCGGTACAGTGGCCGACCTGCTCGCAGGGTGTGATCGCGCCGTGCCCGTCAATGTGGCCTATCGGTTCCTGCCGCGACCATATGGCATGCCGTCCTCGGGCTGTCAACCTCCGGCCGACGACGGCGCGCTCGCCACGATAGCGGACATGGTCAGGCAGGGGATGAACGAGGGTGCCGTCGGACTGTCAAGCGGCCGGGAGTACATGCCTGGGGCGCACGCCGACGCAGCGGAGTGGGCGGAACTCACCCGTGTGGTCGCCGCCTGCGACGGTGTCTATGTCACCCATATGCGTGGTTACGCCAATGCCGCTGGCCAGGGGTGTCCAAGGTACGGTCCATCGGCGCCGCCAGCCATGTCGCGGTGCCCATTTCGCATTACCACGGGCCAGGCGGTCTACTGGTCGATTTGGCCAACCAGGCACGCGCCGACAGCATAGACCTGACCTTCGACTCCTACCCATACCTGCGGCAGCACGCTCCTCGCGATGGCGCTGCTGTCCCTACCACGGCAGGCTGGCGGCCCTGACGCCACCTTGGCCTGCTTCGCACTCCCTGATGCCGAGCAGTATGTCCGGCAGCGCGTCACCACCCACCCCGCCCTGGGCCACTGGCACACGCCGCCAGCTCCGAGTACAGCTGGGCCGAGGGCATGACGCTCATCGAGGCCGCCAGGCGGGCGGACTGCGATCTCCCAGACTCCTCATCCACCTGCTAGTTGACTGCGACCTCGCAGTGGCCTGCCTATTCGCGAGATCGGAGGCGATCACGGAGGATGACATCCGGACAAGTGCTGCGCCATGAGGCGCAGATAGGATGTTCCGACGGCCTCTACGGCGGAACTCATCCGCATCCGCGCAGCTTCGGCGCGTCCGCGAGATTCCTCGGCTGGCACGTGCGCCACCTCCATGACTGGACATGGGCACAGGCAACCGTCCACCTGGCCGGCCGTCCTGCTCAACGCTTCAGTCTGGCGGGGCGCGGCCAGATCCGAAACGACTGGGCCGCAGACCTTGCTGTGGTCGACCCTGCCCGTGTGGAGGACCGATCCGACTACGAGCGGCCGCGTCAGCTCCCAGTCGGTGTCGATCACGTGCTGATGGCGGGCGTTTCCCGTGCTGGTCGATGGTGGCGCCATCCCCGACGATCAGCGGCACCGTCCCAAATGGCAGCAGGCGCTGGACATGCTCGATGAGCTGGCCGCCTGGGGGCGGGTCCCGCCGCTGGTGGTGGCCGACGCCGGATACGGCGATGTGACCGCGCTACGGCTCGGCCTAAGACAGTGACTCATTTGGTGAGTCGGCGGTAGCAAATGAGAGCTGCAGCGATGGCGACGAAGGACGCGAAGTGGTCGGCCCGGCGTTCGTAGCGCCGGTGTAAGCGGCGGCAGCCAGCCAGCCACGAGACCGTCCTTTCCACGACCCAGCGGTGGCGTCCCAGGCGTTGGCTGGATTCGATCCCGCGGCGGGCGATGCGCGGGATGATGCCCC
>NZ_BAAATE010000081.1:0-7045 GCF_039533245.1 Nonomuraea recticatena | reverse complement strand
GGTGGATAGTTCTTCATCCCCAACGGGACACTCTCCCGATCTCCCCGAACCAGCAAGGTCCAGGGTCTCAGGTGTCCAGTCCTCGGGTGGAACGCCCTCAGCATGGGATTCGGCCGTGGCCGCCCTCGCCAGAACGGGCAATCCGCACAGAGTGGCCAGCCCCCGCAGCTCGGCCAGCCGAGGGGCGGCATGACCATGGGCCACCCGCTGAAGGAGAAGTTCCTCAAGAACGCCACCTTCAAGAAGGTCTACGAGGAGCAGTACAGAAACCTGTACAACAAACTCCTGACCGATGGCAGCGCCTCCAAGCTGCTCGACAACCTCGTCAGCTCTTACAAACTGAACAATGGAGCCGACACGGCCGCGATCGAAACCGAAGCGAAGACACTGCGGACGTTCCTGCAGACGCGAACCGAGAGCCTGGGCTTGGACAAGGCGATCAACAGAACCTGAACACCGGCGCTTCTCAAGGGCGCGGGGGCAGCACGCTGCCCCCGCGCCCTCGGCCTTTGAACTAATCGGATCGCGTCCAGCTCGCATTCTCACAATCGGCCGATCCGCCGCTCATGTGACCCTCGGGGGACGGTGATCAGCACCTATCGGCGCATGCTCCGCTTCCGCCAGTGAACCGCCAGTTGGCACCGGCGTGAGGCTTCCCTCGTAGGGGCGGCCACGCAGGTCAGTTCGGCCACCCCGGTGCCGCTCCCGTCTATGCGAAGCCGCGCAGCACCTGCTCATGCGCTGCCCGCAGCCCGACTTCCGCAGAGGGACTCCGAGCGGTCATCACCGCCAGCGTCAGTCGTCCCAGTCGGATTCGGCCGGGTCGCGCAGTTCCCGGACCCCCGCAGGACCGAGGTCGGGCGGCGCAAAGGTGTAGGTGCCGATCACATTGATGTGCCGGCGGCCGAACGGTGACAGGCGGGCGATGTCCTCCTGTGCGAGAGGGTAGCCCGCGATTCGCAGACGGGCCAAGGCCTTGTCGACGTAGAAGGTGTTCCACAGCGTGTCGCAATTGAGCACCAGGCCCAGCGCGCCGAGCTGGTCCTCCATGCCCTTGTAGTAACGCTGGTAGACCTCGCCCTTGCGGCCGTGGAAGATTTTCCCGGCCAGGGCGTGGCGGGATTCCTGAAGGTTGCGGATGCCCTTGATGTCGCGCCGGTACGGCTCCTCCACAGCGTAGGTGAGGATGTGCAGCGTCTTGCAAATACGGCCGTAGGCGGCGATCGCGTCCCCGAGCGGGGTGGGGTTGCCGTCCCGCTGTAGCATCCTCATCACGTCATAGGCGCGGACCCGGCCGGTGTAGATCGACACCACCACCCGCAGGATGTCACCCCAGTGCCGTTTGACCTTGGCCAGATCGATTTTCCCGCGGGCGAACGCGCCAGTGGCCCGTAGTGGGCGTCCTGGATCCGCCAGCCCTTCTGGTCGGGGAGGTCGGCCAGCGCCGGCCGGTACTGCATGCCCAGCAGATGCACGAGCCCGAAGACCACGTCGCTGTAGGACCCGGTGTCGGTCACGATGATGTCCGGCCGCTGCCCGCCGTCGCGCCGGAACAGCACATCGATCATGTGCAGCGTGTCCCGGACGGTGCCGGTGACCACCTTCGCGCCCAGCCCGGCCCCCTGGTCATTGATCATATTGAGCCAGGTCAGGCCCCTCTTGCCGCCGAAAATTTCCGGTTGGGCCGGGTGTAGATGGATGGCACCGGGACCACGAACCGCATGCCGTCGATCGCGGCGACCAGGCCGCCGCCGAGCTGCCGGGCAAAACCGATCTTCGCCTGCTCCTCGATCAGCGGCGCGTTGGCCAAAGAGAACGTCTCGGCCGACAGGTAGTTCTGAGCCACGTGGCTGAGCCGGTCGCGCTCCAGCCCCGCGGTGCCGGCCTTGATGACCGGCGCGTAGCCGATGTTCAGCGCACTCGCGGTCAGGCAGGCCGCCACGGAGATGTGAAAGTCGGCCAGCTTGCTCACCCCGCCCGCCACCGAGGTGAAGGCCTCCTCGAAGCCGGGGACTCGGCCCATCACCTCCAGCAGCAGTTCGGGCAGGTCCACCCGGGGCAGCATGGCGGCCACCCGCTTTCGAAGATCCACCAGGGAGGGCGGCTCGGGCATGGCCTTCAGCCTGGCCACGTGCAGCCGTCCCTCCTCATCGACGGTGACGTCGACGCCGTCGGTGCCGAGCCGGGCGGCCACGTCTCGCAACGCCAGATGCAGCACCAGCGCGTGCTCGGGCAGCAGCGTCTCCGGATGCTCCGGCAGCTGCAGGTCCGTCAGCGCCGGCCCCTTGGCCGCCACCCAGTCCGCGCCGTCCAGCAGCTGGCCGCGCGGATCCCGCCAGCGGGCCGAGGCCTCGGCGTAGACGTCGCGCCGCTTGAGGTGGCGGTGAAACTGGGTCAGCACGCACATGGTGTAGGCGTTCTTGTCCACCGTGCTGCCATGCGATCCGGCCAGGAACACCAGGCGCCTCCACGACCGCCCACCAGCACGATGTCGATGTCGTCCTCGGTCACCTTCTTCTTACGGCCGTCCAGCAGCCGGGGCAGCGTCTTCATCGCCGCCAGCACCCGCTGCGCTTCGGCGTTCGCGCCGAACTCGATCACCGTGGTCAGCGTCTTGAGGAACCCCGACACGGTGGGGATCCGCTCAGCCAGCAGCGCCCGCATCTGCCCGTCAGCGTCGGCGTCCGGCGGCGGCACCATTCCGGTCACCGCGGCCACCGCCTCCTTCAGCTCCCGGCGCGGCACAATCGCGTCGATCGCCTCCCACACCTGCTCCAGCCGCAACTCCTCGCTGTACCCGGTGACCTCCAGAAGCGTCTCCACCGCGACAGCGAGCGTGGCCGAGTGACGGGCGAGCTTGGGGTGCTGGCGGGCTCGCTCCTTGTCGGTGGCAGTCTCGGCTTTGCCGATCAGCTGGGTCGTCATCAGCAGATCAAGCAGGTCCAGACAGTCGTCGACCGACTTGCCCTCTAGGTAGATGGCCGTGGCCAGCAACGTCGCCAGCTGCCGCGAGGGACCGTGCCGGCGCAGCGTGGTCGCCGTGGCGGTCATCCCGTACCGGGCCAGATCCACCATCCGACGATGCGGCACTCTGGGCGGCAGCTCCATCGCGCCCAGGCCGACGCTGAGGATCTCACCGGCCCGCTCCAGCGCCTTTTCCATGTTCCGGCCCGAGGGCACCGACGGGCCCTTGCGCCAGCGCTCCAGATCCGACGAGCGCGCCCCTTCCGGCACCTCCAGCAGCCGGGCCAGGATCGCCTGCTGCCGCGCCGGCAAGATTCCGTACAGCGTTTCATACAGCCGCTCGGTCGCCTCATCGCGCACCCGGGCGATCAGCCGGGTCAGCGTGGTCACCCCCGGCAGCAGCACCTTGTTGGCGCGCAGCCAGCTCACCCCGTCGACGAAGATGCTCTTCTTGCCGTCCCCGGGCTTCCACGCCCGCGCATCCACCCACGTGGTGAACTCCGCCTCGACCGCGGAGAACTCCCGCAGCCCGTACGCCTTCTTGATCTCGTCCTGGTGGTCGAACTGCGTCTGGCGCCGCTCGGTGTACTGCTTGATCTGCGAGACGTCCGTCACCCCGAGCTGATCGGCCAGGTAGTCGATCACCTCGGCCGGGACCTCCAGCGGGTCCGGCAGGAACCGGCCCACGAACCGGGCCGTGGTCAGTTGCAGGGCGAACCCGAGCCGGTGCTGATCGCCACGGCGGCGCCCGATCAGCTTCCGGTCCGCGTCGTCGAGGAAGAACATCTTCTCCAGCTCGGCTCGCGTCGGTGCCCCTACGTAGCGGCCGTAGGCGGCCGCCTCCTCATCACTCAAGAACTCAACCGGCATGGGCCCAGAAAGCAGGACTCATCCACCAACACGGACCAGATGCAAGATCGAATTGTGATCCGCCAACAGATCAGGCGACCCCGTGAACCTGCATGATTCCGCAGGCCAAGTACGCCGGAACGGTCATCCACGCTTACCTAAGTCCTGAGGGCCGTCTAACGCGACTTTTCGTTCGTATGCTGCTCAACCCCCGGGACGGTGCCGGTAGTGCTCCTGCAGCGCGGCGAGATGCTCACGGCTGCAGCTGGTCAGGAAGCGCTGGCCGTCGCGTGCGGGGTCACTGGCGTGCGTCACCGAAGAGTCCGGTGCCATGCCGTGGACCTCCATCCCGTCATGGATCCCCATGCCACACCAGCCGCATAGCTGAGGTCCTTCCGGCTTCTCGCTGTCCATGCCTGCCGCCTACCCGCACAGGTGTGCGGCAGCAGCCCCCTTTTTCCCTGTCAGGCAAAGTCTTGAGGGCGGCTAAGGAGTCGTCCGCGTCTTGCCAGGCTGGAGGGCCAGCACGTACCCCAGAGCGATCATGCCAAGTCCGAGGATGAGGTGCAGCCAGTTGTCGGCTGGGTTGACCGGCACGAAGTTGGCCGGGCTCTGGTGATTGATCACCATGCCGTAGAGCCACAACAGCAGGTAGACGAGGCCGCCCCCGATCAGGTACGCCCGGGCGGCGCCGCGCGTGCGAGCCAGCAGGATGCCGGCGACGCCGAACAGCAGGTGCACGATGTTGTGCAGGATCGACACCTGGAACAGTCCCAGCAGGAGCGCGTCGGAGTGGTGGCCGGCGAACCGCAGGCTGTCGTAGTTGCTGGTGACGCCGGGCACGAATCCCAGCACGCCTACCAGCAGGAACACCACGCCGACCACGAGCGCGGCGAGCTGGACGGGCGTGCGGGCAGACTGGTCGCGTGGGGTGCTCACGGGGCTCCCCCCTTCGAGAGGCTTTGGGAGGCGTGCCTCTACCCCCCAGCGCCGGAATCACACACTGCCACCGGACCGTCGTGGCGGTCGATCAAGTACGGCCACTCGGACACCGTCTATGAGCACCCTGAGGTGGGCCAGTTTGCTCGCCAGGTGTCCGGGGAGGGGAACCTTCGCAGCTCTCCCCAGGAAGGACACCTCATGACCGAGCCACAGCAGCCAGAGGTCCGGCGATCCGGCAAGGGCGGTGCCAGCGACGAGGAACTCGATGCCGTACCGGAGTCGCCCAGCGGTGACGTCTCCGGGCAACCGCACGGCACCGACAAAGGCAACAAGGGCGGTGGAAAAGGAGGTGGAGTGCCTCCCGACCAGCAACCGCAGCATCCAGCCTGACATTCAGACATCAAGACCCACCATCACCAGCCAACCCCAGGAAGAAGACGCCCAAGCGGTGTCAGGGGTCACGGGTGGAAGACGGCGCGTACGCAGCCGTCCCGCTTGTGCTTGAACAGCTCGTATCCCTTCGGCCCATCCTCCAACGACAGCGGATGGGTGAGCAGGTGCGAAGCGTCGATGCTCCCTTTCGCCATGCCGTCGAGGATCATCGGGATGTAGCGCTGACCGTGCTGCTGACCGCTGCTCAGCGTCAAGCCCTTGTTCATCACCGCGCCCATCGGGAACTTGTCCACCACACCGAGGAACACTCCGAGCACCGAGACGGTGCCGCCCTTGCGGCAGGCGTGGATGGCCTGCCGCAGTGACAGGCCGCGGTCGGACTGCAGGCGCAGCGCCTGTTTTGCCCGGTCGTAGCCGTACTGTGGGCCGGTCCCGTGCCCCTCCATGCCGACGGCCTCGATGCACACGTCCGGCCCGCGGCCACCGGTCGCCTCCTTGAGCGCCTCGAGCACGTCGACCTGCTCGTAATCGAGGATCTCGGCGCCCACCCGGTCGGCAGCCATCGTCAGCCGTTCGGGGAAACGGTCGATGGCGATGACGCGCTCGGCGCCCTGCAGGTAGGCCGCCCTCACCGCCATTTGTCCGACCCCGCCGCATCCCCACACCGCCACCACGTCGCCTGGCCCCACTCCGCCCATCTCCGCGCCCATCCATCCGGTGGGCACCGCGTCGGAGGCGAACACCGCGTTCTCGTCGGGCACCTCGCCGGGCACCGGGAAGGCGTTCACGTCGGCGTACGGCACGCGCACATATTCGGCGTGGCTGCCGGCGAAGCCGCCCATGGCGTGCGAGTAGCCGAAGATCCCTGCGGTGGCGTGGCCGTTGAGCTTCTCCAGGAAGGCTGGGTCCGGGTTGCTGTTGTCGCACAGCGACCACAGCTGCTCCGAGCAGTACCAGCAACGACCGCAGCCGATGATCGAGCACACCACCACGCGCTCGCCGGTCCGGCGCTCCCGCACGTCCGGCCCGACCTCGACCACCTCGCCCAAGAACTCATGACCGATGACGTCTCCGGCCATCATCGTCGGCACGTATCCGTCGAGCAGGTGCAGATCTGATCCGCACACGGAGCTCGCGATGACCCGGACGAGCGCGTCCTGGCGGTTGAGGATCTTCGGGTCCGGCACCTCCTGAACGGCCACCTCGTTGATCCCGGCCCAGCACAGCGCCCTCATCGCGCGCCTGCTCTCATCAGCCGTCTGGCCGCCGGCAGCATGATGCGGCCCAGCGCGGTGCGGTGCCCTTCGGGCTGGCCGTCCATACGCAGCACCTCGCCGGTCTCCAGCAGCTGTTTGACCGCCCGCAGCTGTTCACGGGTCTGCTCGTCAGTGGCGCGCACCGTCACTTCGCTGCCTCGTCCGCCGGGCGCGGGCGTGATCCTCAGACCGTGCCGGGCGAGCTCTGCCAGAGCTTGGGGACGGCTGGCGCCGCGCAGCTCGTCGGGCTCGGCCTGCACCGTGACCGCGAACCACCGCACGGCCCGCTGCGCCGCGTGCCGCCTGCGAGCTCTGCCGTACCGCACGGCGAGCGCCATACCGCCTGCCGCCAGCGCGCCCACCCCGAGCGTTTTCCTGAGGTTCATGCCCGCTCCCTTGAGCCGTCGAATCCCTCGCCTCTGCCCCGATAAATCTGTGATCGAACATGGGTGGTCACGCCAGGACACCCCGATGCAGGCGGCCAGAGTGCTGGACGGCATGGGCGCGGGATCACTACCCACGACATGCTCGTCAGCATCGCTGGTGAGCCCCATGGGGCACTGCTGTCGACACCTGGCTCTGAGCGGTTGTGCTCGTCGTTGGCGGCGAGGACTGCGCGGATGTGCAGCTCCTGCCCGCGC
>NZ_BAAATE010000080.1:0-7432 GCF_039533245.1 Nonomuraea recticatena | reverse complement strand
CGCTACGTCGCCCGCGAAGTCTTCCCGATCATCACAGAAGCACTCTCACCTGCGCGTACTCCGTCCGCTGCGGCTTGACAAGCATAGGGGCGTCATCACGCTCGTCCTTCAGCTCCGCGTGTTCCTTCTGCTAGGAGCTGTTTCTTGGATCAGGTGCGAAGCCAAATGACCAGGGCTGCAACGGTGACGGTCCCGAGGAAGACGTAGGCGCGCTTGTCATAGCGGGTGGCAACAGCCCGGAAGTTCTTGAGGCGGTTGATCGTGCGTTCCACGACGTTGCGCTTCTTGTATCGCTCGGCATCGAACCCGGCCGGTTGGCCGCCGGCCGAGCCGCGCCTGGCTCGGTTGGCCCGCTGGTCACGAGGCTCGGGGATGGTGTGCCGGATGTGACGCCGGCGCAGGTAGCGCCGGTTGGCGCGAGAACTGTACGCCTTATCAGCGGCAAGACTATCGGGCCTGGTCCGGGGACGGCCTGGCCCGATCCGTGGCATTCGAATCCGTTCCAGCACCGCCCGCAGCTGGGGACTGTCGCCGTGCTGCCCGGGCGTCAAGACCAGCGACAGCGGACGGCATCGGCCGTCGGCCGACAGGTGGATCTTCGTGGTGAAGCCGCCACGTGAGCGACCTAAGCACTCCCCAGCCTGACCACCTCCGCCAGCCGGGCCGCCAAGCTCGCCAGCACCGGGCCGTCCCGCTTTGTCCCCGTGGGTTCCCCCTTTTGAGGGTCGGCCGGTGGCGGAACCCGCCGAGGCGCACCGGCCGCGTGCTGGTGCGCCCGCGAGGTCGTGGAGTCCACCCCGATGTCCCAATCCACCAGGCCCGCGGCATCCTGAGCGGCCTGGACCGCCGACAGCAGCCGATCCCACGTCCCATCCGCCGACCAGCGCCGATGCCGCTTGTACACCGTCATCCACGACCCGAACCGCTCCGGAAGATCGCGCCAGGGCAATCCCGTACGCGCCCGGTAGAGCACCCCGTTGATCACCATGCGGTGGTCATTCCACCGCCCACCACGCGCTCCGCTGGCGGGCAGCAGGGGCTCTAATTGCTCCCATTCGGCGTTCGTCAGATCACCACGACCCATACGCCGAGCGTGACAAGTCCTGCGCCCACTGTCAGAAGATCTAAGAAACAGCCCCTAGTAGTGCTTTGTTAGGTCTGTTGGTGGCTGTTGTGGCGTAACGGTCTCAGCCTTCGATGACAGGTAGGGCATGCGCCGGTCCAGGTCGCGAGTAGCAGTTGTAACTTGCGAATGACCTTGTAGAGGGTCAGACCGGCGCAGCCGCTTTTGGGTCGAGTCGCAGCATGGTGATGAATAGGTGCGCGGCGGTGACAAGGGTGACGTGCCGGTGCCAGCCGGTCCAGGACCGGCCTTCGAAGTGGTCCAGTCCCAGGCCGGTCTTCAGTTCGCGGTAGTCGTGCTCGATCCGCCAGCGGATCTTGCCATACCGGATCAGGTCGGCCGGGTCGGTGTCGGCAGGCAGGCTGGACAGCCAGTACTTGACCGGCGCGGTCTCATCGTCGGGCCACTGTGCGATCAGCCACCGCTCGGGCAGGGTGCCATCGCGGTCGCGGGCGACCCGGTGTCCAGCTGGACGCACTCGCAGGAAGACGAACTGCGAGCGCATCTCACCCTTGGAGCCTTCGCGCCAGGACAGCGAGACCGCGGCGTCGCGGCCGGCGGCCCGGACGTGTTCGGCCAAGCTGACGGCGCCCTCCGGGTAACGCAGCCCAGTCCGGGTTGGGGGCCTGCCTCGGCCGGACCAGACCCGCTGCACCGCGACCACGTCCGGGGCGTGTGCGAGGGCGTCGCCTTTGACCTGCACGATGTAGCCGATCCCGCGTTCGTCCAGGGCGCTGCGGAACTGACTGCTGTCGCCGTAGGCGGCATCGGCTGCCACCAGAGGCGGCCGCAGCCCTTGCTCGATCAACGCATCGAGCATCTCCACCGCCATCATCCACTTCGGACGATGCCGCTCCTGGTCTGGGATCCCGCAACGGTCCCGTCGCGCGGCCACCTCCGAGCCCGTGGCGGCGTCGGCTACCTCGTCATTCCATGACGTCGGCACGAACAGCCGCCAATCCAGTGGACTGGATGCGGTGTCGGTGACCGCATGGACACTCACTCCGATCTGGCAGTTGGCCACCTTTCCGAGGGTGCCGGAGTACTGCCGCGCCACACACGGCGAGCCCGTGCCGTCCTTCGAAAATCCCGTGTCGTCGACTACCCACGCCACCGGCTTCACGAGATCGATTGCACAGCGTGCCAGCCTGGCCCGCACCGCCCAGGTGTCCCACGTCGACGTGGTCACGAACTGCTGCAACCCCTGGTGATCAACGCCGAGCCGCTCCGCCATCGGTTGCATCGACTTACGCCGCCCGTCCAGCAACAACCCACGCAGGTACGTCGCCCCTTTGGCCCGCTGATCCGAGCGGGCCATGGGCGCGAACATCTCCGCGGCGAACGCCTCGAGGCGTTGCCGCACAACCGAAAGCTCATGAGGGGTCACCGCAGCATGAAACTACCCGTACCGTCACAGCGACTCCACGACACGCCGACCTAACAAAGCACTACTAGCCCGCCTTCTCCTTGGCGTGCTGCTTGGCCAGCTCGGCCTTCTCCCGCCGCAGCCGCGCCAGCTCCTGTGCTGATACCTTCAGCATCTCGCTCCTGGAGCCGTTGCCACTCGCCGCTCACGTCGGCAAGCCGGTCCATCTGCACCCAGTTGTGCAGCGAGTTGTGCAGCGTGTACTCGTTGATACCAAGGGCTTGCGCGACGTGCGAGACGGGCTTACCGGTCTCCCTGACGGTCCGCACCACCCCCGCCCCGGAACTCCGGATCAAAGCGACGCCTCGTGGTACTTGCCACGACCAAACCTCTCCCGGCTCGGTCTCCACGCTACGAGGGGAACTCAGTCATGTCCATCCCCTGAAAGCGTGGAGACTCGGTTATGCGGCGATGGCCTCCTGAGACCTCGCCTTGGTGGCTGTTCGCGCGGTCATGATCTGCCGCTCGTAGACGATCGGGGGTAGCCCGTCGGCGGCGCTATGTCGGCGATCGCCTTGACGTCGCTGGCGATGTTCGTCTCCTGTTCGCGGGGGTTGTAGGTGACGGCCAGCCGTAAAGGCCTGCGAGCTTTGCCTAGGGCAGTCACGATGCTGTTGCTCTGGGCACCTTGGTCGGCTAGACGCCAGGTCTGCCTTTCGGCTGGTCCATCACCATCCGGGTCGAAGGTCTGCTTCCAGGTCCACAAGATCACGTGGTCAGCTCCGGTGCGGAGCGGCTCGTCCACCCGCTCCTTGACCAAGCGGTCGGCATCTGCCTTGACGATCTGCCTGTCCGGGCCGGCGTGTGTGAGACCGATCTCGCGGCTGCCGATGTAGAGGCCAGGCATGAGCGTCTTCCATGACAGCAGCCGGAAGCGCTGCCAGAAGTTGGTGATGGCAGCGGCGTCGGGCTGGATCTTGGAGGCAGCGTACTGGCTACCTGCGATGTTGACGGCGTCGACGGCCCCGGTCAAAACGTATCGCTCGACGTTGGCGAGGGTGAGTAGGGGATAGTCGCGCTGCATGGCTCGTGCACATAGCTGGTTCGAGCCGCAGCCTAGTTCAGGGATACACGTCTACCGCGATCTGACGGCCCGGTGGCAGGGCCGCCCGCAGGGCCTGGGATGCCTCAGTGACGAACTGGATGATCCGGCCAGTGAGGAATTCGACGCGGTGAGCAGGACCGACCGTCTGGGCTTCGTCATCGAATCCCCTGAGCCCGAGGTCGTAAGCGAACTTCACACCAACGACCCCCGACTGGTTGGCGTACAGCTTGAGCTTCTCGGTGGCCGCTTAGCTGCTCCGGTCCGCGCTTCCAGGCTTTAAAGAGGTCGGTCTCGAGCCAGATGCGCAGCCCCTGAGTGCGGGCCTGCTCGAGCGCCTGGGCGACCGGGTCGATGGTCGCGGTCTGTGTGGGGGTGGCTGTCGGTGTGGATATGGGCGACGGCGAGGTGACCATCAGCTCCTGCGTCGGTTGGATAGTGGGATCGGCCGGCGCCGGATGGCTGGACAGGGTGGGCGGGATAGTCGAACGGGTGTGCGGTGGCGACGAGGTGGGCTCGCCGATCTCAGGTGTGATGACCGAGACCACCTGGTCGTCGGCGCACGCGTAGTGCGGGTTGCGGCCCGGTTGGCAGATACCGCCCGGTGGATCGACGGACTTGCCGCTGCCGTCGATGCAGTGGTACTTGCGATCGGATGACTGCCAGAGGCACACGAGCTCACTCTCACAGTCCTTGATGCGCTTGGTGGAGGCGTAGTGGCTCTTGCCGGCATCGTGGCAGAAGTAGTTCGGCGGGTGGGAGTTGCCGTCGGAGGAGGTCGCGGAGATGGTAGGCGTTGTGTTGGCGCCTGGCGGGGAGCCAGCGACCAGGCCGCTCTGTCCGCTGACGTTCAGGTTATCGAGGCACTGCTGGTATCGCGGGGTTCCAGGGGGGTCCCAGACGGCGCAGGTCTCTTCGTTGCTGACGTTGCCGTACGGATTGGCGATGGCCAGACCGGCGGAGCCGATCAAGCCCATAGCAAGGACGGCCGCGAGGATCATCCAGCCGCGTTTACCTAAGAGAATGCGGTTCATTCACGCTCCTAGTGGAGATTGGCGCGGGGTGGCCGCCGCGCCGGTGGCGTTGGTTTGGACGGGCTCTGTCGCCCCCGGGAGGGCACTTCTGGGGTGTCCACGCGAGGTGAGACCGCGTGGGGGAGAGGTAGGGCGTTCTCACCCGAGGCTGGGATTGGCCGCGCTGGGGCTGCAGTTACTCCAGTAGCCTCCGCCGGTGGTGGGGGAGGAAACCCAATAGCCCCTGTCTTTGGCGATGGTCCAGGACACGGTCAGGGTGAGGGTGCCGCTGGCGTCTGTGGTCGAACCGCTGCCGGTGTTGGTCCCGCGCCAGGAGACGGTGATGATCCCGGAGGCGGTACGGCTAGCACTCAGGCAGCCCGGCTCGGATTGGGGTGCGTCGACGGTGAACGAACCGTTGGTGTCAACGTTGATGTGGCTATTTCCGCTGGCTGACCATGTTCCGCTGCCGGGGGAGATGCTCACGTTGAAGGAGCCGCTGCGGTCAGTGCCCAGGTGGATGGATGAGGCAGACAGGCTGGCGCTGGGCGGTCGAGGCAGTACAGAAGTTGAGGCGGGAGGGGGCGTGGTTGCGCTCGAACGGCTCGAGGAATGGGTGTCCGAGCGGGCGAAAGGCCCGTGGCTGGGGCCTATCGGTTGGACGACATTCAAGTCATCCGGGGCGTCCTTTCGGGTGGGCTTGATGCTCGGTTTGGCAGTTGGGTGCCGGCGGGCTTGCTGTGCGGGCACGGCGGGTGGCGAAGGCGATGACGAGGGGAGCGGCGTGAGCCGAGGCTGCGCTACCTCGCCGGTGGGCACGGGTGGGGCGAAGCTGTCGAAGGGCAGCGGTCCCAGGTCAATCTGCGGATCGAGCTGGGCTGCGGTGCTGGTCGGGGCCTGTTGCGATCCGAAAGGGTTGAACAGCAACGTGAGGCAGACCAGGCCCACGATTACCGTGGCGGCGTGGAGGCCGGCACGGCGCAGGCGGCCAGTTGGCCGGGTGGTGTCGGCGGACTTGCGAGGAAGGCCTTCGTCATGCTGAGGGGGTGCGCCTCGGCGGTGCCGACCTAAGCCTGGGCTGAGCGAGGTGTCGCGGCGGGCGTCGGCTGCTACGTCGCTGGCCACAGACGCGGACCCTGCGGCGTGGAGGAGTCGGGCGGATCGCTCCGGCATGTGCGCGGCCTCCTCACATGATCTGACTTGAACAACAACTACTGGTAAAGGATGTAGCAAATGTAGCTGGGGTCAATTATCGGGATCGATGGTGCAGTAGAAATTCCCGAGACATCGTGTCCTTTTTGTGACCCATCTGGGCAGGGAGATCAGAGGGCCTCCACAGCTCGTCAACGTCAACACTCCGCCCATACGGGGGCCTCCGGCGCTCGCTGATGTCAGGGCCCGACCTGCGGAGGCTTTCGGGGCGTTGATCACGAGAGCGTCATAAGTGAAGATTTCGCCCCGAATGCAGTAACGAAGGCCATGTTGGTCTCTACTCTCTGACTCTGTTCACAACAGACAGTCAAGGTGAATGGCTCTTCGCCACTCCGCTGAGCCATCGCCTGGCTGTGTCACAGGCAGCTGCCCCGCTTCCTCTCTCTGGTGGGATCGGCCTTGTCTTCTGCGAGGCGACATGCACAAGCTCGGGATGGAGGTCGTCGATCACGGCCTGGATGCGACGGTGACCTGTCATCGTCAGGTGCGGCGCGTTCCCTCGGGGAGCGGGCATCTAGGTGCGTGCTTGCTGCGGGTGCTGACGGCGGCTCGTGCCGAAGGCTGGCCGAGATCGCGGTGCTGACCGCCCATCGACTGCTCCACATCTCACACCGGCGGGGCGAGCCGAGCTTCCCGTCCCGACCTGGTCGCCCGGCGCGGTTCGCCGCGCGATCGCCGCCGAGCTGGGCGGGTTGCCGGTGCGGGGCGTGGTGCCGCTGGGGTCGGACGGCGTCGTCCTGGCTGCTCCGCTGCCGAGCACTTCAATCTGCCTGGCTCCGGTCGTCAGGTGGCGAAGTTACTGGCCGATAGATGGCGAGTGCACCAGGCGCTGGCGGACGCAAAGCTGCTCGGCTGTCCGCTCGCGCTCGCCCCGCGCCGAACCGATCCAGCCGTGAGCATGCCCAGACTTGTCCGGTCGGCGATCGACTTGGCGATGACCTATCAGTCGACATGGCCGGAACCTGCCCGGGCGGGACGGTCCTACGAGTGGTACGTCCCGGTTGCCACTGATGCTCTGGTGCCGTACTCGGCGCGGCCACACCAATGTGATGGCAGCACGGCTAGCACTCCACCACCGGGAGGGGTGCGGGCATGCGGCTGCGTTCATCGTCGACGCCGCAGACAAACTACGCCACGATCAGCAGCTCGCGCAGGCTGCTGGCCAGGCGCTGTCCATGCTCGGTTTCCGCGATGGGCTGCTCCGGCTGCTGCTTCGGTTACGGTCCGCAGGCCCGCTCCCTCTCGCAAGACGATGTAGGAGACGAACACGCCGGAGTTGTGCAGCCGCTCCCGAAGCGCCGGTGTGACCGCCGCCGCGCGCCACTCCTTGGCGGCGTCGGGCTGGAGCTGACTGTCGAGGCCAGCGCGGTCGGGGTCAGGTACGGCGAGAGCGTTCGGACGGGGCTGGAGTCAGCGACATGGTCGCGCTGGTCGAGCCAACCGGGCGGCACGAGGCGGTCAGCGTGTCCACGACGATGGGCACCGCTCGTTGATGAGTGGGGCATGTCGAGGGGCCTTCCTTAGACCGTGACTCATTTGGAGATTGATCGTTAGACCGTTCGTGGATGCGTTCCTTCGACGGCTGGTGCCTGATGAGTTGTGGGAGTTGTTCCTGC
>NZ_BAAATE010000079.1:0-7861 GCF_039533245.1 Nonomuraea recticatena | reverse complement strand
ACCCGTGCCGCCAGGCCGCGCACCGAGCCCGCCGCCGCGCCGCCGAGGCCGCCGGTCATGCCGCGCGGCTTGGCGAGCGCCTGGCCGACGAGGCGCGGCCGCCGCCCGCCATCTGGTCGACGAGCTGAGCGCGGCGATCACCGCGATCGGCGCCGCAGGCCTCGAGCAGGTCGTCGAGGCCGGATCGCCGAACGGGCGCCAGAGCGACCTGGTCGAACTGACAGGCCGGCTGACCAAGCTGGTCGGCTCCATCAGCGCCACGTCCGCGACCTGTCACGCTGAGATAAGCGCAGCAGGCCTCCGCATCACCGCGATGCGGGGCCTGCCGGCTGCGACTCAGAGCTACCCGGCCCGCCGCTGGTCGGCGGTGGGCAGCAACTGAGTGACGTTGCTGGTCGTCGTCCTGGTCATGCGGATCCGGCGCCAGGCGGTAGTCCAACGAGTGAGTTCTTCACTGCCGCCACACCCGCGGATGAAGGCCATGACAACCTTGAGCGAGGGCATCTTGGGCGGCTTCCTGATGTCGAGCGCCTCGCACAGGGTGCTCGCTCCCACCGCCTCGCCAGCGCGGGTCCCGGGGCTTCGAGATACCTCTAGCGCATGCGCGAGCGCGGCATCCATTGTCGGTCTGTAGCCATCCGCTACGCTTGGTGACGTTCGTCGTGTTCCCGCGCTGTGGGAACGGCTACCTGCCGAGGCCGCTTCCCTGCCCGACCGACGAGGGCGCGTGGAGGAGTGCGACCTTCGCCTGACAGTTGGGGTGCGGGCACGACGCACACCGTTGGCCCCTGGCGCGTCCACCTGCGGCAGGGGCCGCCGCGCGCGCGAGCCCGCCGCCGCGGGACCAAGGCTGGCCACCGCTGTCGGTGCCACAGCCCGCTCATCCGTCCTGGTCCAGGGCGGATGCCGCCTCGGCCACTGTGGCGTAGCAACCGAAGACCCGATCCAGGCCGGTGAGGTGGAGAGGCATCCCGAATCATCCACGCATGGTCGTAGGCCGTCTGCGCACGCACGGCGTACTTCTTGACCTGCGACGCATCACCGATCCTCAGCTGCTCGGCGAGATAGTCCATCATCGGCCACGGCACCACCAGAGGATCCTCCAGAAACAACCCCTTGTACCGAAGCGTCCCAGTCTGGACAGCAACGCCCAACCGGCGCGAATCGACCCTCAACTGCGCGATCATATTCCGGTCGAAGGCGTCTAGGAAGAAGAACTAACTCCAGATCCGACAGCGATGGCATCTCGGCGAACGATGCGTACGCCGCCCTCTGCTCAGCCGACAGGAATTCCGCAGGCATGCCAGCAAAGTAGGCCCACAACGACAGCAATTAACCCAGAGCAATCAATCCGTTACGAAGCGAACGGTCTAATCGCCCCGTACGTCATCATCAATCTCATCTATAACGGCTGTCCGGCGGTTCCTCGGCCGCGAAATTACCGGCTCGGCGCCCTCTACTGTCCCCTGAGTACGAGGCCCGGGCCGCTTCCCCCGACCCAGACACTCGATGTCCATAATAGCCATAAATGTCCGTTTTGGTTATACTTTGCGCATGACGACAGCGGACAGTACGGCACACCCGTACGACGAGGCGCCGCCCGAGGCGCCCCAGGTTGAAGTCACCCTCCACGTCAACGGCACCTCCCGCAGACTGCGGCTCGACGCCCGTGTCACCTTGCTGGACGCCTTGCGCGACCACCTGGCTCTCACCGGTGCGAAGAAGGGGTGCGACCAGGGCGCCTGCGGCGCCTGCACCGTGTTGGTCGACGGCAAGCGCGTGGTGTCGTGCCTGATGCTCGCCGCCCAGTGCGAGGACCGTGAGGTCACCACCGTCGAATCCCTGTCCGAGGGAGGGGCGCCACATCCTGTGCAGGCGGCCTTCGCCCGTCACGATGCATTCCAGTGCGGCTACTGCACTCCTGGACAGATCATGTCGGCGGTGTCGCTGCTGGCGGAGGGCCGGGCGGACTCGGAAGAGGACATCCGCGAGTTCATGAGCGGCAACATCTGCCGCTGTGGGGCCTACCCGAACATCCGCGCGGCGATTCGCGAAGTGGCTGCGGGGGGTTGACGATGCGTCCGTTCGAATATGTCCGAGCCGCCGATGTCGGTCAGGCCGTGGCCATGGTCAGCGCCGACTCGAACGCCTCCTTTCTCGCGGGCGGCACCACGCAGCTGGACCTGATGAAGGACGGCGTGCTAGGCCCCGAGCGGCTTGTCGACATCACCCGGCTGCCGCTGGGCGGCATCACGCACAGCGGCTCGGCGATCCGCGTCGGCGCGCTGACCACCATGGAAGAACTGGCCGCCGACCCCGTCGTGGTCGAGCGCCTGCCCTTCGTCCGGGAAGCCCTTCTGCTCGGAGCCTCCACTCAGCTGCGCAACATGGCTACCATCGGGGGCAACCTGCTGCAGCGGGCCCGGTGCCGCTACTTCCGGGACCCGACCGTCGCGGCGTGCAACAAACGTGCTCCGGGGTCGGGGTGCGCGGCCATCACCGGTTTCGCCCGCATGCACGCCATCCTGGGCACCAGTGAGCACTGCATTGCCCTGCACGCCTCCGATGTAGCGGTCCCGCTTGCGGCTTTGGACGCTCTCGTCCACGTTCAGGGCGTGAACGGTCCGCGCAGCATCCCGCTGACCGAGTTCCACCTCCCACCGGGGAACACCCCGCACATCGAGAACGTGCTGCAACACGGCGAACTGATCACCGCGGTCGAGGTGCCCCTTCTCCCGGAGGGAGCACGGTCTCACTACCTGAAGGTCCGCGACCGCGTCTCGTACGAGTTCGCGCTGACCTCGGCCGGTGCCGCTCTGATGATGGAGGACGGCATCATCCGGGAGGCCAGGGTGGCCCTGGGCGGCGTCGGCACGATCCCATGGCGGGCGTGGGGCGCCGAGGACGTCCTGCGCGGGGCGGCCGCGCGCCGTGACACCTTCCGCGCGGCGGCGGACGTCGCCCTGGAGGGAGCCAGGACGCACCCCGGCACGGCGTTCAAGGTGGACCTGGCCAAACGGACCCTGGTGCGCACCCTGGAGATCGTCGCAGGAGCGGAATCATGACCACATCCCCAACGATCTCCCCAACGATCGCGGTCATCGGCGCAGGCCTGGACCGCGTGGACGCCCCGCTGAAGGTGGCGGGCAAGGCGCATTACCCCAACGACTTCGGCTATACCGGCATGGCTCACGCCGCCCTGGTGCGCAGCACCATCGCCGCCGGGCGGATCCGTGCCATCGACACCTCGCAGGCTCAGGCCGCTCCGGGGGTGCTGACCGTCATCACCCACCTGAACGCACCGAGACTGGAGCGCGGGCCGATGACGTTGCTGGGGCCGTCCCCGCCGGCTCCGCTCCAGGACGATCGCGTCCTGCACTACGGGCAACATGTCGCCATCGTGGTGGCCTCCACCGCGGAGCAGGCCAGGCACGCCGCGTCGCTCGTGCGGGTCGAGTACGAAAGCACCGAGGCCCTGCTCGACGTCGACGACCCCAGAGCGGAAGTCCTCACCGACCCCTGGAGTCTAGACAGCGAGCGCGGCGACGTGGCCGCCGGTTTCGCCGCCGCTGACGTCGTGGTGGAGGGCACCTACACCACCCCCGACAACACCAACAACCCGCTCGGCCTGATGGCCACGATCGCCGTCTGGAACGGCGACCTGCTCACCGTCCACGACTCCACCCAGTGGCCCCACAACGTCCGGACCTCCCTCGCGGCGATCTTCAAGATCCCGGAGAGCGGCATCCGGGTCCTGGCCCCCTACGTGGGCGGCGGCTTCGGCGCCGGGCTGCGCATGTGGCCCCACGTCATTTTGACCGTGCTGGCCGCGCGTGAGGTCGGGCGGGCGGTGAAGCTCGTGCTCACCCGGCCCGAGATGTTCACCTCCGTGGGCCATCGGCCGAACAGCGTCCAGCACATCAGGATCGGGGCCACCAGTGTCGGTGACCTGGTCGCCATCGAGCACCACGGCACCTCGTCGGTGGCGATGGAGGACGATGACTACGAACCGGTCTCCCTGTGCTCGGCAGTCTCCTACGCCTGCCCCAACGTCCGGACCCGGGATCGGCAGGTACGGCTCAACATTCCGTGCCCGGGGTCCATGCGGGGCCCCGCCGAGGGCCAGGGCAACTTCGCCCTGGAGTCGGCCATCGACGAACTGGCGCATGCCCTCGGCATGGACCCGCTCGAGTTCCGCCTGCGCAACTACGCGGGCGAACATCCGCTGTTCGGTCTGCCCTGGTCGAGCAACGCGCTGCAGGAGTGCTACCTGCGAGGCGCCGAGCGTTTCGGCTGGTCGCAGCGAACCCCCGAACCGGGGAGCATGCGCGACGGACGCTGGCTGGTCGGCTACGGCCTGGCAGGTGTCTCTTATCCCAACTACCAGGTGCCGTGCCAGGCCCGCGCCTCGGTGCACCGCGACGGATCGGCGTTCGTACGCAGCGCGGCCACCGACATCGGAACCGGCACCTATACGGTCATGACCCAGCTGGCAGCCGAACTCCTGGGGCTGGACACCTCACGGGTGCGTTTCGACCTTGGTGACTCCGACATGCCCTACTCGCCACAGGCGGGCGGCTCGGGCCTCACCGGAGCTCTCGGCAACGCCGTTCACGCCGCCTGCCGGCGACTTGTGGGGGAGTTTCTCGACCTGGTCCGCGACGACATGGACTCACCGCTGCGCGAGGCCAAGCTCGACGACGTCACGGTCAGTGAGGGACGCATCCACCGCATCGGCGCCCCCGAGCGGGGCGAGTCCTACACCGACATCCTGGCCCGCCACGGCCTGGAGGAACTGAGCGCCGACGGCAGGAGTACCCCGCCCCGGGCCGAGGAACTCGGGATGGCCGTCGCCGGCGCGTTCGGAGCCAAGTTCGTCGAAGTCCGCATCGACCCGGACCTGGGGCTGCTGCGGGTGACACGGGTGGTCTCGGCGATCGACGGCGGGCGCATTCTCAACGAGAAGACGGCCACCAGCCAGATCATCGGCGGTACGGTCGGCGGCATCGGGCAGGCGCTCTTCGAGGACACGGCCACCGATCAGGGGACCGGGCGCATCGCGAACGCGACGTTCGGCGACTACCTGGTGCCCGTCAACGCCGATGTCCCGGACATGGACGTGATCTTCGTGGGCGAACCCGACCGGGCGACGCCGGTCGGCACCAAGGGCGTCGGGGAGGTCGGCCTGGTCGGTGTGGCGGCGGCCATCGGCAACGCCGTCTACCACGCCACGGGGCGGCGCATGCGCTCCCTGCCGATCACCATCGACCAGCTGCTCTGACAGACCATCGAGCCACGAGCGAAAAGGAGATTCCGCCGGAGCCCGACGTAACGGGCTCAGTCGGGATCCGCCTATCCTGTTGCGCAGGTAGCTCCAGGCCACCATGGGCTGCAGGACGGACATCGGCTTTCGCCGTCCGGGGAGAGGACGTAGCGCATCCGCACGCGTTCGCGCGGGTCCACCCCGGCACGACCGGCGGCCGGGTCACCCGGCTCCGGAAGCACTATCCGTTGTCGTGGCCCACAGAGGAGGCCTTAATGCCAGAAATGTGCCTTGTGGATCGTCCGGGAGCTTGAGTGTCCGGCCGGTGAGGCTGCCGCGGCGCCGCCGGCATTCGTTCACGTGACCGTGACGCGCACAGGTGCGTGACCCAGAGGCGCCTTGGCCGCCGACACCGGATGAAGGAGAGGAACAGATGACGTCACCCAGGGCTCGTCTGCGGCTGTGGACCTCCGAGAGCACAAGCGGCCGAGTAACTCCGATGGAGCTCTTCTTCGACCTGGTGTTCGTCTTCGTGGTCACCCAGGTGACGCACGCGGTGGAGGCGCATCCCGGTTGGGAAGGGCTCCTCAAGGGGCTGCTGCCCATGATCGTCGTGTGGTGGATGTTCAGCGCGTTCGGTTGGCTCACCAACGCAGTACGGCCCGACGTGGTCCCGGTACGGCTTCTGCTGACTCTCGCGATGATGGCCTTCTTCATCATGGGTCTGTCCGTCCCCTATGCCTTCGAACCCGAGGGGTGGGCCTTTCCCATCGCGTACCTGGCCGTGGTCGTCATCCACTGCGTTGTCTACCTCACCGCCAGTGCCCCGTCGGCCAGGCGGGCCATCCTGCGCAACGCGCCGTTCAACGCCGCAGCCGGCGTGCTCGTCCTCATCGCACCGCACCTGCCCGAGACATGGAGCTGGGTCTGCTGGGCCGCCGCCGTACCCACCCTGTACCTTTCCCCCTTCCTGGGACGCATCCACGGATTCATCATCGAGCCCCACCACTTCGTGGAACGCCACGCGCTTCTCCTGATCGTGGTGCTGGGCGAATCGGTGGTGGCCATCGGCATCGGCGCCGGGAGTCCGCCAAGCCGCGCGGTCGACCTGCCCCTTGCGCTCGGCGTGATCCTGGGCATCGCGGTGACGGCGGGACTGTGGTGGGTGTACTTCGACGGGGACGAAGTCCGGGCCGAGGCGGAGTTCGAGAGGGCCACCCCACATCAGCGTCAGATGCTGGCCTACTACGCCTTCACCGGTGCTCACCTGGTGATGATCATTGGCGTCATCCTCGTCGCGGTCGGCATCACCGACGCCATCCACCATATCCACGGGCATGTCTCGCCATGGTGGCTGGGCTGCGGTGCCGCGATCTTCCTCGCCGGACACGCGATCTACCGCGCCATGCTGAAGAGCGGACGGATCACCGATCGCGTCGTCGGAGCAGTGTGCGTCGTGCCTATAGGAATAGGCGCGTCATTCGCGGGCTGGGCCGCCATGACCGCCGTCGTGGTCGTACTGGCCGCCATCGCCACCATCGACCATCGTCTGGTCTCACGAAGGCGCGCCCAGCGACAAGACCAATGAGCCGCTGCCGCTGTCGCCGCCTCGACCATCACCCTTAGGGATCGTCGCCAAGCCATGAAGCCCCACAACCCTGAAGAAACAGCAGTCGTGCTGACCGGCGCGACCAGCGGCATCGGCGAAGCCGCCGCCCGGCTGCTGGCTCCGCGGACCTCCTGCCTGTACGTGCACGGCCCGGAGCGGCCGACCGAGATCGGTGGGCTGCTGGAGCAACTGCAAGCTACCAGCGCGGGGCAGGTGCACTATGTGCAAGCCGACTTCGATCACCTGGCCGCGGTGGAGGAGATGGCGGCCGAGATCTCGAAGAGAACAGATCGCATCGATGTGCTGGTCAACAATGCCGGCCGTCCAGGCCCGCCGCGGCGAACGATCAGCCGCGACGGCAACGAGGTGACCCTGCAGACGAACTACCTTGCCGCTGTACTGCTGACCGAACGGCTCACGCCCTTGATCCTCACGGCAGACGGGCGAGTCGTGCACGTCGCTTCGGCAACGCATCTGTCCGCGTCGCTCGATCCAGACGACCTCAACCTGGAGCACTCCCCTTACAGCCCGACAGCCGCCTACGCCCGCTCCAAGCTGGCGCTGGTGGCACACGCCCGTTGGCTGGCCGAACAGGCATCTCAACCGCAGCCAGACATCGTGAGCCTTCACCCCGGAGTCATCAGCACAACCCTGCTGCACGCGATGTTCGACATTGGCGGCGCGTCCGTCCAGTATGGGGCCCGCAATGTGGTGCATGCCGCTCTCTCCGGTAGTCGATGGCGGGGACAGTATGTGGACGAGACACGGCCTGCCCAGCCCAACGCCGCCGCCCTTGATCCCGACTTTCGGCGCCGACTGGCCGAACGCACGTCCGCTGTGCTGCACCTCAGCGGGCATAGGTAATGCTCAAAGTGCCTAGTGTTCCTCGCCTTTAGACCGTGACTCATTTGGAGATTGATCGTTAGACCGTTCGTGGATGCGTTCCTTCGACGGCTGGTGCCTGATGAGTTGTGGGAGTTGTTCCTGCG
>NZ_BAAATE010000078.1:0-8644 GCF_039533245.1 Nonomuraea recticatena | reverse complement strand
GCGCTACGAACGCCGGGCGGACCATTTCGCATCCTTCGTCGCCATCGCTGCAGCCCTCATTTGCTACCGCCGACTTACCAAATGAGTCAACGTCTAATGGCACGGCGGCGAACGTGGATGACGCCCAGGGTGTGGGGCAGGTCGCTCGCCGCCGTGCTGTCTATGGAGACAGAGACCCACGTCGGTGGATCTCCGCCCTTCGGCGGCGGGGTCAGCCGGCGCACGAGCTCGTCGGCCGCCAGGTCATGGTCAGGGACATCCGCCACCGATGGAGCAGCGGGCTGGACGTGTGGTGGTGCGTCATTTAGCGCAGCAGCCGGCGTGCGTCGACCTCGCCGCGTAGGTATGCGCACTCCATCACGGGGAGGCATGGAAGGCCCTGGCTCGGCTGCGTTGCTGGCCCCGTCGGGCGGCCACCCTGGCGACCCTCCAGCACCTCATCGCCTCCAACAGCTGACCGACAGGGCGACCAAGCAGCTGACATCCTACGTGTCGCATCTGCGTTCTTAGCTACGGCGTGGCGTGGTCATGGCCGTGGTGGTGGGGCGAGACGTCACGCCAGTCGATGCCGGCCCTCCGGGCCCGTTTCAGTGCGTCCGCGAGGCCGTCAGGCCATGGCTGTCCGTGGCCGGGCAACACGATCTGCGCGTCCAGTCCCTCGAGGTTGCGCAGGCTTGCCAGAGCTTGATCGGGGTCGTCGTTGAGCTTGCCGGGCATGATGCCGACCCCGGTTCGGCCGGTGACCACGTCAAGGGTGACAAGCGCGTCGCCGGTGAGTGCGACAGTGCCGTCCCGGGCGACTAGTGTGCTACTTCCTGGGCTGTGCCCGGGCGTATGGACGACCCGTAGCTTGCCCGGCACGTCGAGCACCTCGCCGTCGCTGAAGGTCGAGGCCTGGAGGACGGGCGGCACTCGCAAGAGACCGTCGCGCATCCATGCCGCGTTCACCGCCAGATTGTGCGGCCGCCACAGGTTGCGGATGATCCGCCGGGGTGGTCGCCTCAAGCCGGCGCCGCGGCTGAGCCGCTGGTCTGCTTCGTGGACGTGGACGAGGGCGTCCGTCTCCCTGCGAAGCCGTTCAACGATGCCCAGGTGGTCGGCATGGCCGTGTGTCAGCACCACCGCCTCGATGGCGTCCATCGACAGGGTGCGTCGAGCCAGCCAGTCCAGCAGCTGTGACCAGTGTCCCTGCATACCGCCGTCGATCACCGTGAGCGCGCCTTTGTCCTCCAGAACGTACCAGTTGACGTGAGAGTCCCCGAAGCAATGGATCCCAGGCGCCACCTCGCGGCTATTCACTTCTCTTGTGGAAGTCACTCTCGTGACCATACACGGGCAGCTTCACGTAAGGAAGCTGGAGTTCGCGGCGCCGATCGCGGCAGAGATGGGCAGACCGGTCCGTTCGGTGATAAGTGGATCTTCGACCTAGGCTTGCCGCTTTCGAGCCGATTCGGGCCTGTCGGTTCCCCCTTTGACCACGCGCACGCTGACGGAGTCGATCGCTGTATGAGTCCAGGGCCGGGCGCGACGACTGTGGGGGATCGCCGCAGACCTGGGCATCAGCGCAAGACGTTGCGGCGCTGGATCCCGGCGGCGCGCGCCGAGCGGGGCGAGCCGAAGCGGTCGGGCCGCAGGTCGAGAGCTGGTGACAGCGGCAGTGAGATGTCGCTGGACACGGTGGAGGCCGAGAACGCCGCGTTGCGTGAGCTGGAGGAAGAGCGGGACATCCTGCGTAAGGCCGCCCGGTATTTCGCCGGGGAGACACGCTGGTGAACGCTTCCAGTTCGTCGCCGAGTATGCAGACGCCTTAGGCCGTGTCCGGTCGATCATGTGAATCGTTAGATCATGCGTAAGTCGTGGTGATCTTTCGAGACTGGAGTGGGAGTGGCTGGCCCCGTTGATGCCGGCCGCTCATCCACGGGGCGGCCGGTGGCGAGACCACCGGCAGGTGATCAACGGGATCTTGCGGCGGGTACGGACCGGAGCGCCCTGGCGGGACCTGCCCGAACGCTACGGTCCTTGGAAGACCCGCTAACGAGCGCTTCCGCGCGTGGACCCCGACGGCACGTGGGACTCCATCAAGCAAGCCCTCATGGCCGAGGCCGACCGGCGCGGTGAGCTGGACTGGAACAGCCAGGTCGACTCCACCATCGTGCGCGCTCACCAGCACGCCGCCGGAGCCCGAAAAGGGGGCTCACCGCCCAGCAGTCCCAGGCCGCGCAGGGGCTGGGCCGATCCCGCGGCGGGCTGACCACCAAGATCCCACACGATCGCCGACGGCCGCGGCCGGTCGCCCGCCTCGCACCTCACCCCGGGCTACCTCTCGATCTCCAGCCAGCCACCACGGTGGGTCCGCGTGTGAATTGGCTAATTGTTACGGCCGTCTTTTGCCACCTTCCACGCCTCCTGCGTGCCGTCCCCGTGATTTTCTTTTGCGGCGGTACGCCAGCGGTCCGTAAACGTTTGTCCGGCAGCGTTTTCTGGGAGTATCGGAAGGTCACCAGTGGACCCTGGGCTCACATCGCCGTCTCCGCCCCGCGTTATATTCATCGAATCTCCTCCTTTAGGATACGGCGTACCAGATAGACGGGTGGGGCCGTCGGCGGGTACGAGACGGTGTCCGCCGTTGAGGGCGGTGCGGGGGTCGAACTGGCGTCCGAGTCTGCGGAAGAGCTCGCCGGCCTGGTGGAGTTTGGGTGCGATCAGCCGGTCGAGGCGGTCGGTGAGTTCGCGGACGATAGCGCCGATCGTGGCGCGGGCGGTGGCTATCGCGCGGGTCGCGTTGAGCACGCCGGCGGGTCCGGCTGCGGCGCTGGCGGCCAGTTGCGGGGCACACCAGGCCAGTTGGGTCACGACGGCGGTCTGGGCGATTTTGATCGCTATCGCGCCCAAGCTCAGCAGGCCCGCAGCCCAGCTGGCGATTGTGGGAACGTCACCGGAATCGCCACCGGCGGCGATCGCCTGCCAGTGTTGGTCGAAGGCGTCGCCCTCCGCTCCGTGGGTTGCCATGGTGTACTGTCCGGCGGCCGACTCGACTTCCTGCATGCCGGGGTTCACATCACGGCGGAAGGCGCTGATCGTCCCAGCCAGGCGATCCAGCGCGTCGGGATCCCAGACGAACAGGTCAGCCGGCACACCGACCAGCGCAGCGACCTCTGCGTACGCCGCAAACTCGGAGGGAATCGTCACAGCCACGACACGCCCCCAGCTGGCGCCACAGCGGCCGTATCAAAACGATTACCCATATCGAAATTCAACCTCCAGCCGTGTTTGACATTGAATCGTAACCACGCTGGGAGTCTGGACATCTCCCCCCCGGGCTCCCAAGAGGCCATCGGCGGGACGGCCAGTGGTGATCGGTGGGGTGCCATGATATTGGTTCAGTCGATCAGACGGGCCAGGCCGGTGGCGAGGGCGCGTAGGCTCGCGAGGATTCGGGAAGCGGCTCCTTCCGCAGCTCGCAGGCGTCTTGGTGGTAGGTCACATCATGGTGCAAGGTGTAATAGTGCTTTGTTAGGTCTGTCGGTGGTTGTGTGGCGTAACGGTTTCAGTTTCGATGGCAGGTGGGGCATGCGCCGAGCCGGACGTGGTCGCGGTGCAGCGGGTCTGGTCCGGCCGAAGCAGGCCCCCAGTCCGGACCGGCCTGCGTTACCCGGAGAGCGCCGTCAGCTATGCCGAACACGTCTGGGCCGCCGGTCGCGACGCCGCGCTCTCGCTCACCTGGCGCGAAGGCTCCAAGGGTGACTTGAGCTCGCAGTTCGTCTTCCTGCGAGTGCGCCCAGCTGGACATCGGGTCGCCCGCGACCGCGACGGCACCTTGCCCGAGCGGTGGCTGATCGCACAGTGGCCGTGGCCTCACGACGCGACCGAGCCGGTCAAGTACCGCCGCCACCAGTTGGGCGATCGCCGTCATGGCGTCCCCCTGGCCGACGCCATGACGATCAATGCCCGCCGTATCCGGACCGAGTCGCGCTTA
Organism: Nonomuraea recticatena; assembly: GCF_039533245.1. Lineage (NCBI taxonomy): Bacteria > Bacillati > Actinomycetota > Actinomycetes > Streptosporangiales > Streptosporangiaceae > Nonomuraea > Nonomuraea recticatena. Next base: position 4,668 of record NZ_BAAATE010000078.1, on the reverse strand, counting down.
TCGCGCCGGACCAGCCGCTGCAGCGTTTGCCCTTCATGATCGGACAACCGCCGCACCCGCACAGGCTCGGCCATTGTGCTCCTCCTCCATCAATCGCTTCGGTGTCGATACGACAGTGGCGGACACCCGGACAGCCAGCGCAAGCAGTACAGTGCTGGTCCTCGAGCCGGTGAACCCATGTGGTCACCGCCCTAGGTAGACGACGCCCTGGCCGCCTTGTCCCGAGGCGGCCGACGATGTCACACGGGCCCAGCCGCTGCGGAACGCCCTCCACTAACGACTGGTTCACGTCAGCCCCCCAGAACGAGCACTCCATCAGCCTCGATGGCAGGCCCCCCGCTCACCACTTTTCTGTGCTCACGCCTACTCGACGCCACATGCGATACGCACCCCTTTTTCATGACAACTGCATGGGCTCGGCGTGCGGCGTCCGGGCCCAAGCTTTCGGTATGAACACAACAACGAACCTCGACAGCCCTCACGGCACCGTTGACCACCCGACCTCTTCACCACACAGCTCCGGTCATCCTCCAGGCATCGGCAGCCGCCTCTTGGCACGCTGGCCCAGCGCGGTCGGCCTCCTCGCATTGATCGCCAACGCCTCAGGCGGCCTGGACTCCCACGTAACCGCGATGATTATCATCCTGGCGGCGATGTGTTATTTGGCCGCCGCCGCGCTCGGCTCCCGCCGGAGCGGCTGGGTGATGCTCGGGGTCGCCGTCATCACTGTCGTCGTCGCCAAGGCCACCGGACTGGATCCGACCGCGACACTGCTCGCGATGGGCGCCGGGTTCGCGGTGTACGGATTCCTTCGCGGCTCCCGCATTGACCGACGTGAACTCGCCATCCAGTCTCTCGGGTTCGCCGGGTTCAGCGCCATCGCCTTGACCGCGATGATGGTCGACCCCCTCTTGGCCGCGCACCTGGCCGCAACCGCGGCTATCGGACACGCCATCTGGGACGTGATCACTTTTTACCGCGACAAGGTAGTCGAGCGCTCACTCGCCGAGTTCTGCTTCGTCCTGGACTTCGGCCTCGGCGCGGTGCTTCTCCTTACAGCCTGGAACCTGATCCCCGCCTGAGCGGACCGGCGCACTGCCAGCGCCTCGGATCTCGGACCACTGGATGACCGAGCAAGGGATCCCCGTCCAGTACCAGGTAGTGCAACCCGTCCTGGGCAGCTTGCGTAAGGCGTGGCCAGCTGGGGGGCGGCCTCGACCAGAGTGTCCAGCGTCCAGACCCCTGGCCAGTCTTCGTCGGCGATGGTCAGCTCTCCGGATACCTGATCGCGCGCCGGCCGACCCGACGGCCATATGGGGGCCAGCGCGATGAATTGCGAACGCTCGACTTCACTAATCCGCCGTTTGCGGCCGACACCGGGCCGATCTCCCAGCCCTTCAATGCCCTCGTCGTTGATGCGCGCCAGCCGGTAACCTGCCCAAGAGGATCGCCCTCTTATCCCACTGGCCGGGCCCGTGGTGAACGCCTGCGCCCGGTCAAGGCACTGCAGAGCCATCCTTGGTGGGATGGCGTTAACAACCGCCATCTGGCCCAGCTCGCGCTCTACGCCGCTGCGAAGGATAACGGTGTGTCCGCACACAACCCTCAGCCCCCTGCTTGAACAGGGAACTGCGGCCGCCGGACCCCTTCGCAGAAGCACAGCGGCCAGCGTGACGCGCTGACCGCAGTGCGTTCGGCTCAGGCAGGCCCTTAAGAAGGACGCCGCCTTCTCTCCAGGCAGAGCCTCGGCGCCCGGAAGCCGAACACGCCCAGCTGATCCAGATGATGGCCGCCCGCGCGGACAAGCGGCCAGCGAAAGCTCCCGCGTGCTGCTGGCAGCAGATCCTCTGAAGTGATCAACTCGTTGCGACACGCCGAGCGCAAGTTGTGGCGTATGCATACGTGGGTGCGCCATGATGCTCCGCATGGCTGCTATTGCTGGACGTACACGACGCCCGAACACAGGCGGAGTGCATGGAACTCTGCAAGGCCGGGTCAGCCCCGAAACACACCGCCTCGCCCGAAACGGCGCGGCGGCCAGGGGCGTTTCCATCTCCCTCTACCTGGAGCAGCTCGTCGAAGCCGATCCCCTGACTCGCCTGCAGGCGGCCGGGCCGGTGCCTCGGCGCACGCGAGTCCCCAAGGGGGACGAGAGCATGCTGCAGGGCCGGGTACGGCCCGAGGTGTGCGCGCTGGCCAAGAAGGGTGCGAAAGCACGCCAAGTCCCGCTGTGGCGGTATCTGGAGATTCTGGTCGAGACCGATCAGGACGCCCGCCGCTACGTCGAGTCGGAACAGACGCAGCAGCTCGACCTGATAAGCGCCTAAGCGCGCTGACCTAGTCGCGGGCTGAGAGGAGACCACATCCGTCGAAGACGGCGAACAACTCCATAAAAACCACGAAGGCCCCCGCGCCATCTACCGCCAAGCAGGTGCGCGAGGACCTTCGACAGGCAACCGGATCCCGGACGGGCTTTCCAGCCTGGTCCGCTTCTCGCCAGAAGCGTTCCCGGCGGGCTTTCGCACGCCCAGGTCCGTTCACCAGAAGCTGAGGCCACGATAGACGATGTCGCCCCGGCTCTGCCAGTCATGCCCAAGTTCGGCGTGTCGAACATGGGTGAAACAGGCATTGCCGTCACTGACAACCTCATACCCCGTCCTCGTCATGGGGAGGACGGCTATTCCGGGGATGGCACGCTCAAAGCCATTGAGGAGTGGGCGCTGTGCGCGCCCGCGCTCGGCGCTCGCGGCCGCGTACGGCTATCCCATGACGGCGGCCGCAACTATCCCCGTCATCTTGAGCGTGAGCTGACGGTACGGCTGCCCCAGTCCCCCGCCGCGGTGTACGTGTACGACACGAACGGCCATACCCACCTCCTGGCCGCCGACTTCGACATCTCCCGCGCGGTACGGCGAGGCGCCCAGGACCCGTACGCCGCGGTGGCCGCCGACGCCGCCGACTTCGCCGCGCTCGTGCACGCATGCGGCGGCTCCGGCTTCGGCGACATCTCCCCCAACGGGGGCAGACACGGCTACGTGCTGTGGGCGGCGCCGCTGCCATACCGGGAGATGCGGCAGATCGCGCTCGCGCTCGCCCGCCGCTACCCGACGCTCGACCCGCAGCCCATGCTCGGCAGCACGGACGGAGTCATCCGGCCGCCCGGCTCCTGGCACCGCTCACGCGGCCATCAGAAGCTCACCACCCCTCTCGTTCACGTCCGCCAGGTGCTGGCCAACCCGTGCGGACCCGACGTGTGGAGCGCGTTGATCGACGCGCTCATGCCCGAGCTCGAAGCGATCGAGGCTGAGCAGGAGACTCCCGCCAGCATGGCGGCCGCTGTGTGGCAGATGGACGAGCAGCACGACCTGTGGCTCCCCCGTGTCGGCGGGCCCCTCCCCCGGCTCAGCCCACGTCTGGAGGAGATCGCCGCCTCCGGCAAGTTCGACCGGCGGGACTACGCCTCGCCATCCGAAGCCCGGCAGGCCGTCGTCGCTGGAGCTGTGGCGTGCGGCTGGCAGCTCGCCGACGTGTCCGCCCGCCTCGCTGGTGGCAATTGGTCGGGCATGGCCAGCTTCTACGCCCGGTACAAGGACGACCGAACCCGCGCCGAACGCCTGCGCGCGGACTGGAAAAGCGCCATCGCCTGGATCGCAGGGAGAGAATCTGGCCGCGACGTCCACACAAGGGGGAGAACACACAGCGGGGGGAGCAAGGTAGAGCTCGAAGGGCTTCGCCTCACCGTCCAACCCGCGCCTCGGAGCACGGACGCGGGGACGGAACGCCAGCAGATCCTCCGCTGGAATTCCGCGATGAGAGCAGCCGAGAGGCACCGGTGGGTAGGACCTAGAGCGGTGACCATCCGGCGTGTGCTTCGCGCGCTTCTGAAGGCCGCGCAACTCCGGAACTGCACCGTCATCGCGTTCGGTGTCCGGCACCTGGCCCTGCTGGCGGGGCTGGACGAATCGACCGTGGCCAAGACGCTGAAGCTGCTGAGAGAGGAGCGCGACCCCTTCATCAACCTCATCCAGGTCCACCACGGCGAGCGGGCCGACACCTACCGGCTGATCATCCCGCAGGGGTACGCCGAGGCGGCCGCATGGAGACGCTGGCAGCCCGGCAAGCTTGGCGGGATCCACCCCGTCTTCCGCATTCTGGGCGGCACAGCCGCGCTCGTCTGGGAGCAGCTCAACAGCGAGCCGACCCGCACGACCGACCTGCACACGCTCGTCGGCATCTCCCCAACCGCCGTCACCACCGCGCTCACTAAGCTCGCTGAGCACGGCCTGGCCGAGCGACGCTGCGGTGGCTGGGTCCGCGGCCCCGCTGACCCGCTCCGCGTTGCCAAGCAACTCGGCGTGCCCGAGCTGCTCGTCGAGATCATGGCCCGCTACCGGCAGCAGCGCGCGGAGTGGCACGCCTTCCTCTCCGTCATCGAGGCGTTCGTCCCCACCTTCGAGCCGCCCGAACACCCGATCCCGTTGCAGGAGATCGCCGACGCAGGCCCACCACCGTGGATGGACGCCGAACCGCACGGGCCCCCGCAGCCGGTGCTCGGTTAGCGCGTATCCGCCTAAGACGTTGACTCATTTGGTAAGTCGGCGGTAGCAAATGAGGGCTGCAGCGATGGCGACGAAGGATGCGAAATGGTCCGCCCGGCGTTCGTAGCGC
>NZ_BAAATE010000077.1:0-8781 GCF_039533245.1 Nonomuraea recticatena | reverse complement strand
GGGGCATCATCCCGCGCATCGCCCGCCGCGGGATCGAATCCAGCCAACGCCTGGGACGCCACCGCTGGGTCGTGGAAAGGACGGTCTCGTGGCTGGCCGGCTGCCGCCGCTTACACCGGCGCTACGAACGCCGGGCCGACCACTTCGCGTCCTTCGTCGCCATCGCTGCAGCCCTCATTTGCTACCGCCGACTCACCAAATGAGTCACTGTCTAAGGCGTGCAACCACTCCTGGTCCTCATCGTGCAGGAAGCCCCCGCGGCAAGCGGCAAACCGCCTGGCGGACCGACAGCCGGGCGGGCGGCCTCGAGGCCGGTCCAGGCCGCCCGCCCGGCCTCCCTGCCCAACCCGCCGGCGACCAGCCTCTACACGAGGTGGTGGATGGTGGCGACGGCCCTTCACACGATCGCGGCCACGCGCAGATCGCCCTCGGCTGGTGCGTCGGCATCCTCATCGTCGCCTACGCCTTCGCCATGAACACCTAAGTAGAAGGCGTAGTGGACCAGTTCGCACGGTTCTCTGTTACGGTCGTCGCCCTCGGCGGCCGGAGTTGTGAAGGTGAGGCGGGCTGTGAGATCGGGTCTTGTGCATGCACGGGGCGCACTGTCGAGGTCCGCGCCTGTAGTCCTCGTTTCCCTGTGGCCATAACGGGCAGGTGACACGTGCCCGCCTCGGGGGAGAGCCCCAGATATCTCGGCTCGCGGCGGGCTGCTACCGAGCGACACAGCCGGCAGGCTTGGGTGGACGACCTGCCCCCGGATCGCCCACCTCGTCCGTGGGGCAGGTCCCTTCCCTTGGACCCGGGTGGCGACAAGTACGCCCTCCTTGGCGGCCGAGGCCAGCCCGGCGGCCCGCGCCTGCTCGTAGAAGGCGGAGGCGGTGGGCAGGTTCAGCACGCCCGTCCACCGTCTCATCGGGCGTTTTGTGCGAACGCCCCGGTCGATGCTCGCGACTGGTGCTCCTCTGCGCACTTCTGGGTCGAAGGCGGGCGGTCACGGTCCCGCGAGCCCGGTCTGGGTCGCTGCCGCGTCGACGTTGTCGGGGTTGGGGCCGAGCCATTCGCAGAACAATACGGTGGCGTCGTCTTCCAGCTGGCCGTCGTGGTGCTCCAGGACCGCGTGGATGAGCCAGCGCAGTGTCTCGGGAACGGGCAGGCCATCGGCGTGGTGGCGGATGAGGAAGTCGACGAACCGCTGCAGGCCGAACTCGACGTCACCCAGCCCACGGGCCTCGGTGATGCCGTCGGTGTAGAGCACGATGCGGTCCCCGGGCTCCAGCTGCTCGCGGCACAGGGTGGTTGTCAGCCCCATGCCGGTGCCCATCGGGTGTGCCGGCGGGCAGTGCAAGTCGGTGCTCCAGCGTCCCGCTCGAATGATCACTGGTGGGTGGTGGCCGCGGTTGACCCAGCTCAGGACGCCGGTGTGAGTATCGAGGTCGGCCAGGATCCCGGTCGCATACCGCATCTGCCCGTACTGCTCGATCAGTGCCTGCTCGATCCTTTCGGTGATCTCCATCAGGCCGGCGCCTTGACGGCGGGAGTTGCGGCAGGTGGCCATGGCGAGGTTGGCGGTCAGTCCTGCCGCGGTGTCGTGGCCCATCGCGTCGAAGATCGACAAATGGACGACCGGTCCCGCTGTGGCGTAGTCGAAAGCGTCGCCGCTGATCCGGTAGGCGGGCTCCATCGCTGCGGAGACCACCACGCGGCCGTCCGCATAGGTAAGCGGTGGCATCAGATGCCACTGCATCTCGGCGGCGATGTTCATCGGCCGCGTGCGGGTCAGCCGGGCAAAGGAGTCGCTATGGTCGCGCTTGCTGACCAGGATCAGCGCGATGAGGGAAGCCAGCGCCACCATGTCCTGCCGAATGCGCGGGCTGTCCTCGACGGCGGTGACCCGAAGCACCCCCAGGCGATCGCTGCCGTCCAGCAGAGGCACCCACCATCGGTGCTCGCCTGCTCCGGCGGAGCTGTCGGCCAGGATCTGGACGTGTTGGTAGACCCACCCAGGCAGTGTTCCCTCGATCTTCAGCTCGGTTTCCTCGCCCTGCGCTGCCTGCCCTGCGTCTTCACCGTGGCGGGTGAGCAGCCTCAGGACACTGCGCTGCACGTCTGTAACGTAGATCAGCACCTCGCGGAACCCCGCGGTCGCCGCGTGCTCACTCACTCGGGCGGGCAGCAGCTCCAACGACATCAGATGGCTGGAGGCCAGCAGGCCCTCGAGCATCCGCCGCCCATCATCGTTGCGCCCATTCACACCAGGCACCTCTTCCTCGCTTCAGCTCAACGCCGCCATGTACCGGTGCGCCCACTACCGTCTCCCTCTCTCCAGCAGTTACGGCGATACACGTGAAGCAATTCGTCCGCAGGCTGCAGCCTGAGCTGTGGACCAGCGATGACGGGCTCATACCGCGATCTCGGCTGCTTACCGTGCAACCCACATGGGATCGGCGGTCTCCCCCCATGCCTGTCGATCCATCTCCTCCGAGCGGGCCATCAGGGACTGCCCCGCTGGATGGTTCGGTGAGAAGAAAAGGTGCCTGGTGGCCGACGGCAGCGGCGAGCGGGAGTGCGAGCGAGGACGCGTCGTCGGTCAAGGCACGCCGGCATCCTGCGGTCCCGGTTTGTCGCCCCGCCGGCTGTCGCTGGACACGAAAGGAGGCATTGCGAGCTTGCGTTCGCCGCCTGTGCTCGATCAGAACGAAGGGCGCGCTGGCCGAGATCACCGACGTCGAGATCGGCGCCGCTCTCGCCGAGCTGTAGAAAGCGAGCGCGCCGGCAATCCTCGGCGCGGTATTCGCCGCCGTCGGCGTGAATACCGGATCAACTCATCTGCACTGATCTCCGGGAACGAACGCAGCTGCTCCAACAGCTCCTCGGAGAACATCTTCTCTGGCAACGCACCACTTCACGTGCCGTACCGGACAAAACCGGAACGAACATAGCGGCAGTGATCATCAACCCGCCACAGGAGGTCAAACTCCTTCGTTACCGCAGGTCAGGCGCTACTTCGTTGAAATTTCTTCATTGCTACTGGGAGCCCCCACAATGACAGCGGCTCGCGGGATTGCCCGTTGTCCCTTCTGGGGCCAGGGTGAGGTCCCATGGATGAAGACGGCGATTCCGCCGAGCGTTTCAGCGTGTCCCGCTCGAAAACACGGTTCTGGGCTCTGAGCTGGGATTTTGCTGCGCGATCAGCGCGGCGGCTGTCACCATTGCGGGGTGTGGTTGTCGCTGATCTACCGGGTCGTTCAGTGCTTATGCGGGCTTGTGGCGGTGCTGGCCTGCTCTGATCTGTCCAAAGAGGCTGAGCTGCTGGTGCTCCGTCATGAGAACCAGGTGCTCCGCCGCCAGCTCGGTGGTCGGCCGCGGTGGGGCCACGCTGACCGGATCTGGCTGGCGGCGTTGTCGCGGCTGGTCCAGCGCCGCCGGTGGGAGGAGGTGGTCGCAGATGATGGCGCTCGGCCGAGGCTCAGCCCACGTGCCGCCGGGGGCGACCAGGCGCAGGATGTCCTTGGCGTGGTCCTCGACCAGGCGGCGGGTGCGGTAGATCTCCCGCACCAGGTAGAGGCGCCCGTCGGGGTCTTCGGCCCAGTCCTGCCAGACGAACGGGTTGGTGTACCCGAAGTCGACGGTCCACCAGCGCGTCCACTCCTGCGGGATCGGGATCCGGTCGAGCAGGTGGACGGCGGGGTCCCAGTCTTCGTAGATCAGGCCCTCGGCGGCGACCCACTTGCCGTGCCGTAGCCGGTGGAAGCGCACGCCGGTGAGCTTGTCGAGCTTGCCGATGTAGTCCTGCCCGACCATCGTCAGCGTGCCGTCCGGCCGGAACAGGACGGGGTTGTCCTCGTGCCTGCTGTGCAGCATGACCGTGTCGCCCCGGACCGCGCGGGCCTTCAGCCAGGGTGTGGGGGTCCACGGGTTGTAGTCGGCGATCAGCTGCTGGAAGGAGATCACGCCGTTGCGGAGACGGGTGGTGAGCGCCTCCCAGTCGTCGATCGCGAGCTCGATCGCCTCCTGGACAAAGATGACGTCGTACTCCGACGACATGACCTTCTGCGGCTTGTCCAGGCCGCCGACCACCACCACGCTGCCGTTGCTGTACCGGTAGGCCGCCGCCTCCTGCTGGCTGCCGCCGTACCAGACCACGGGCCCGGCGGCAATCGACTCGGCGGCGACCTTCTCTCGCCACGTGACGAGGCCGGTGGAGCCGAGCGACACAAGCGTCTTGCGGACGATCAGGCCGCGGGCGCCGGGGTTGGCCAGCATCATCGCGTGCAGCTTCTCCAGCGCGGCCCGGGATTTGCCGGTGCCGGGGGGGCCGGACAGCAGCACCTCGGGGTCGCGGCGGTTGAACAGCTCGGCGGCAGCGCCGTACGGTCGTTAGGTGTGGCGCAGCGCGGTAGGCATCAGAGGTACCGGCGGATCTGAAGCAGCTCAAGGAGGCCGTCGTCCATCCTGGATTCGCCCTGCGCCCAGGCGTTGCGGCGAGGCACGATGTATGTGGGGTACAGCTCGATCATGTCGGAGAGCCCAGCTTCGTCGAGGCGGGCTTGGAGGCGTTCGGCGTCGTCGTGGTTGCGCATGAGCTCGCGCTTGGCGCCACCGCGGGTCTGGCTCCAGAGACGAAGGTCGGTCGGCCAGTCGTTCATGCCTGAGATTGTCACTCCACGGCGCGGCGCTCGTCATGTTCGACCAGCCATGTACGAGGCAAATGTCTAGCCGATGTCAATTCTCCGTAACCCTGAGTAATAGCTAGGTGGGTTATCTTGCATTGGTCTGCCGCGCGGAGGTCGACTTCCATTATGGGCATATTTGTCACGGCCCTAGGTACATGCGAAGTCCGGGGCTAACCCGGGGCTAGCAGCAGAGAATCCCGGCCCCAGCTGCGGTTCTAATCCCGAGGTTCTCCGGCCGCGTCGGCGGCTGTATGCAGGAGCGAGGATCTGCTGGTGGCTCACTAGGCCCCGTTTGCGTGCTCCAACCATCAGCGAAGCTTTGGGATCTTGGCCTGCATCATGGACGACGAGACAGCCGAGACGTCCAACGCCCGGGGGATCACCAGACGAGGGTGAGGACCATGAGTGGTTCATCAGGCACACCAGAGCGCCCGGCACACCACGAAGATCCCTGGCTTCCGACGCGCCGCGACTTCATCGTGCGATCACTGTGTGCGAGTGCGTTCCCCGGACTTGCCTCCAGCATCCCTCTCGATCTCCCCACGGCACATGCGTACGTGGCCGCACCGGCGACCGACCTGCTGGAGAGTGCCAGCTCGCACACGCCGGTGTACGGATCCCCCGTCGCTCTCTGGAATCTCACCGATGAGGAATACCGGGCCGCGTTCGATGGGTACTTCGGGCGGTGGGGTTACCGAATCGTGGACGTCTGCGGCTACGAGGTCGGCGGCCAAGCGCGTTACGCCGCGATCTGGGAGCCGGCTCACCCTCCCGGGCCTAACACGCAACAGAGCTACCACGGGATCCCGTTCAGCGACTACCCCAAACACTTCGACCAGCTCAAGGGTGACGGTTACCGGCCCGTTCGCGTCAACGGCTACAGCGTCGCCGGTCAGACGTTCTTCGCCACCATCTGGGAAAAAGTCAGTCGGATCCCGCTGTGGCAGGCACATCATGCGATCAAACTCGATGATCTCTACTCGCATGTCTCCAAACTCCGCGGGGAGGGCTACGACCTCGTCGATCTCTGCGGGTACCCGAGTCCCGGCTTGGCCGAGACGCTCTGCGCCACCGTTTGGGAGGGCTGGCCGGGATACGATTTGAGCTGGTGGTGGATCAAGCCGCAAGTCGGCGAGATCAACTACCAGGCGCAGTTCGACCGGATGCCCAAGGCCCATTGGCGTCCCGTCCGAGTCATCGGCTTCAGTCCCGTCTCCGCGAAATATCGGATGTACGCCACAATCTGGGTGAATGCCGACGGACGCCCCTGGGCTACGCGCCACGGCATCGACTCCAGGACGATGGATAACGAGGTCGCGCAGAAGAAGCGCGAGGGGTATCGACTGGTGTCCATCGGAGGATTCTCGGCCGGTCACGGAAGAGACGCGGTGCCGGCGTTCTGCCCGATCTGGGAGAAGCGCGAGGCGGGTCCTGTCATATCGGGCCTGGTGGCCAGATTCATGCAGTACTACGAGGTGCCGGGATTGTCCTTGGCGATCGCCAAGGATGGGCGGCTGGTTTATGCCCAGGGATTCGGTCTGGCGGACAGAACCAGTCGTGAGAGGGTGACGACCTCAACCCTGTTCCGGATCGCCAGCATTTCGAAGACGATCACCGCGGTCGCCGTCATGAAACTGGCGTCAGAGGGCAAGCTGTCTCCCATAGACCTGGTCTTCGGGAAGAGTGGACATCTCAAGGACCTGGGTACGCCCGAGGATTCCAGAGCCGAGAAGATCATCGTTCTCCATCTCCTGCAGCACTCGGCCGGCGGCTGGGCGAACGATGAGCAAGACCCCATGTACACCAACCCTTCGCTCAACCAGAACGAGCTCATCTCGTGGGTGCTCAAAAACCGGTCGCTGGACAATGCGCCTGGCACGAAATTCGCCTACTCCAACTTCGGATACTGCGTGCTCGGCAGGGTCATCGAGAAGGCGACTGGCAAGCCGTACGACGCGTACGTCAAGGAGAACATCCTGGCCCCGTGCGGAATCACCGGCATGCAAATCGCGGGGAACACCCAGGCCGACCGGCGCCCAGGGGAGGCGATCTACTACGGCCAGGCCGGTGAAAATCCGTACGGTACGCAGGTGGCGCGGATGGACGCGCACGGGGGCTGGCTGGCTACGGCCGTCGACCTGATGCGCTTCGCCGTGCGAGTGGACGGCTTCCCCACCAAACCCGACATCCTGGACCGCGATTTGATCACCTACATGACCAAGCCGTCCGGGCTTTATGATTCGAATGGCTATGCCAGCGGGTGGTCCACGAACACCGCCGGAACATGGTGGCACCTCGGCAATCTGCTGGGGACCGAAGCCGTCCTCGTACGCACCGCAGACGGCTTCTGCTGGGCGGCACTGATCAACACCAGGCGGAGAGATCCCGTCCATCAGAACACCGAGACAGGCCTCGACAACCTGATGTGGGCCATCCGCAACCAGGTGGACATCTGGCCCCCAGGACAAGATCTGTGAACGCTCGCATCAGGGGCCCGCCGCCAGCACAATGCGGAGCCGGACGCTTCATCGGAGCGTCCCGAGATCCACACCCTCGAAGCTGTACGTCACCGTCACCTCCCCGCCCACCAGCTGCTTGACGGGGATGTCCAACCCGAGCAGCTTCGCCCGCCGCTCCTGGATCTTCAGCATGCGGTCGATCGCCGCCAGCACGGGCGCGTCGTCCTCGATCGGGTCGGCCCCGGGCCTCGGTCATCTGAAGCTGGCCGACGTGCGCGAGCACCACCTGCACGAGCTGTATGAGGCGATGGGGCAGATCAACGCCCTGCCCAAGGGGGCCAAGCCGTCCGAGATGTTGCGCCGTCTCCTGGCCGCGAGGGCCACCGCCGAGTGGCGCCAGGACGCGGCCTGCACTCCTCGCGGCCGCTGTCGGCATCGCGTATCCACCTGGTGCACCGGGTGTGTCGTCGGCGCTGTCGTACGCCTACAAGACGCGGAAGATCGGGCATGACCCGTCGAAGCACGTCGAGCCGCCGCGCGTCACGCGGCCGAAGCCGCTGGTGTGGACGGTCGAGCGGGTGGAGCGGTGGCGGCGGACCGGCCACGTCCCTGGGCCGGTGATGGTGTGGACCGCGCAGCAGGCGGGGGAGTTCCTCGACTACTGCGAGGAGAGCGGGGAGCGCCTCTACCCGCTGTTCCATCTGACGATGACGCGCGGCCTGCGCCGCGGCGACGGGCGCCGGATGGAGTGGCCGGATCTCGACCTGGAGGTGGGCACGCTGAGTGTGGTGGAGCTCGCCGACGGGTCGGGGCCGAAGACGGACGCGGGTGTGCGGACCATCGACCTCGACGAGGAGAACGTGCGGCTGCTCAAGGCCTGGCGCGCGAAGCAGTCACGGGAGCGGCTTCGCGCGGGGGAGTCGTGGGTGGCGTCGGAGGTGGTGTTCACTCGCCGGAACGGGGAGCCGTTGCGGGACGAGTTCGCCAGCCAGCGGTTCGAGGTGCTCGTGCGTCGGGCCGGCCTGCCGCCGATCCGCTCCACGACCTTCGGCACTGTGCGGCGACGTTCGGTCTGGCGGCCGGGACGGACATGAAGGTGATCTCGGCGACGCTGGGGCACGCGCGCCACTCGTTCACGGCCGACACGTACGCAGTGTCGTGCCGGAGTTGGCGAAGGCGGCGGCGGAGGCGACGGTGGCGATCATTCCGCGCCGGTCGCGGAAAACGAGCGGCTGACTGGATGGTCTGGCAATGGTCTACCAGACCACTTGTGGATCACTTGGATACCTAGCGCGCCCTGCAGGATTCGAACCTGCGACCGTCGGATTAGAAGAAAGATCGTTTGCTGTTCAGTGGTGTCAGCTGGTGTCTGTCTGTCGCGTGCTGGGTGGATTTCAGTGTCAGGCCGTGACGGGGCCTGTCGGTACGGGCCGGGACAGACGAGCACGGACCGAGCACGGCGGACCCGCCGGTGCGCGCCACGCGTCCATCGCCGGGGTGTGAGCCGCATGGTAAAGGTGGTGAAGCAGAAGGTCGGCTCTGTGCGATGAGTGGGGCTTCCACCCGAAGACTGGACACGGCTTATGCAGCTGATGCCAGCGTAGATGATGTTGAGTGGAAGGCTGTCTCGTAGGTCTGGGGAGCTCGTT
>NZ_BAAATE010000076.1:0-9100 GCF_039533245.1 Nonomuraea recticatena | reverse complement strand
CAGGGCGACAGGTCATCACCAAGGCACGCGGGCCAGTCTCAAACTGGGTCAGGCCCTGGCTTGTCGGGCGGTGCCTCATCAGTCTCACAGTCCTCAAGCGTTCGATGGTCTTGTGGGTGAAGGAAGCGATGGGCCGGTGAGCATGGCGGCCTACATCTGCTCCCAGAAGACCGACCATGGCATGGACCACGCGATCTCCTGCCGGGCGTGGCGACCGCTCCGGGTCGGCCCGTGGAGTGGGAGCTGGGGAAGACGGCTGCACCGGTGAGGTCGCGGGAGCAGGCAGTGTGTGCGCGGCAGGGGCCGCAACCTCTGGCGGGGTGTCGGTGACTCGTCGACCGGACTATTGGCCTGAGGGACAGGCTTCGGCGTCGGCAGCGCCTCCAACCCCCGACGATGATTCGCGCACGGTCTTCGATCACCGTTTCCCTGATGCTCGCCAACGGTGAGCGACAATGCCGTCGATGCCGTGGCAGCGCCCCCAGAGGGCCGAGCAATCAGATGGATTTCTGCCATATGTGGCACTACGGCTGCCATCAACAGGTGAGAGCGAGTCGCTGCGGGCCGTGCCTCATTACAGTGGGCGCCCATGGTCATCACCCTACGGATGCTTTCAGTGGCGGCATCTGCCGTTCTGCTCTGCGGCTTGTCGTCCGGTGCCTCTTGGGCCGAGCCGACCTTGCGCTTCACCGACTCCTTCGACCAGGCGGTCGACAAGGATCCCACGTACGGACTGAACGACAGTCTCGCCGCCCGTCAGCGGGGCGCGCAACGTGGCGTCACCTACAGCCGCACACCCGGCCTCTGGTACAAGGCTCCTGTTCCCCGACCGTGGTATTCGCAGGTGAATCATTCACGCTATCCCGGCACCCTATCCCTCTGGCTGGGCACCTCCGCCGTACGGCTGGACTCCCCGGTGACGGCCGGTACCGACGGCGTGGTGACCGCGCAGGTAACCACGGATCCGATCCCCGGCGACACCAGCGACGGCGCATGGGCCTCGCTCGTGCTCACCGCCGATCCCGCCGTCTCCGGTTACGTGACCGAGGCAGGTGTGTCCTTGGCGGTACTCGTCCGCAGCAACGGCGGCATCCAGGCGTTCACGCATGGCCGTAAGGTCCTGGATCGTCCTGGCGCGGCCACTCCGGACGAGCGCGGCCGCTACCGCATCCGCGTCGACGCGCGCCCCGGCGCTGGGGTGGCCACCGTCACCGTGAGCGACGTCACGACGGAGGTGTCGCTGGATCGGGCGTTCCCTGCGAAGACCTGGTTGCATCTTGGCGCCTACCTTGACAGCGACAGTGACACGGCCACCTTCGACGACCTGGGGGTCTCGGCTGTCGCGGCGAGCCCGGCCCGTGCCGGCTCGCTGAAGCACCTGGGGTACTTCGCCGCCCGTATCACCGAAGCGCTCGGCAACCACGTGCAGGAAGTACGTGGGCGTACCACCCTCAACTGGGTCAACATCAGCGACTACGCGCGCTACGCCCCAGAGGTTCTCGAGTCGTGCGCGCCGCGCTCCTGTGTCGTCTACACAGGACACGAGTTCTTCACCGGATGCGACCAGGCAGGCAGCACCACCTGCCGCCTCTACGCCAACCACCGGGAACGTTGGCAACGTCTGGCCGACGTGGTCAGGCCGCACCTGAGCAAGGTGGCCGCCTTCTACCTCAAGGACGAGGCCTTCCACCGGGGCGCGTCCTACCAGGACGTCAGGACCTCGGCCCAGGTCATCAAGGAGGAGTTCCCGTCCGTGCCGGTCATGATGGTGGAGGCCGGGCCCAAGGTGACCTCGGCCATGCGGGTCCCGCCCGAGGTCGACTGGGTCGGCTTCGACTGGTACTGCCGCTCGGCTGCGGAGATCGAGCCGACGCTGAACACGCTGGAGTCCATCACTGCACCGGATCAGGAGCTCTTCCTGATGCCCCAGGCCGCACCGCTCAAGGCCTGTGGCACCAAGCCCGGTTACCAGACCGACGCCGAGCTGGCAGATCTGCAGTGGGACTACGTGAAATTGGCCGAGCGGCATCCCAGGGTGACCGGTCTGATGGGCTTCGGACTCTGGGTGGAGCAGACCCCCGTCTCCAGGCTGCCTCGAACGATCGACGCCCATGAGCGGATCGCCGCGCGACTTCTGGCCCCGTGACAGGGCGCCTCACCACAACGGGGTGCGCCCGAGGAGCGGCGCACCCCAGCCTCTCATCGGTGTAGGGCCTGAACGGCTTCGGCGGACGTCTGGATCACGATGGAGTGGTGGTAACTCTCCAGACGCGAGACGATCTCCCCTCGTGGACCCTTCAGCCACGCGTCGCTGCTGTAGAACCCTTCCTCTTGAAGAAAGGCCCGCCTCGGTTCGGGGGCTGGAGCCTGGCCCCGCTCCCAGGCATTCCGCTTGCGGCCATGCGCTGCGCGAACGCAGGATGAAGAACACTCACTGTGAGCCAAGCATGCCGGTCTGAGAAGCTGTCTCAGGCCGGTGTGTGATACATCGCCAGCGGGCGGCCATTGTGCATGAGCCAGGCCTTGATCGCCGCACGACATGCTCCCCTGGGCCGTCGCCAGATCTTCCGTAGCCGAATGAAGGGCTGACCCTTGTGCGCCTCCGTGGCCTCAGGTGAGGAGTCCGTCGATCACCCGGCGAACCCGATCCGCGGCATCCAATTCGCCGAGGCGCATCGCGAGATTGGCCGCGGTGAGCACCGCGTCGATCTGAAATGCGGTGAGCTCGGCGTCAACCTCGGGGATCTCCCCAGCCCCGACTGCGTGAAACACCTGCTCGGCGAGGACCGCCAGCCAGGCCTGGCGCTGACGCCGCAGGCCGTCGCGGACGGGGCCGGGACGGCTGTCGAAGTCGGGAAGATTGGCCGCCCAGAAGCAGCCGCCAGCAAAGAGCGGCAGTTCAGCATAGGAAATCCACCGCTCCACGAGCGCTCGTAGTCGCGCGGTCCCCGCGGGCGCGTCCGAGGCGGGCTGGACAACCGCCTCCATGAATATTCCCCGGGCGGTCTCGACGGTGGCGAGCTGCAGATGCTCCTTAGTGGGGAACAGCGTCGCCACACCCCCCTTGCTCAATTCCAGATCGGTGGCCAGGCGGCCGAAGGACAGACCGCTCAAGCCCTCGACGGAGGCGACGTCCACGGCGTGGCGGGTGATCACTCTCCTGGCGCGAGCCCCACGCGCCTTGCGCTGGTCGATGATCATGACGTTCCCTCGCGGTCGGCTTGCAAAATAAGAACGAACGATCGTACGTTTTAAGGATGCCTTCAGTAACGCATTCCCTGACCGAAGAGTCCGATCCCTACTGCTTGCCCCCAGCTCGCGCTGCGGACCTGCTCGCCAGAGCACCCTGGCAACGCTTCGCGACCATCGGCGACAGCCTCTCGGCGGGCATCGGCGATCCGAGTCCCGGATATGCCAGCCTGGGCTGGCCTGCCCGAGTGGCGGACATCCTCCGCCGGATCAGTCCCGGCCTGACGTACCTGAACCTGGCCGAGATAGGCGCAACCACAACCAGAACGTTGCGGACCCAGCTGGATCGGCTCTCCGACTTCGGTCCCGACATCGTCCACGTGCCTTGCGGCGCAAACGACCTGTTCCGGGCCGACCCCGACTACGCAGCCATCGCGACCGCCCTGAAGCAGGTGTTCGAGCTCGCCGCCGGGACCGGGGCGCAGCTGACGACGTTCACCCTGGGCAGAGCCTTCGTGGTGCCGCGCTACCCCGACTGGAGCGAGCGGGTGCGCCAGGTCAACGACATCACGCGGGGCCTTGCAGCCGACTACGACGCCGTGCTCGTCGATATGTGGGACCACCCGGTCAATGATCGCCCTGACCTGCTGAGCCAGGACCGCATCCACTTCGCAGCCATGGGTCAGGCTGTGATGGCCACGGAGATGGTCAAGGGGCTCGCGGGCCTGCTCAATGCCGAAGGGAGACGGCAGTGAAGACGTCCACCACCCCGTGGGGCGCGGTCTCAATCGCACTGGTCGGGGCGTTCCTGGCAATTCTCGATTCCTTCATCGTCATCGTCGCCGGGCCCTCCAACCAGGCCGAGCTGGGGGCGGCGACGGCCAGTTGAATGGATTCTGGCCAGGTCCCAGTTCACTTATGCGCTGCTTCTACCCACCGGGGAACGACTAGGGCCTGTACGGGCGCTGGTGTCGATCCTGCAGTTCGGCGAGGGACTGTCCGACCGGCAGGCGGCCGAGGTTGTGCGAGCGCGGATCGACTGGAAGTACGCGTTTGGGCTGGAGTTGACCGACGCCGGCTTTGACTACTCGGTGCTCAGCGAGTTCCGAGATCGCCTGATCGCAGGATCACTTGAACAAAGCCTGCTCGACACGATCCTGGAGCGCGCCGTGACCGCCGGGCTGCTTCGCGCCGGGGGTGGCAGCGAACCGACTCTACTCACGTGCTCATGGCCATGCGTGCGATGAACCGGCTGGAGCAGGTGCATGAAACGGTGCGCGCCGCGCTCAACGCGCTGGCCGCCGCAGCACCCGACTGGCTGCTGGCCCAGGCCGAACCCGGATGGTTCGAGCGCTACGAGGCCCGCATCGAGGACTATCGACTGCCCAAGAACAAGGCTGAGCGCATCCCGTCGGCCACGAGATCGGCGCCGACGGGTAAAGCGCCGAGGGCAAGGGCTTTGCCGTCAGCGAATTCACCATCGACTGGGACCGTCGCGTCATGACCTGTCCTGCCGGAGCCACCAGCCTGAGCTGGGCCAACGAGGTGGATCAAGGTGGGACACCCGTCATCCGGGTCCGCTTCTCGATGCGGGACTGCGGTCTCACCAGGCCGAAGCCTCTGTACTCGTGCCGCAAAGGGGCGGCGGATCACATTACGCGGGAGGAACACGAGGCCCTGCTCCGCGCCCGTGCAACCCTAGGGACTGATGAGTGGCAGCGGCCGATGCCGGCGCGGGTGGGATTGCCGGCGCGGCGGCTGAGGGCACGTAGTGATCGCCACCGAGTACGCGAAATACGCCGAGGTCGCCTCGCTGGTCGGTGTGCCCGCTGAACTGTTCGTCTGGGATCCGGACGCGTTGGATGGGATAGCTGGGACGATCAGCGCCTTCCTGCGTAATGTGAGCCCTGGCATACAGGAAGCCGAGTCGGCCGCCGGACAGTACACCGCAGCCACCCGCGGAGCTGAGGGCGGCGCCTTCGACCAGCACTGGCAAGCGATCGCCGCAGGCGGCGATTCCGGTGACCTGCACACGATGGCCGGCTGGGCTGCGGGCCTGGTGAGTTTGGGGGCGATAGCGATCAAAATCGCCCAGACCGGCGTGTTAACCCAGCTGGCCTGGTGCGCTCCGCAACTGGCCGCCAGCATCGCAGCCGGACCCGCCAGCGCACTCAACGCCATCCGCGCGATAGCCACCGCCCGCGCCACGATTGGCGCGATCGTCCGTCAGCTCACCGACCGTCTTGACCGGTCGATCGCGCCCAAACTCCGCCAGGTCAGCGAGCTGCTCCGCAGGCTCGGACGCCAGTTTGACCCCCGTACCGCCCTCAACGGTGGACACCGTCTTAGACCTGCCGACGGCCCGGGCCACCTACCCGATACGCCGGGTGCTGTCACCAAGCACGTGCCGCTCCCAGAGTCCCGTTCCTCTCACTTCGGCGCCGATCAGATGTACATGGGTCGGCGAAGTGATGCACAGAAGGCAGCGCGATTTCACAAGGAACAAGCGGCATTCTGGGACAGAGAAGCAGACAAGCTTGCATCAATCGATCCTGGTGATCCCAATGTTGCAGGACTTCGTGCGGCTGCACAAAGACAGCGTGGCTTGGCAGACAACCGCATCGTAGAAGCCGATGTGTTCGGAGACGAAGATTAGTCTGACCAGCTCAGCTGGCCAGCGCAGCGGGGCCTGGCCTCTGAACCGGATCAGGGCTGGTGGGATGGGTGAGTCAGGCGGCCGGGGAGAGGGTGACAGACGACCTGCACGGTCGACGTCGATGGGGCGGTTTCGTCGCCTGAACTCGCGGCCTTGCCTAACGAACCGCGCGGCTGACGATTCAGGCGATCTTCCACCGGACTGATCTACACCAAACCCCCACCAATGATCCACGGGACACGCCCTTTAGGGCCTGTACGGAGTTGAGATCAGAGGGATTTCCTGCGCTGTGGCCTGCGGTCCTGGTAGGCCATCGCCATGGCGCGTGGAGATCTCACCGATGAGGAATGGTCCTTGATCGAGCCTCACCTGCCCCTGGGCGCGCGAGGTCCGATCCCGGACCTGCGGCTGCAGTTCAACGCGGTGATGTGGCGGTTTCGTACCGGTAGTCCGTGGCGGGACCTGCCCGTCGAGTACGGGCCGTGGTCCACCGTCTACGACCGGTTTCGGATGTGGGCGATAGCGGGTGTCTTCGAACAGCTGATGCAGGCGATGATCGCTGAGGCCGCGGCCCGGGGGCAGATTGAGCTCGACCTGGTCAGCGTGGACTCCACCACGGCCCGTGCCCATCATCACGCTGCCGGGATGGTGCTGGACGGCGAGCTGGTCAAGGCGTTGGAAGAGGCCGCCGCGCGGGAAAAGGGGCTACGCCAAAGGGGCAAAACCACCACGACAGCGAGGAAGACGGAGCTGGACGCCGACGGTTACGAGTGCGGCACAGAATCCGGCTGAAGGCTGCCCGGCTGGGCCGTTCGCGGGGTGGGCTGACCACCAAGGTGCACCTGTCCGCCGACCGGCGATGCCGGCCGCTGTCCTTCGTCCTCACTCCAGGACAGGCCGGTGACAGTCCGCAGTTCCGCGCCGTCCTGACCGGCATCAAGGTGCGCCTGCCCGTCGGCCGCCCGCGCACCCGCCCGAACTCGGTGGCCGCCGACAAGGCGTACTCCTCCTGCGGCAACCGCGCCTACCTGCGCCAACGCGGCATCAAAGCGGTCATCCCGGAGAAGTCTGACCAGGCGGCCCATCGCAAGAACCGCGGCTCCCGCGGCGGCCGCCCGATCAGCCATGATCAAGACCTTTACAAGCAGCGCAACACGGCGGAACGCTGCATCAACCGCATCAAAGAATGGCGCGGGCTGGCCTTCCGCTTCGACAAGACGCCGGGCAGCTACCTGGCTGGCCTTCACCTACGTGGAGCAGTTTTGTGGATCCGAAGCCTCCGACCTGCCTGAAGATCCGAAGTCCGTACAGGCCCTAGGAGTGTCCTGAAGATTTTGATGGTCTGGCCAGATTGAGGTCGGGAGTTCACACTCGGGTCATGATGGGCCGTCGGAGGGCTCCGGTCGGGCCTGAGGTGTGGGTCGTGTGCCGGAGTTGATTCCGGCCGGGAGCATGTTCGCGTTCCTGGCTGAGCAGCGGCGGGTGTTGTTTCCGCCGGAGGCGTTCGCGGACATGTACGCGCCGGTCAACGGACGTCCGTCGGTGCCGCCGGACCTGCTGGCGACGGTGGTGGTACTGCAGGCTTTGCACGGGCTGTCGGATGAGGAGACGGTGGCGGCGCTGCGGTTCGATCTGCGCTGGAAGGCCGCCTGCGGGGTGGGCCTGCATGAGCGGGGGTTCGATCCGTCGCTGCTGACGTATTTCCGCCGTCGCCTGGCGCGCTCTTCCCGCCCGGACCGGATCTTCCAGACCGTCCGCACCGTGGTGAAGCAGACCGGGGTGTTAGCGGGTCGGACGCGGCGGGCGCTGGATTCGGCCGTGCTGCTGGACGCGGTCGCCACCCAGGACACCATCACCCAGCTCATCGCCGCGATCCGCCGGGTGGCCCGCCAGGTGCCCGGCGCCGCCGCGCTCGTCGCGGCGCACTGTCACGCCCACGACTACACCGATCCGGGCAAGCCGAGGATCGCCTGGGATGACGAGGAAGCCAAGACCGCCCTGGTCAGCGGCCTGGTCACCGACGCGCTCGCCCTGCTGGAGCAGCTGGCCGGCCAGGACCTGGACGAGGCCGCTGCCGGCGCGGTCGGCCTGCTGGCGCTGATCGCCGGCCAAGACGTCGAGCCCGCCGACGGCTCCGACGGCACCGACGGACGGTGGCGGATCGCCCGCCACACCCCACCTGACCGGATCATCTCCACCGTCGACCCCGAGGCCCGCCATATTCACAAGAGCCGGCAGCAGCGCGACGACGGCTACAAGGCCCACTTGGCCGTCGAACCGGAGACCGGCCTGTTCACCGCAGTGGCATTACGACCTGGATCGGGTGCCGACCACCACGAGGCCGCCCTCACACCTCATCTGCTTGCCGGTGAGAGTGGCCCGCTGCAGATCCTGGCTGACTCCGCCTACGCCGCCGCCGACCTGCGCGCCACCCTGACCGAGGCCGGGCACCGGCTGCTGATCAAACCGCCCGCGCTCACACCTGCCGTCCCCGGTGGGTTCACCCTGGACGACTTCGCCATCGACACCGCCGCCGGCACGGTCACCTGCCCCGCCGGGCACACCGTCGCTCTCGCCGCCCCCGCCGGCCGCTACCAGCAGCGGCGCGCTACCTTCACCGGCCTGTGCGCCGCCTGCCCGCTGCACGATCGCTGCACCACCGCCAAGACCGGCCGCATCCTGACTATCCGCCCGCACCACGATCTGCAAGCCGCCGCCCGCCGCCAGGCCGCTACCGACCGCGACTGGCACGACGACTACCGGCGCTGGCGGCCCATGGTCGAACGCGCGGTGGCCTGGCTGGTGGCCCGCGGCAACCGCCGCCTGCCCTACCGTGGCGCTTACGCCAACGACCGCTGGCTCCACCACCGCGCCGCCGCTCTCAACCTCCGCCGCCTCATCAACTTAGGGCTCCGCCACATCAACAACACCTGGACGCTCAACGCCATCACCCATAGACGGTCAATGGGTCGACTCATCCCGACCCGCCCACCAAGATCTTCAGGACGCTCCTAGGGCGCGTATCGAGTCGTGATCAAGTGGTGGTCCGGGTGAGGTGCTTGACCCAGATCATTGAGGCGCGCAGATGGAGGCCGGCGAGGTAGCTGGCTGGGGTCTTGTCGTATCGGGTCGCGACGCCTCGCCAGGCCTTGAGCTTATTGATCAGGCGCTCGACGGTGTTCCTCTCCTTGTAGAGGTCGGCGTCGTGACTGACAGGCCGACCGCCCGCGGAGCCCTTCTTCTTCCGGTTGGCGG
>NZ_BAAATE010000075.1:0-9108 GCF_039533245.1 Nonomuraea recticatena | reverse complement strand
GAGCGGGTGATCGAGGAGAACCGCGCCAAGTCAGGCGAGGAGTACCGGCTGGAGACCGAAGGGCCGCACCCCGTGGGCAGCCTGCGCCTGGACCGCTGACACTTCCCCGGGCCTCCGCGCACCGGGTCGCCTGGAGCAGGCCAGGAGATACCGCGTGATGTCCCTTCGGTGGGGTAGGTGGCCGACCATGCTGAGGAACGCGCTGTGGCAGGGGATGGTGGCCGGACTGGTCGGGACCGCGGTCATGACCGTAGGCGAGAAGCTGGAACAGCGGCTGTCCGGTCGCCCGGACTCCCACGTTCCGGCCAGGACCCTCGAGCGGCTGATGGGCCTGCCCGAACGGCCGCGCCGGCAACCCCGTGCGCTCAACCTGGCCATGCACTACGGCCAGGGCGCGCTGCTCGGGATACTGCGTAGCCTCATGGCCCAGGTGGGGCTGCGAGGGGCATGGGCGTCGACGATGTTCTCGATGGTGCGGCTGACCAACGACCAGATCCTGGAGAACGCCACAGGGGTGGGAGCCCCGCCCACCACCTGGCCTCGTGGCGAGCTGGCGGTCGACCTGCTGCACAAGACGGTCTACGGGTTCGCCACCGGAGCGGTCAGCGATGCGCTGGCTGCTCGCGAGGGGATGGGTCCGGGCCAGCGTCACGCTGCGATACGGCCGGGCCGCCACCACGGGGTCGGCCCCGCGCCCCGCCCGGCCCGTGTCTGAACGTCCGGTGACGAGGCAGGGACGGCCGTCAACAGCTTGCTTGACGACGTTGCTGCTCCCCTGGGCCCAGCAGGTACGCGGCAAGCCAGTTCACGACTGTGGTGACGAAGCTGATCTTGCTCGCGGTGTGGCGGAATGGCCTGTCGCATCGCCGCGGCATCCCGATGGCGCTGTTGGGGATCTTTGGCCAGCGCGGTCGCCAGCACCTGATCCCAGAAGGGGGCCAGGGCCGGGTTCCGCTGTGAGGGCGGCTGCGGGGTCTTGCGCAGGTGCTGGAAGAGCACGGCGGTGGGCGAGTCCCCGGTGAAGGGCGGCCGGCCGGTGAGCATCTCATACAGCACGCATCCGGTGGAGTACAGATCCGAGCGGGCGTCGACGGGCTTGCCGTCGGCCTGTTCGGGCGACATGTAGGACGGGGTACCCATCCGCATTCCGGTGGCGGTCAACCGGGTGGCCGTCTCCGACATGAGCTTGGCGATCCCGAAGTCCATCACCTTCACCCGCACCCGGCCGCCGGCGCGGTGGACCATGATGTTGGCGGGCTTGATATCGCGGTGCACCACCTCCCGCTCGTGGCTGTGCTCCAACGCCTCCAAGACCGCCGCCACGATCTGCCCGGCCTCGTTCGGCGTCGGCGGCGCCTGGCGCAGCAGATCGGCCAGCGTCCCGCCCTCCACCAGCTCCATCACTAGATACGGAACCGGCTCCCCGTCACCGATGTCCTCACCGATGTCGTAGACGACCGCGATGTTGGGATGCGACAAGCCCGCCGCCGCCCGCGCCTCCCGGCGGAACCGGGCTCGGAAGTCCTCCTCGCGCAGCATCTGCGCGGGCAGCACCTTGACCGCCACGATCCGCTCCAACTCCCGGTCACGCGCCCGATACACCACCCCCATACCGCCGCGCCCTAACGGCTCGAGCAGCTCATACCGCCCCGACAGCATCCTCACCACACCACCCGACCCCGCCGCCCCTCCAAGATCAACACCAAACTACGGGCAAGAGCTCCTTGTGGCCGGACAAAACGAACGGGCCTCCTCCTCCCGCACGTGTCCCCCGCCGCCAACTAGCGACGCGGTCCTCTTCTCGCAGGCGCCGAGCTGGTGTTTCACCTCTCAGCCGTGCGTGTTCTCAGAAGTGGCGACCGTCTCCGCCTGCCGAGACCACGATCTTCTCGGAAGGCAGGTGACCTGGGCAGATCGGCTCACCTCGGGGCTGGGGACACGTTCGGGAGAAGACCCGAGCCCGCCACCGCACCACCGAGACCGCCAAGCGCGCGGCCGGGCTGCGCGACCGCCTGGCCGCCGAGGTCACCAGCGCCCGCCAACTCGCCGCCGAGCTGGCCGAAGCGCTCGACGCCATCCCGGCCGCCGACGGCGTCAACGGGCAGGGGCCAGGCTGGCGACGTCGAGCCGCCGACCGGGTGGGAGAACGAGCTCGAGCTGGCCCGCCGCCTGGCCACGCTGGCCAACTCGATCAGCGCCCACGGCCGCGACCACCAGGCCGCGGTCGCCGACTGGCGGCACGCCGCCCGCAGCGCCGAGATCCGGGGGTCGAAGTGCAGCGGAACGAAAACGTACGCTAAGCCCCGTTCGCGCAGGCCAGTCGTGACAGCTGACAGTGCAGGTCCGGAGAGGCTTGGCGTACGTTCCCGTTCCATTGCACAGGTTGGCCTCCAGGGAGGAGGGCCGGTCCGGATTGTGGCGAGACGGCGTGAGGGCTTGTATTCGGTGCCTGGGTACAGGTTTACCGTCGAGGTACGACCTGGTCTGCCTCGGCGCGGCGCTTCTCCAGGGCTTTGGCCGCGGGGAAGGCCCTCCCCTCGGGTCCGTGCGATGAGCCCCAAAGTAGAGCGTTGTCGCAGCCACAGCCACAGCCGGTGACGGCTGCGGTGCCCGACTGCGAGTTCCGGTCCGGACGTTCGGGGATGAGTCCGACACTCGCCATCGCGATAACGGCGGGGAGGACGCGTATTTCTCCAGCACGACGCGGGCGCGGTCGTAGCCAAGGCGGGCGCGGCCGGTGTGCGGGCAGATGTCGGCGGCGGCCGGTCGGCGGGCGGGCACGGGGCGGCGTTCGGACAGGAACAGCGGGCCGTGCGTACGCGTGGTGCCGTCAGGGAGCCGGAGGAGGCGGGGCAGCAGGTGGGCGGTGCCGCGGTCCCAGTACACCCACTCGGTGGCGCCGCCCTTGGACCGGACGGGAGCACGCCGGTGCTCCACGTCGAGGTCCTCGACGTTGAGCGCCAGGATCTCTGCGGCCCGGGCGGCGGTCTCGTACAGAATCCGCCACAGGGTCTTCTCGCGCAGTGGGATGTCGCGGCGCGACATCAGCCGGTGGATGGTGGTCTTGGCGACCGCGCGGGCCTCGTCGACGTTCTCCTTGCGGCGTTCGGCCTCAGCCGGGACCGAGGGGGCGGCCCAGTGCTTCTTGGTCTGGCACCAGGTGAGCCAGGAGGTGATGGCGGCGCGGTTGCGGTTCCAGGTCGCCGGCGCGCATCGGCCCCACAGGGCGGCGAGGGCGTGGCCGATCTCGGCGTCGGCGATCTCGGCGAGCGGCCGGTGGCGGCCGAGCCAGGCGATGGTGCGGTCGATGGCGGAGGCGTAGGCGCGGTGGGTGTTGGGGTTGGCGGTACCCGGGGTGGCGAGGAAGGCATCGGCGGCCGCGGCGAGTGTGACGTGCTCGCTGCGCAGGGCGGTGATCTTCGGTGCGGCGCTCATGCCACCCGCCGGGCGACGCCTTCGGCGATGTATCGGATAACGTGCCGGAGTCGCGCACCGTCCCGGCAAGACGTTCGCCTGGTCGTCGCGCCGTCATGATCGCTCATGTACGTGATATAGGCCATTATCACGTACATGAGATTCAGAGGAGTGGGAGACAGCGGCCCTTCCGTATTCCCTATGGGGGCTGCTGTCGCGCGGAGACCGAAGCTGGCTGGTTGAAGGTTTTGACCCGACGTCCGCTTGCCACACAGTTCAGCCTCGGCACACGGTTTCGCGCCTCGCACGCCCAGGTCGTGGCCTTTCAGGCTGCTCTTACACAGGTAACGTAGAACGAACCTATGAACGAGTCCGTGCCCGCGAGAGTCCTGGTCGTTGACGACGAGCCCAACATCCGGGATCTGTTGTCCGAGGCGCTGAGTCTCAACGGTTTCGACGTGCGAACCGCGTCCAGCGGACGGGCGGCGTTGGAAGCGGTGGCGTCCGAGCGGCCCGACATCATCGTGCTGGATGTGATGCTGCCTGACCTGGACGGCTTTACGGTCGCACGGCGGTTGCAGGAGGCACAGGACAGTCCGTTGGTGCTCTTTCTGACGGCCAAGGACGCCGTGTCAGACCGGATTTCCGGCCTGACCGCAGGCGGGGACGACTACGTCACCAAGCCGTTCAGCTTGGAGGAGGTGGTGTTGCGTCTGCGGGCGATCCTGCGCAGGGTCCGGCCCGTGACCGAGACGGTCGACGACGGAGTTCTCCGCTACGCGGATCTGGAACTCGACGAGGAGGCCCATCTCGTGCGGCGGGCGGGGCGGGCCATCCATCTGTCGCCGACAGAGTTCAGCCTGCTGCACTACCTGATGATCAACGCCGATCGGGTCGTCAGCAAGGCGCAGATTCTGGAGCGGGTGTGGGACTTCCACATCGACGGTGACAGCCGGATCGTCGAGTCCTACATCAGTTACCTGCGGCGGAAGATCGATGCGGAAGGCCGGCCGTTGATCCATACGTTGCGTGGCTTGGGGTATCGCCTGCAGGATTCCTCATGAGGCTGGTTCGGCGCTCCTGGTCGCTGCGGCATCGGCTGCTGGCCGCCCTGTTGGGCCTGTGCGCCGCTGGTCTGGCGGTCTTCGCAGTGGCGGGTGTGCTGCTCTTGGATCGGGTCCTTCTGGCTCGGGTGGACACCCAGCTGTCTGAACTCGTCCTCACCCTCGGCCGGCGCCCTCCACCCACCGCGCCGCCTCCTCCGCGTCTCGGGGACATGGAACTGCCGACACAGTTCCGGATGACTTTCTACGACGCGTACGGAGGCGTGGTGCGGCAGATACCGCCCGAAGTCTCCGACGGTCCTACCCTGACTGCTCGGGAAGTCTCAGCGCTGCCGGCTCGTCCCGTCACGATGGCCGGGAGGACGGGCTCGGAGGAGTGGCGCGTGCTCGTCACGAGGGTGTCGGGTGGCGGGCGCGTGGCGGTGTCGATGTCGCTGGAGGCCAACAGGGAGACCGTGCGGCAATTGCTGGTCATCGAGCTGGCCGCCGGCGTCCTGGTGTTGTCGCTGCTGGGCGCGGTCGCCTGGATCGTGGTGCGGCTGGGCTTGCGTCCGCTGAGCCGGATCGAGCGTACGGCAGCGGCCATCGCCGAGGGGGACACCGATCGTAGGGTCGACGACACCGATCCGCGCACAGAGACCGGCCGGCTGGGCCACACCCTGAACGTGATGCTGGAGCGCCTAGCCCTCGCGCTGCGCGAACGGAGCAGTCCGAGCGGAGGCTGCGTCACTTCCTCGCCGACGCCTCGCACGAGCTGCGTACGCCGCTCACGTCGATCCGCGGCTTCGCCGAGTTGTACCACCACGGGGAGAGGATTCGGGACCCGGCGGCTGAGCGTCTCTTCGGCCGGATCGAGGGCGAGGCTGAACGGATGGGCGTGCTGGTCGAGGACATGCTTCTGCTGGCCCGTCTGGATCAGGAACCCACCCTGGAACCCACTGTGGTGGACCTTCGGGTCTTGGCGGGCGATGTGGTGCACGCCGCCCAAGCCCGTGACCGGGAGCGCCCCATCCATTTGCGCATCTCCGACGACCCGGTGCTCGTAAACGGCGACGAACACCGCCTGCACCAGGTCATCGCCAATCTGGTGGGAAACGCGATCACCCACACGGCAGTGGGCACCGCGGTGCACGTCACGGTCAGGCGGCGGACAGGCGCCGAAGTCGCACGTCCTGGGGTCGTGCATGCCGGATCAGGACCTGCCGCGGATGCCGAAGCGGCCTTGGTCGAGGTGCGCGACGAGGGACAGGGCATCGCGCCCGAAAACCTTCCACACGTGTTCGACCGGTTCTATCGCGCGGATCCGAGCCGCTCCCGCGGGTACGGCGGCACCGGGCTAGGTCTGGCCATCGCCGCCGCGCTGGTGCAGGCGCACGCGGGCAGGATCGAGGCGCGCAGTGTGCCCGGCGCGGGAGCGACGTTCCGCGTCCTGTTGCCCTTGTATCGGACTCAGGACGACTGAGCCTGCCGCGTAATGTGCATACCGGCTACGCCATAACGGGCAGGAATGGGAGCCTGCGGCGCACCTCGTCATCGTGCCTGAACCTAACGGAAAGCGGCTGGCCAACAAGGCCGGCAACCGGCGGCGAGCACACCGATTGTTCATCTCTGATTGGCGGGTGATTCACACACTATTCCCAGCTTCGTGCTGTCAGATGTGCTCTGACACGAAGGAGGGACATGCTGCAGAGATTTCGCAAGCGAGCCGTCTTCCAAGGTGAGACCGGAAAAGCAACCGCCCCGGACGTCCTACCGGAAGGCGATGCCGGCCACCGGCTGCGCGCCCCGAGCAAACTGCACGCGTTCAACCGGTACGAGATCAAATACCTGATCGACGCGGACCTGGTCGACGACCTGCGCGAGGAGCTGGAGAACCGGCTCGATCGCGACCGGCACTGCCCGGAAGAGGGCTACAACATCTGGAGCGTCTACTACGACACCCAGCAACTGCGCTTCTACTGGGAGAAGATCGAGGGTCTGAAGTTCCGCAGGAAGCTCCGGGTGCGGCATTACGGCGACCGGTTCGCGGCAGCGGACGACACGCCGGTGTTCGTCGAGATCAAGCAGCGCGTCAACCGGGTCACCCAGAAACGCCGGGTACGCCTGCCGTACGCTGACGCGCTGCGGCTGTGCGACAGGCGACAGATAGTCGATCACGAGCCGTCCCAGCGGGCCTTCCTGGAAGAGGTGCTCGACCTGGTCTCCCGGCTGGACCTGCGCGCCACCGCGATGACCGGCTACACCCGCCACGCCTACATGGGGCGGGACGCCGACGTGGGGCTGCGCGTCACCTTCGACCGCCGCGTCAGAGGCCGGGACCGCGACTTCCACTTCGGTGCCGACGCGGAGAACCGGCTCATCGTCCCCGCCCGCAAAGCGATCATGGAAGTCAAGGCCAACGAGCGGGTCCCGTACTGGCTCACCGACCTGACCGCCAAGCGGAACCTGCAGGTGGTGCGGGTCTCCAAGTACTGCCAGAGCGTCGAGGCCTACGGCCTCGCGCCGCGCTCCGTCTTCCACATTCCCGGCCACGATCACATGTCCGACCACCACCAACTTCTCGGCCGCGAGCGGTCGATGGCTCACATGGAGGCCTGACCCCTCATGGACTTCTCCTTCCAGGACCTGTCTGGCACGTTCAGCGTGGCCGACATCGCGATCGCGATGTCGCTGTCGTTCGTGCTGAGCGCGATGATCGGCTGGGTGTACCGGGCGACGCACCGCAACGTTTCCTACAGCCAGTCGTACGTGCAGACGCTCGTCATCCTCGGCATGCTCATCTCGCTCATCATGCTGGTCGTCGGCTCGAACATCGCCCGGGCGTTCGCGCTGGTCGGCGCGCTGTCAGTCGTGCGGTTCCGCAACGCCATCAAGGAGACCCGCGACGTCGGATTCATCTTCCTCGTCATGGGCGTCGGCATGGCCGTCGGCACTCGCTTCTACCTGCTGGCGATCGTCGCGGCGGTGACGATCTCGCTGATCATCATGCTCATGCAGCGGTTCAACTGGTTCGCGCTCAACGTGCGCCGCCAGGTGGTCAAGGTCCAGGTGCCAGCCGACGAGGACTTCACCGCCACGATCCAGGACGTGCTGGTGCGGCACACCGACGAGTTCGAACTGGTCAGCATGGAGTCGATCCGCGGCGGCGCGCTCACCGAGCTCATGTACACCGTGAAGATCAAGAAGGGCAGCGAGCCCGCCGATGTCATCGCGGCTCTGCGCGAGCGCAACCACGGCCAGTCCGTCACCGTGCTCACCGGGTACGACCAGACGGACCTGTAGGCGTCCATGACCCATCCCACCAACCGGCGACGGCTACGCCACCGCATTCCGGTCAAGCTCCGGCACAACTGGAAGCTCGTCGCGCTGTGCACCGCCTTTCTGGCCGTGTGCTGGGGCGTGTTCGGCAGCGGGACGATCCGCCCGTACGTGACCACGGCCCAGACCGCTTCCGCCGACACCGTCGCGACGAACCTCACCGGGACCAAGGACCTGTTCGACACCACGGTCGCGCACGAGGTGAAACTGACCTTCACCGACGCGGCGTACCGGGACATGCTGACCGAGTACTACGCCAGCGGCGAGAAGAGGTATGTCGAGGCGGACCTGACCATCGACGGGACCCGCATCCCCAGCGTAGGCGTCCGTCTCAAAGGCAACTCCACGCTGGCGGGCCTGACCTGGAACGGCAAGTCCCGCAGCAGGGGCGGCATCCCCCGCGGAGGGCCGCCCGAGGGTTTCGAACCTCCCGAAGGTTTCCAGCCGCCGGAGGGTTTTCAGCCGCCTGGCGGCGAGCAGCCCCAGGGAAACGGACAGCCGAAGACGAATGGACAGCCGGAAACGAACGGGCGGCCCGGCGGCGGGATGTTCGGCGCTCAGCTCAAGGCGGAGGAGCCCGAGAAGCTGCCCTGGCTGATCAGCTTCGACGAGTTCGTCGAGGGCCGCCGCTACCAGGGCCACGCCCAAATGGCTGTGCGGCCCGCCGCGATGGGCTCGACGACGATGCTCAGCGAGGCGCTCGGCATCTCGGTCGTCGGCGCCGCCGGCGAGCCGACGCAGCGCTCCACGTACAGCTCCTTCAACGTGAACGGCCGCTCCTCCACGCCGCGCCTGCTGGTGGAATACCTCGACGAGGGCTACGCCGAAGACCTCGGCAACGGCGTCCTGTACAAGTCGCTGGCCACCGGCTCCTTCACCTACAAGGGCGAGGACCAGACCCAGTACGTCAACGACTTCAAACAGATCAACAAGATCGGCGGCAAGGACCTTCAGCCCGTCATCGACCTGGTCAAATGGATGAACGAAGCTTCCGACGCCGAGTTCGCCGCCGGCCTCGCCAACCGGCTGGAGGTGGAGTCGTTCGCCCGCTACCTGGCCCTGCAGAACCTGATGGTCAACTTCGACGACATGGCCGGGCCGGGCAAGAACTATTACCTCTGGTACGACTCGGGCAGCAAGAAGTTCACCGTCATCACGTGGGACCTCAACCTCGCCTTCAACGGCGATGCCACGGCCGGCGTCCACGACAGCATCAGGGGGCTTCCACCCGAAGACTGGACACGGCTTATGCAGCTGATGCCAGCGTAGATGATGTTGAGTGGAAGGCTGTCTCGTAGGTCTGGGGAGCTCG
>NZ_BAAATE010000074.1:0-9219 GCF_039533245.1 Nonomuraea recticatena | reverse complement strand
TCTCGAGGTCCATGGAGCCGACGACGTTGCGCAGCGTGGTGACGGTGAGCTGCTCGACCGCCTGGATGTAGTTGGCGATCTCGTACGCCGCCGCGCGCGGGTCGGTCACCTGGAAGTACAGGACGGTGTCGATCTCGACGACCAGGTTGTCCTCGGTGATGACGGGCTGCGGGCGGAAGGAGACGACTTGCTCGCGCAGGTCGATCATGGGATAGACGCGGTCGATGTAGGGGATCACGAAGTTCAGGCCGGGTTTGAGCGTGCGGTGGTAGCGGCCCAATCGCTCGACGTTGCGCGCGCGGGCCTGCGGCACGATGCGTACGGCACGCAACACGGTGAACACGGCGAACAGCGCGACGACCAGGCCGACGATCAGAAGCTCCATATGATCACTCCCGGGGATAGACGAGGGCGGTGGCGCCCTCGATCTCGATGACGTCGACGGTCGCCCCCACAGGGATGACCAGCGTCTCGTCGTAGGCCCGTGCAGACCATTCCTCGCTCCCGATGCGCACCCGGCCGTCATGCCCCGTGACCTGGGAGACCACAGAGGCGGGCTTGCCCACCAGCGCCTCGACGCCGAAGCGCTTGAGCTGCGGCTGGCGGATCTGACGCAGGGCGATCGGCCGTACCACCAGCATTCCCGCCCCCGCAGACAGGGTGAAGACGAACAGCTGCACCGCGAGAGGCAGCCCGAGAGCCGCTGTGCCGGCCGTGAGCAGGGCAGCGACGCCCAGCAGGCCAAGGGCAGCAGTGAGAGTGAAGATCTCGGCCACACCTAGCACGACGGCGAGGACTAGCCAGATGACCCAATCATCCATGCTCCGTCCCTCCTGACGTGGCCGATCACCGGCGCTGGTGGATTTCGCGGTCGGCGGTGGCCGCCGCTCGTACGAGCAGGACCGCTTGGCCAACCCTTCGCAGCCGCCCTTACCCGCTCCCGGCTCGTCTATACGGCTCACCGGCTGAGCGTCGGGGCGAGAACACCCCACGCTGGCTCGGTGCTTGGTCAGGAGCTACCGGCCGGAGCGAGGAGACGCTCTTGGTCATGGTTGAGGGTGACCGTGCCGAAGGTGGAGCGAGGCACGAATGAGAACACCAACCGGCTGCTGCGTCAGTACTTGCCCAAGGGCACCAGCATGGCCGATCTCAGCCAAGACGACCTCGACCGGATCGCCACAAGCTGAACACCCGCCTCCGCAGGACCTGGAGTTCGACGCCCCGGCCGATAAGCTCGGCGTACTGTTGCGCTGATCGGTTGACTGCACCGTGGCTCGCTTGAGGATGTCGACGTT
This sequence comes from Nonomuraea recticatena, assembly GCF_039533245.1. Taxonomy (NCBI): domain Bacteria; kingdom Bacillati; phylum Actinomycetota; class Actinomycetes; order Streptosporangiales; family Streptosporangiaceae; genus Nonomuraea; species Nonomuraea recticatena. The sequence goes on along the minus strand of NZ_BAAATE010000074.1, from coordinate 7,924 downwards.
CTCACGCAGCCGCCGATTCTCCCGCCGCAGCGCCGCCAGTTCGTCTTGCTCGCTGCTGGTAAGCCCGTCACGTCGGCCGGTATATCGACCTCGGCTTGGCGGACCCAGTCACGCACCGCGGTCTCGGTCAGATCGAAGTCCTTGGCCACCTGACCGATCGAGCGATCACCGCTGACACAGCTCGACGATCTCGGCTTAGAACTCCGGCGTGAATGAGCGGCGAGAACGCTTCTTCTTCCCCATGCTGTCCATGATGGACATCTTTCCGGGGACGAGCCCTTGATCTCAGATGTCCGTCAAACGGAGCAAGCCCACTGCAGTCAGTGCTCGCTCGACCTTGTCGGCCCCGATTCAACGCACAGGCTTGTTCGACGACTGCCGCGGCCGTCACAATGCGTTCCCGAGGGCCAGGAGTGCTTCGTCCTGAGAAGGATGGCACTCTGAGAATCGCATGGGCAGCACGATGCACGTCGGCATACAGCGAGGATGTCCATCCCGAGGGACAGTATCGAAACCCTCCGTAGAGGCGCCGCCTCTTTACCGGCCGACGGCAAGAAAAGGGCGTTTTTCCTGGCCCGCACGTACATTGTCGTCACGCCAGGTCTTTGCCAGCATCCGAATTGGTCCTTCATGTGGCGAAAGTAGAGGAGTAATTCGATGCTCGCCCACGAGCTGGCACACGATTTTCCGGCCCTACGGGCCGATGCCCAGCTGGCCGACGTGCTGGCAGCCATGGTCCGCGGCAGTCTTCCTGGAATCGTGATCCTCGGCTCCAATAACCGGCCCCAGGCTACGCTCTCCCTACCCGAGGTACTCGACCTGTTGCTGCCATGGCCGTTTCGCGAGAGCCCGAACCTCGCGAATGTCTTTCCGGACGATATGGCGGACCGGATTCTGCTGGAGGCCGTCGAACACCCGATCGGAGAGCTGCTGCGCCCCCACTTCCCGGATCGGTGTTGGGTCCGTGGACAGGCGACGACCTTGGAGGTCGTCACGGCGATGGTACGGCAGCGCAGCCCGCTCGCAATGGTCCTCGACGCCGCTGCCGGGCCGGGGGTGATCTCTGCCCACAGCCTGATCGGCAGGCTTACACAGCCTCACGACCCGGGTTGTACGGGGCAGAATGCCGAATGCCGGTGGTGATGTCGTCGCTGGGCCAGCCCAGCAGGCGGGCACCCAGGGTCGCCGTCTCGATCGCGTGTCGCTGGATCGGGTTGTTCAGGTCATAGCCGGTGAGCTTGCGGACCCGCTCCAGGCGATAGGTCACCGTACGTACGCCGACGTGCAATCGGCTTGCGGTCAGCGTGGCGACACCACCGGTGGCGAAGTAGGTGAACAGCGTCTCCAGCAGAGCGCTAGGACCCCCTCTGGCTGCCCGCAACGGACCCAGCACGGTCTCGACGAGCTCGCTGATCGCCGCGTTGTCCCTCAGAAGCACCTGCAGGACCAGCAGGTCGGACGCGTACAGCACCTGGTCGGTGAGTTCCAGGCGGCGCGCGTACGCCACCACGCCGCGGGCTTCCTCGAAGGAGCGCACCACCCCGCCGGGGCCGTGGTGGGCCCGCCCCACGCCGATCCGGAGCGACTGGTCGCCATCCGCCGTCTGCTTGACAAGGGAGCCGAACGCTTCGCCCACGCCTTGGACGTATCCGGAGGCCACGCAGACCAGCAGGCCTTCTTTCGTGGCGATCAGGATGTCACGCACGCCGAACCTGGACAGCAACCCGGCCTCCACGTGGCGTGCGACCGGGCCGCCGTCGTAGAAGGGCCGGTCGGCCTCGGCGACGCACACGAGATGAGCGCCTGCCAAACGCAGCCCGAAGCGCTCCGCCCGCTCGGCGAGGGCGCCGGCGTCCCTGCGCCCGTGGAGCAGGTCGTCGACGAACTCCCGGCGCAGCGCCTCCTCTCGGCGGATCACCATGCGCTGAGCCGCCTCATATCCCTCCACCAGCGCCACGATCGACCGGTCCGCGGCCCGGAAGACCGCCTCGCCCGCGGCTCGAAGATCTTCCACCCGTCTGACCCGGGCGATCCCTGGCAGTACCGGCCACGCCAGCCAGGTGGCGCTGAGATGAACGTCGATGATCGCGCGCAGAGGAATACCACCCTGTGCCGCCGCCTCGCCGCAGTCGCGCATGCGCGACAGCGCCGAGCCGTCCAGGTGCCGCCCCGTTTCACTGACGTGAGCCAGAAGCGGAAGATATTCCCTCAACCACTGGGCAGACACGCCCCCGGCGTCAGCACTGGCACGGGCGGCGATCTCCGCCATGTGCACCTGATACGTGACCTCGCTGGTCTCGGGCTCCCCATGCCTGTGCTTGGTCATGGCTTCAGGCTCTCTTAGAGGGGAGCGTCTCGGCAAGATGTGGGCGGATATACGCAAGTTTGTCGAACTTTTCTTGCCGGTGATCGGCAAGCAAGGGCACAGTGGTTTTCTATCGCGGGAGCGGTGCATGGATTGTTGGTTACAGCGCTGGGTACCAGCCTGGAGATCGCTGACATCTTCCGTAGACCCGGCATCCGTGGTCACGGCAGTCTTAGTCGCCTGGCCATGAGATGCAGCCGACGCCTGTTTCGGCGGTTCACCCGTCGTGTAGGCGTAGGAGCCGCGGCCCTGGCGGGGACCTTGCCATGGTGGCGGTTGTCTGCATGTGGACATCGATGGTCATCATCAGCTGGACAGTCGTGGCCACCGGTGCAGACGCTGGTCGGCTGCGCTCTTCTGACGGCGACAAGCTCCTCGGCGCTGCAGATCCATCCGACGCTGATGAGGACGAGGTGTCTGGCGATCCCGTTTTTCGACGCGTACGCCAGCGACCAGGGCCGCGTCCTGGGCTGACTACCTCCCGGCAAGCGGGCCGGAACCGTCTGCGAGCGTTCCACCCGAGAACTGGACACCTGGGTCGTACGCGGACTTGTTCTGTCAGCCCTGCGTTTGGTGGCCGTGATCCTCGCCTTGGTAGACGTCGGGGATACTGTCCCGGTCCTGATCCGCGGTTTCGGCCTGGTGGAGGAGCCTGTAGTCGCGGTTGCGCAGGCGAAGGACCACTGTGGCCAGCAGCGCTGCAGCAACGGAACCGGTTAGCACGGCCATCTTGACGTAGGCACCTCGATCGCTGTCTGCGCCGAAGGCCAGTTCCCCGATGAGCAGAGACACCGTGAAGCCGACGCCTGCCAGGATCGACAGGCCCAGCACGTCTACCCAGCTCAGACCTTCATCGAGGTGGGCGCGGGTGAAGCGGGCCACCAGCCAGGTGGCGGTCATGATTCCGATGGGCTTGCCGGCAACGAGGCCGAGGACGATGCCCATGGCCACCGGGTCACCGAGGGTGGACACGAAGCCGTTCAGCCCGCCTACGTACACCCCGGCCGACAGGAACGCGAACAGAGGTACCGCCACCCCCGCCGAGATCGGCCGGAAGAGGTGCTCGAAGTGCTCGGCCAATCCGGGACCTGCCTTCGGGCCGCCAGCACGCGCACTGCGCATGACCGGTACGGCGAAGGCGAGCAGCACGCCGGCGACGGTGGCATGCACGCCCGAGGCGTGCACCAGCGCCCAGACCGCGAATGCCAGTGGCAGCAGCAGCCACCAGGAACGCACGCGGCGTTGCACCAGCACGGTGAAGATCACCAGTGGGACCAGCGACGCCAGCAGCGGGAGGGGCGCCAGGTCGCTGGTGTAGAACAGGGCAATGATCACGATGGCCAGCAGGTCGTCGACCACGGCCAGAGTGAGAAGGAAGGTACGCAGCGCCGAGGGGAGGAACCGGCCGATGACAGCGAGCACGGCCAGGGCGAAGGCGATGTCGGTGGCCGTGGGGATCGCCCATCCGCTGGCGGCACCGTCGACGGTCCTGGTAGCCAGCAGGTAGATCAGGGCCGGGGCGATCACACCGCCGAGGGCCGCGGCGACCGGCACTGCGGCACGCCGCGCATGGCGTAGGTCCCCGGCGACGAACTCGCGCTTGAGCTCCAGGCCGGCCACGAAGAAGAAGATCGCCAGTAGCCCGTCGGCGGCCCAGGTTGCCATATCAAGGTTCAGATGCAGCGAGGCAGGGCCGACCGTGAAGGTGCGCAACGTCTCGTAGGTGCCCGACCAGGGAGAGTTGGCCCAGGCCATGGCCAGAGCCGCGCCGACCAGTAGCAGTGCACCACCGATGGCTTCCTTGCGCAGGATGTCGGCGATACGGCGCGCTTCAGCCCATGAGCCGCGCCCGAACAAGCGAGGTGCACGACGCTCGACATCGGTCATGAACACTCCAGATCAAGGTCACATGAGACAGAACGGCGTTCCCGGCGCGCGCCACCGCCTGTCTGCACCCGTTGGCACCGCACTCGCATCAGCCGGGGGAGTCCGGCACCCCCGACATTGACGGGGCCACGATGTCCAGATGGCTGCGGCATCGGCGATGGGCCGCAGGTAAGCCTGTACGGCGGACGGCCGCTTGCCTTCCTGCAAGTGGCGCGACATCGGGGACGGCTTGGTGTCCGTTGTCGCAGACCGTCCGGTGGCTACATGTTGACGTCACGCCGGCCTCTCACGCGGCTCTCAGTTGGTCACGCAGCTGCGAACACGCCTTGGCCTCAAGCCGGGACACGTGCGCCTGGGAGACGCCCAGGTGCTGCGCGATCTCCGACTGCGTCTGATTGCCGAAGAAGCGCAACAACAAGACAGTGCGTTCCCGATCCGGGAGAGCGCCCAGCAGAGGCCATAGCGACTGCCGGTCGATGACCAGTTCGATGCCTTCGTCGTCTTGCCCGTCTGAGGGCTCAGGCCGACAGTTCTCCTCGCTGAGGATGACGTCGAGAGACAGGCAGCTGTACACCGCGTCTGCTCTCAGCCCTTCCGTGACATCGGCCAGATCCAAGCCGAGATGGTCGGCCAACTCCTGCGACGTCGGGCGGCGCCCGAGCTCCTGGGTGAGATGCTCCACCGCGAGGTGCGTCACAACCTTCAAATTCTGCACACGCCGTGGCACATGAACGGCCCAGCCCATGTCGCGAAAGTGCCTGCGGATCTCACCCAGAATCACCGGGACCGCGTACCCGATGAAGGTGTTACCTCGCCGGACGTCGAACCTGTCGATGGCCTTCACCAGCCCGACATTGCCGGATTGGATGAGGTCCTCCACAGGCTCACCGCGACACTTGAAGCGCCGAGCCAACGTTTCGACCAACCCCTGGTGCCGGCGAGCGAGCTCCTGCCGGAGCCAGTCCCGGCGTGGATGGCCGGCCGAAAGGCTGGCTAGGCGCTCGAACAGGTGCTTCTCGTAAGGATCGGCCCAGTCCGCCCCGCAACGCCGCGAGGTCGGCGCGGCCGAAGTCGTCTTCTCCAGCACGATCTGCCCCTCCCAGACACAGCGAGCCCCCATCTGGAGGCTGTCGCGAGAACGCGAGGTGCAGCAAGGGCAGCGAGCCGCAGTCTCCTACCGCGCTACTTTGCCGATGACAGGCAACACGCGGGCTTGAACGAAGCTGTCGATGCGGTAGTGCTCCACTAACCCGGCCCGCTTCCTCACTGCTCTGCCCTGGCCTCTGTTGCCCCGAATATGGATGGACGGGCATCTCCTCGGCCTCCGGGGTTGGCCGCGAGATGCCCGTACCCTCACGCTTCAGGGTCTTCTTGCCGGACGCAAGGGTCGCCAGCGGCAGCGTCGAGCTCGCCAGCTTGCGCAAGATCGGCAACCGGTGAATAGAGCTACGACGAAACTGCAGCCGACAGGGCGGACCGGCGTGACACGAGGTGTGCAGACGGAATCGGCCGCGCCCTCATCCACAGGGGCGCCGTGGTTGGCTTGAGCTACAAGAGCCTCCTTGCGGGGGAAGTACTTCAGGAGCGTTGTGGTCGATACGTCTGCGACCTCGGCGACGTCCCGGATTCGCCTGTTCGTCGCTGCGATCGAGGAACAGGGCTGCGTCGCCGAGGGACTGGCGGGTGGCGGCCTTCGGTGGAGTAGCGGGGACGATGGGCCAGCGTGGCGGTTGCTCACCCCTCATACTCGAGAGTCACAGGTAGCGGCGTCTCCATTCGGCGGCGAGGAGCCGCCATTCCACGTCGATCGAGTGTGCCGGATCGCGGCTGATCCAGGTCTGCGTCACGCGTCCGGCAACTACGATGATCAAGGTACAACCGAGCAAGGAGAGCACGACAGCGGAACTCGCTCGGGCGATGGCATCCTGATGCGTTGCCGGGGCCGCTACGAGGGCCCCGCTGTGTCTGTCCACCCAGACGTCGTGGCGTGTCCCGATTTCGGCGGAGGACGGTACGGTGACCTGCCCGCTGTGCTCCGTCCCGTCGGGCGCAGTCCATTGAGCGTGGAACACCCTGACCACAGGGACGGGAGCCCTCCTGCTCACGACCAGGACGCGTGTCTGCTTGATCAGCTCTGCCTGGACGAGCACCCGCTCAAGGGCGTCCCGTTCGCCTTGTTCAGCGGTGGCGGTGTAGGTGACGCGCCCCGCGACGAACGTGATGACCAAGGTGGCGCACACGGCGAGCCGCAGCCAGCGCAACGGCAGGAAGAGCCCGGCGATCATGGCGGTGGTCGTTGACGTGATGCTCGCACCTTCGCCTCCGGAAGGAACGGCGTGGATATCATGCCGACCAGACTTCCCGGCGCACCACTACGAATCTATCAAGACGCGCCCGCGCAGGCCATCGAGGCAGCCCCCTTCGCGGGACTTGGATCAGGCGCGCGATAAGACCAAACGCGCCCTCAAGCCCTTCGCCTGCATGGGCACCAGTCTCCCACCCGCCGCCTGGGCGGCGCTGTTGCCCGGCTGCCTGCCGTCCCAGTTCATCCGTTCACGGAGCCGAGCGTCCTCACTGACACTGAGGCCGATGGCCGACGCGATGATGTCAGCGGTCTCGCGGGCACGTCGCATGGGGCTGTTGAACACGGATTCGGATCAACGGCCTGCAACCAGCGAGCGGCGTGACGTGCTTGACGGCGTCCCGTCTCGGTCAGGCCTGGATCGTAGCGAAACGGCCGTGTACGCCTTTCCAGGCCTCGCCGGCGCACAGAGACCTGTGATCGCCGATCAGGAGCCCTGTACACATATCTTATGACCGCGTCCACTACCGGCATCAGCTTGACGGAAAGGGCCGAACCGGTGGTTGTGTACGCCACTGGGTGGGTGGGAGTACAGGAACCTGAAGCCGCAGCTGGCCTGCCCGCTGGAAAGTGAAATCGATGTCGACGAAACTGCCGCTGCGTAGCTGTCTGGTGAGGCCGGCGAGTATGGCCTGTGGCTTGGGGCCGCCTCCGGCGGGATCGTTCGGCCGGATGTCCACCATGCCGCCATGGACGCGAGCTTGGGTGAACAGCTGTGTGGCGGAGACCGACACCAGGGTGTCGGTCTCCGCTCGCTGGTTGATCATGGTCACGTAGAGCGGAGCGTGGGCGTCCGGCTGGAGTGGCGCGCCCGCTCGGCCGCCCACGATGAACGCGTTTCGCAGCAGCAGGCCGTTCTTGATCCCGTTGGCGACGCCAAAGTTGGGGTTGTAGAACTCGGTCGGCGTCATCTCTGGTTCGGGAGCGCAGGCGGTGGCGAACAGGACCGTTGCCAGCAGGCCAGTCGCCAGTTTCCGGATCATGTCATTCTCCCTTGCCTCGTTCTGTCGCAACAACAGGTCGGTGCGGCGAGTGGACGAGACCGATACCGAGGCTGCCCGCCTTACTAGGGCGCGTATCGAGTCCTGATCAAGTGGCGGTCCGGGTGAGGTGCTTGACCCAGATCATTGAGGCGCGCAGATGGAGGCCGGCGAGGTAGCTGGCTGGGGTCTTGTCGTATCGGGTGGCGACGCCTCGCCAGGCCTTGAGCTTGTTGATCAGGCGCTCGACGGTGTTCCTCTCCTTGTAGAGGTCGGCGTCGTGACTGACAGGCCGACCGCCCGCGGAGCCCTTCTTCTTCCGGTCGGCGG
>NZ_BAAATE010000073.1:0-9255 GCF_039533245.1 Nonomuraea recticatena | reverse complement strand
GCAGGAACAACTCCCACAACTCATCAGGCACCAGCCGTCGAAGGAACGCATCCACGAACGGTCTAACGATCAATCTCCAAATGAGTCACGGTCTTAGGGCGTGTCCGGTCGATCATGAATGAGATCGGTCGGGTGGAGCCCGTAGCTAGTAGATGATCTCGGCGATCGTCACCGTGGCGGCGTAGTGGGCGGCGAGCTCGATGCCTCTATGGATGTCAAACGGCAGAAGGGGTGGTTCTGGTGTGTCGACCGTGAGTTTCGCGCATCGGCGGATGAGCTTGGGGTTGCTCAGTCCGGTTAGTGAGTCGCGGAGCGCCGGTTCGGCCGCGATCAGGATGGCCTTGAGCTGGTTGATGGCCTGAGATCTGGACTTGATCGCTGATGTCTTGGCCAGCTTGAACAGGCGCAGCATCTCCACTGACCCGTCAGCGCCAGCGACCGGCAGCGGCCGTCGGCGATCGTGTGGGACCGCCGACGGATCGGCCCAGCCCCTTGCGCGGTCTGAGACTGCTGGGCGGTGAGCCCCCTTTTCGGCAGTCCTCCAGGGGAGGATGAAAATGGGTTCAGTACCGACCCGCGCAATTAAGACTTTCTAGCGCCCTCAGGTCAGGCGCGAAATTGTTCAGCTCACGGGCCTGAGAGAAGCAAGGTAGCCAAGCAGCATGACAGCCACCCACAAGTGAACTGGACCAATCCGATATCCGCCCGCGATGTGATTGACTACTGCATCTCGGCCGCGCGACGACTTGGGTGTTGAGCCCGTCATAGCTTCATCGGCCTGAACGAAGGACCCTTGCCGGCGCCCGACCGGGTGGATTCTCACTTCGCCGAGCGTAAGGCCCCTTCGAAGAGGGGCCTGCAAAGGGCCTAATGGGCGGCCTCGTACTGCTCGATCACAGAAGCAGAGATACGACCACGCTCGCTAACCGGCAGACCGTGCGCCTTGGCCCACTGGCGGATCTCAGCACTCTTCTCCCGGCTCATGGCAGCACTGCTGCGTGAACTGCCTCGGCCAGCTCGGATGCCGCGCGGCTGGATGACCTTCCGTGCTTTGATGATGTAGGGCGCGAGAGCCTTCTCCAACTTCTCACGGTTGGCTCCGGAGAGGTCGATCTCGTACCTCTCCCCGTCGAGAGCAAACTTGGTGGTCCGCTCAGCGGGACTCCCGTCAAGATCATCAACGAAGCTCTCTACGATCCGCTTTGCCATTGCCGTTCTCCCAAACCGGTAGGTTAAGAGCAGCAGCTTAGCTGATCTTCTCCAGCACTCAGCCGTTGCATACAGAAAACCGTACATCAAAAGTTACCAGCGTGAACCGCGCTGGGCTTGATGGAGGCTCTGGTGTGTCCGGGTTGCGTGGAGGTGATTTCTAGATTCTCTGCCACGTGATGAGAGGAAAGTGGCATGAGAGAACGGGCTATCGCCGAAGTTCCGGCGCAAGGTGCTGGGCCTGCTCCGGGCATCAAACTTGCCGTCCGCTATCACGCCACCGCATATCGCGATCATCGGCGAATAGCTGCGACATGGCTACGCCGGCGCGACATGCCATCCTGTAGCGTCGATCCAAACACCACCGCCGAAGAGGCTGAGACGGCCGCCGATTTCTTCATCGCCGACATCGAACGGTCATTTCGTCGCTGACCTCACTACAGACGCCCAGCTTCTGCTGATCGCCGGCCTGAACCAAGACGACAATACCTTTGTCGCCATCAACCCGGCCGATGACAGCGCGGCTTGGTATGCCTTGGTGTCCCTGCTGCCTGGCGGTGGCTACAAGGTCGAGCTCGCGGATCCGGACAAGCACGACCCGAGCAGGTCATGTCTTTGTCGAGCCGCACCACGGCGGGTGCCGTCTGGCCATCTGGGCCTACGATCGCTCATCGTCCCCCAAGGGTCGCGAGCAGGAGGTCATGCCCGCCAGTGGGGTGGTGGCCTGGCCGTGGCTGGTAGAACTCGGATGCGGTGCGCTTCGATGTGACAGATGCCGAGTGGGCGTATGCGTTGATTGGGCCGCATCTGCCGGTGGCGGCTACCGGGCCGCTGCCCCGGCGGGGTGCGTGATCAATTCAACGGGATCTTGTGGCGGTTCCGCACCGGATCCGGCTGGCGTGACGTCCCAGACCGCTACGGGCCTTGGTCCACGCTCTACTCCCGGTTCAACGGCTGGGCCAAAGCCGGTGTGTTCCAAGGGCTGATGGACGCGCTGATCGCCGAGGCCGCATCGCGTGGGCAGGTCGGGTTGGAGCTGGTCAGCGTGGACTCCACGATCGTGCGGGCGCATCAGGAGTCGGCTGGGCTGGCGGTCGCTGACGAGACCTTGGATGCGCTGGAGCAGGCTGACCGAGGAAAAGGGGGCTCCGCTGCGCCAGTTCACCCTGACCAACTCCGACCATCCCAACCACACCGTCCAGACCCGGGCTCTGCACGCCTATCTACGCTGGCGCAACGCCTACGCCCGCCATCCCGACGTTCTGGCCGCCCAACGCTGCGAACGCGCACGCGTCCGCAGCGAGAAAGCCATCCGCTGGGGGGCGACCCCTCGCATCCTCAGCTTGAAAGGCTGCTCACCCAACCCGGTGATCGTTTCCGGTCACCGAGCGGCCGGCCCCGCTGATGCCGGCCGCTCATCCACGGGGTGGCCAGTGGCGAGACCACCTCAGACACGCCTTAGGGCGCTGATCATGGAGATCAGTCGGGCGGGATGCCGGCCAGCTCGAACAACGTGAGCAGCTCCCCATGATCTTCTAGTCGGGTTCTGCCTGGGACGACGTCCGGCCAGCTCCTGCGGGCTCGCCGTCGGGGTCTGGGCACGACGACGTAGTTAGGGCCTGTCGGCACGGCGGGTGCCGTCGCGGCGAAGGCCCCATCCGGCTCTCTCTCCGGGGTGGGTCCCTGGGGCCACGGGGCATCACCAACGCTGTGCGGCCCCACCGCGACGACCCTTTCGGGGCGCTCGGGTTCGGTGGCCTCCTGCTCCCACGACTCGACGATGGCGTGCCAGATGCGTCGGTGTTCGCGGTAACGGTCCCTGCGCTCCGCCGCGTCGATGTCGCCGCCGAGCTCGATCGCGATCGCGTCGAGGTCAGCCGCGCCGCGAATCCAGCCCTCTCCGTCGCGCACAGCCAGGTTGTAGGTGGCCAGCAGCCGCAGGGCCTGGCTGCCGGCCGAGCGGGAGACCCTGGCAGTGTGAGCCACCGCGGTCGCTCCAGTCGGCGCGGTCGACAGCACTTCGAGTACGAGCGCGACGACCGGGCCGAACATGTGCAAGGCCGGGTGCAGGACGTCGATCAGGCCGCCGCGCCACCGGATCCATCGGGCTTGGTCGCGATATCTGTCCGGGACGCGCAGTCGGTAGCGGTCGGCCGCCTTACCCCGGCCTGCCTCGACCAACTCGATCAGCGGGTCGTCCTCCTCTCTCAGTCGCTTGAGGTGACGCGCGACGACGGTGTAGTCGGCGCCGGTCATCTGCGACAGGGAGCGGCAACCGAACGCCGGTTGGGTCGATCCGTCCATGCGGGCCGCTACCACCATGGCCCTCAGGAGGAGCCGGATGAAGGGCGCGGCTCGGCCCCAGGCAGCCGTCCGTTCTTGGTCCTGCTCGGCGAGCCAGATGCAGGTCCGCCACTGGAGGATCTCCTGCCAGTGGCTCAGCACTCGCTCATCGGCCAGCTGTGGGGCAATGGTGCAGATACCCCATCGGTTCTGGTCGTGGCCCTCTTTCTCCTGGACAAGCGAATCTACATTGTAAAGGCGTGGCCTTTGATCGTTTCGACCATCTTCCTGCTCAAGCCGAGATCGCGTCGAGGACCCGAGGCGGGGAGGGGGGGCCGTGGATAGGTTGTTCTGGCTTGTGTTGCAGTTGCGGACATGTCTTCGCCAGGCGACCCAGGTGACGGCTTTTTGCCAGTCCCGCTGCAGAAGGCGTTCCTGCTCCTCGGCGCTGCGTGGGCCTTGGCGGCGGGAGTCGAGCAGGCGGGCGAGACCAGCCCAGGTGCCCTCGTGCATACGGGTGCGGATCTGACCCAGGCGCAGACCTGCGGCGGCCATGCTGTTGAGTAGGCCCAGCCGCGGCTCAGACGCTGACTGAGCGCCGCTGTTCTCCCAGTCGCCGAGCTGAGCGAGGCGTTCGATCTCGGGTCGTAGCGGACGGGCGCTGCTGGTGCGGGGGAGCCAGGGATAGCCGTCAGCGTCCAGTGGCACGTCGACGACGGCGTCGCAGTCAGGACAGGTACGGCCGGCTTCGCCCGCGGTCGTGGTGGTCCAGCTGGGGGAGCCGGTGGAAGGAGAGTCCACCTGCGCGAGCTCGGCGGTGAGCTCCTGCTGCAGCGCGACCCAGACCTTCGAGCCGCAGGGGTGGCGCAGAATCCTTTCGGCCTGCTCGATCGGCATGGTCAGCGTCATCCAGCCAGTCAGCTGCCCGCGATCGATTTTGTGCAGGGCGCCGGGTGGGCGGATCTGCCCTTTGCGGCTGGCCATCGGCTGCACGTCGAGCGTGGGGAACCGCACGGCTAGGCTGCGGGTCAGACGCAGCAGCTCGGTCCAGGGCAGCGGGCTGGACCAGCGGATGATGACGTGGCGGCCGCCGCTGGGAGACAGCGTGCTGATGGCGCGCCCTCCGCACTGCTCGATGAGGGCGATGGCAGCCTGGGCGTGCTCGGTGACCCGGGCGACGGCTTGGGCGCGGGGAAGGCCGACGGCCCGGGTGACGTCGAAGTCCAGGAAGAGGACTTGGCCCCTGCCGTCGGTGTCGTACACCGAGATGGTGGAGGGCTTGCTGGGTAGCTGCGGCCGGAGGGGCGCCAGTGGTCGGGAATGCTTGCCAGCGGGGAAGTTCTTGCCGCCGTCAGGAGAGAGCCGCACGTGCAGCTGCTGGGCCAGTAGCGGCACCAGCCGAGCGTAGGTTTCGGCCGCATGTGCGCGAGCGGCTGCAACAGAAGGGTCGGCCTTCGGGATTGACGACGACATGCCGGATGATCCGGACAGCCCGTGGCAGGCGGTCCGGTGGAGATCCGTGGACCTGGGGGTCTCGGACGTGTGTGAGCAGCCGCGCCCAGCGTCACAACAGGGGTGTGACGCGCCCATATCGGGCAATGCTGGGCTCAGCCGGTGGCCCTGGGGTATGGTGGCTCCTGGCATATACAGCGACCTGCTGGCATGCCAAGGGCCATCAAGCGATCCATAGGCGCGGACTCGCTTGTTGGACCACCCGCAAAGCCAGCGGGGTCAACGGCGAGACTCGCGACCGGCCGCCAAACCAAGACGCGAGTACTCGTGAAGTTGTGAGTTGTTTATGCGGTCGCCCGGGGTTTCCCCGGGCGTTTCGCATTTGTGGGGCTTACGTCAGCGACCTCCTGCGGGGGGCATGTCGGGTGCGCTCATCAGGCTGCGGCTTCGCCAGAGGCAGTAAGGAGTTCCAGGCCGGGCAGGGTCTGGGGGGTGCTCGAGGCAGTTGCGCTACTTCTTGCCGCCGTCTGTTTCCGTTCGGCAGCCTCTATGAGCCGGGCGACCAGAGCGCTGAAGCTGATGCCGGCCTCGGCAGCGAGACTGTGACCAGCTAGGAGCTCCGCACCGGTCAGCCGTACGGTGGTCTGGATGACCTCGTCAGGGGCCGCGCTCGCCTGCTCCAGGCATCGCGCTTTGCCGCGCCGACTGCCGCGGGTGGATGTGGATGTCGCCATGGGGCTTGATCCTGCCGTATCGAGAGCTGTTGTGATACCACTTTCGCTCGGCGTGTCGAGGGTTTTTCGCCCTCGGCCGGGGGGTAGGCGAAGGGCCCTTGGTCGGGGCGGCTGGCATGGGGGTGACTCCTGGGAGCTTTGGGGGCGCGATCTGAGTAGAGACTGTCGTGAGCACGGACATGGCCCAGGTCGCGTGGCTCCTGCGGTAGACGTGGAAATCAGCCCTCTGGCCTACGGTGGAGTGCGCATCGAACCCGCCGGCGAGCTCGGTGACACTGAGCAGTGGATTGCCGATCACCAGATCATGCGCGAGCTGATGCTGGTGGGCTGGGCTGTCGAAAACGAGAAAGCCCGATTAATGGTTCTGGGCTGGAGCGCTGTTCAGGTGCAGCACCGGCTCCGAATGCTGCGTGTCTCGTTGGAAGGACTGCAGAGCGGCGAGCGCACGGCTGTCGCGGCGGCGGCAGCCACTGAGGAGCATTACCGCGCGCATCCTGAAGCGAGCCTCGGTGAGACGCTGGCCGCCGTGGTCGCCGACATCGAGCGTGATCACCTGCGCTGGCCTGCTCGCCTGGCCGACCTGGATGGCCTTGAACGCTCGGCAGACCTTCCCTCGCTCAATCGGCTGCTGCAGTGCTCGGTCGAGCTGGAGAACGCTGTGCGCCGCATCTGCGACTGGCACATGCAAGTCGCCGCCGATGGCATCCGGGCGATGTGGAGACAGCTGACCGAGCACGGGCGAGCTGGTGATGAGGCCCGGGAGATGGCTGTTGAGCAGGTCCGGCAAGCGCTGCTCGCCGCTCGCGCAGCGTCCGGACCGGCGGCGACGGCGACGGCGACGGCGACGGCGGTCACGCGACGATGATGGCCTGGTTGCTCCTGGCCGCCGCGATCGCTGTTGAGGTGGTTTCCAGCTCAGCGCTCAAGCTTGCGGCCTCCGGCGGCGGTGCCGCCGGTCCGATCTTCACCCTGGTGGCGCTGGGTGGCGTCGTAACGTCCTACGGACTGATGGCGTGGGCGCTGCGGCTGCAGATGGAAATCAGCATGGCTTACACCATCTGGTCCGGCGTCGGGACGGCGGCTATCGCCATCATCGGCGCGGCCGTTTTTCACGAGTCGATGAATGTGCCCAAGCTGGTGGCGTTGATCCTCATCATCGCTGGTGTCGCGCTCCTGCAGACCACCGCTCGCGCTGATGCGGCCACCGCCCAGTCCGGCTCGGCCGATGCAGCTTCCACGCTGGCGCTGGTCACCGCGTTGCGCGAACTCGGTCACGCGTTGAGCGCCCTGCCTGAGCCCGCGGCGATGCCCGGATCGGTGGCCAGTTCCTCACGAGGGTCGTACGCCGCCGCGCCGGCCCGACCCGCCGCCACCCGCCCTGGCTCCTGGCCCTGGCCCGTGCCGCAGTCGTTTCCCGATGACTGCGTCCTTTAAGGACTGCCCATGCATCTCGCTGATCGTCGCGGGACCGAGATCGTCCACTTAACCCATCACGCGCCTGACGCCCGACAGCCGCTGCTCAAGAAGGTGACTGTCGCGGCAGCCTCCACCACGCTGCAGCCGCTCGGCGCCAATCTGCACCAGGTCAGCGCCCGATACGACGGGGCAGCGCAAAGCGGTGCGCCGCGCCGCCCACCGCGTTCACCACCTGCTTGACGCCTTCGAGGCGCCCCACACCATCGCCGGCGATGCGCTGTGCGGCATCGAGCCCGTCACTGGCAACACCACTGTGTACACCGGCCTCGCGCTTGGTGGCGCCCGTCCCTATACCTTCGCCACCGGCAGCCTGCCCGCGGACGGGCTGCGGAAGGCAGCCGAGCTCACCGTCATCACTGGTCATTGCCTGTGGCCTGAGGACGCTGTGCGCCTGGTGACGACGACCGGCCGGCGCATGTCGCTGCTGGCTCTGCGCAGCTGCCGGCTCGTCGACGTCCCCGCGATCGTGTCGATCGAGTGGGACGGACCTGAACTGTCGGTGTACGAGATCGAGTCCTGCGCTCGGCTTGCCGGCTCCGTCGCGGCGCTGGCTGCGCCCGCCTGCTTGCGTCTGCCGACGACGATCGCGGTGCAGTTGCCGAGGCTGCAGTACTACGGAATCGTCGAGCCTCTGCTGCGCAGCGGCAAGATGTGCCCGGAGCTGGGTGTTCATCTGTTCGACCTGATCGACGATCACCGCGGGCGCATCGTCGCGCATTGGGAGCGGCAACTCGAGCTGCGGCTGCCGGCCGGCTGGCGCTCGTGGATCGAGGTGAGCGCCCGTCCCGAGCTTGATCACTTCGCTGATCGGGTCTACCACGCTCTGACCCGGGGACGCGTTCTCGGCGTCCACGATCTTCCCGCCGCCGACCGGTGCGACCCCGCCATCGCGGCCGTCCTGCGCCACATGCGGCCGCGGACGGTGGCCGAGCTGGGCGTGGCCACCTATGTCGCGCAGTATCTGCGGGCGGGCGTGGGCGGCGGCCTGGCCGTCGCGGTGGAAAACGATCCCGAGCGGCGCATTCTGAGCACGGCCCGCCGCGTGGCGGCCGAGTTCGGTTCCCACCTCGGGGGGCCGGTTCGGATGGTGGGCCTGTACCCGCTGGGTCGTCTGTGGGCGACGCGGGCCGGGACCGCGACCCGGCCCGACCTCTACCGGCACACTCCGGGTCGGTGGGCGCGCTACAGCGCCAGCGGTGAGCTGGTCGACCTTCTCCAGCTGTGCGGTGACCTGTATCCCGTCCGTCGCGAGCCGTACCCCGCGCTCGGCATGGCCGCCGTCCTGGAATCGGCATGACGACCGCGACCGCAGCCGCCCGAGCAGCGCCATCGCTGAGGCGTGCGGGGGCGCGCCTGCGCAGCCACCGCCTGTCCCTGCTCGGCGCCGCGCTCTGCTGGGGCCTGGCCGCCGTCACCATGAAGCATGCGCTGGCGGCCCGGCTCGCCTCGCCGTCGATGGCCGCGACCGTCGCCCCGTTCCAGCAGGCGGCGCGCAGCGCCCGCGGTGTACCCAGTTGCTCGGCCGCTTCCAGCAGCTGGGCGGCCAGAGCCCGGCAGATCGTCTGTTCCCCGCGTTCGATGTAGGCGGCCAGCAGCGTGGCGCCAAGTTCGATACCCCGGTCGGTCCAGCCCCCAGGCAGTTCCCGGGTGAAGGTGATCTCGCCGATGGCCACGCTCGCTGACAGGTCACCGACCTCGCGCAGGCATCGGCACAAGGCCAGGGCGATGCCGATCCGGTGCTCGGTCTCTTCGCGGTCTTCAAAGGCCATCGGGGGCAGTTGCTGTTCATCGAGCGGCGCCAGGACGGCCAGCAGATACGTCAGGCGCTCGATGGCCTCGGGCAGGTCCCCATCAGCCTCCGCAGCCAGAGCCAGACCCAGTTCAGCCTGACGCCACAAATCGGGGCGGCTACCCAGGGCCGGATCATCGACGAGCGCGGCGTACTGAGCGCGGGCTTCGGCGGCCAGGCCTTCAGCGAGCGCCTCGTCTGCTCTGGCGAGCTCCGGGCGTTCCACCCGAGGACTGGACACCTGAGACCCTGGACCTTGCTGGTTCGGGGAGATCGGGAGAGTGTCCCGTTGGGGATGAAGAACTATCCACC
>NZ_BAAATE010000072.1:0-9461 GCF_039533245.1 Nonomuraea recticatena | reverse complement strand
ACGAGCTCCCCAGACCTACGAGACAGCCTTCCACTCAACATCATCTACGCTGGCATCAGCTGCATAAGCCGTGTCCAGTCTTCGGGTGGAAGCCCCCCGGTCGGGGTGAAGTGCATGTGGAAGCGTGGATGACGGGCCAGCCACGCCTTGATCGCCGGTGTCTTGTGGGTGCCGTAGTTGTCGCAGATCAGGTGGATGTCCAAGTCGGCCGGCACCGTCTTGTCGATGGTGACCAGGAATTTCTTGAACTCGGCGGCGCGATGTTGGCGGTGCAACTCGCCGATGACCGTGCCGTCGGCGATGTTGAAGGCGGCGAACAGGCTGGTGATCCCGTTGCGGACGTAGTCGTGGGTGCGCCGCTCGGGCATACCGGGCATCATCGGTAACACCGGCTGCGAACGGTCCAGGGCCTGGATCTGGGACTTCTCATCCACACACAGCACCACCGCGCGCTCGGGCGGGTCGTGGTAGAGCCCGACGACGTCGACGACCTTCTCTACGAACAGCGGATCGGTGGAGAGTTTGAAGGTGTCGGCCAGGTGCGGTTTGAGCTCGAAGTCGCGCCAGATCCGCCCGACGGTCGACTTGGACAGCCCGCTGCGCTTGGCCATCGACGCCCGCGACCAGTGTGTAGCGTTCTTCGGCACCTCCTCCAGGGTGGCCACCACCACCTCTTCGACCTGGTCCAGGCTGATCGATGGCGGCCTGCCCGGGCGTGGTTCGTCGATCAGCCCGTCCAGCCGTAGCCGCAGGAACCGGGAGCGCCACTTGGAGACCGTGTCCGGGTGCACCCGCAACTCCGACGCGATCTGCTTGTTGTCCTTGCCGTCCGCACACCCCAACACGATCTTCGAGCGCATTGCCAAGACCTGCGACGATTTCGCCCGCCGTGACCATCTCTGCAGCGTCGCCCGCTCCTGGGCGGTCACGGTCAGCTCAGCCTTCGGCCGCCCCGTCCGGGGCCGGTCGAGCAGGGCGTCCATCCCGCCGCGGGCAAAGGCCGCCCGCCACCTGCGCACCGTGGTCACGGTAGTCCCGAGTTCCCGTGCCACCTGCGCATTGCTGGCTCCGGGCTTGGCGCAGGCCAACACGATCCGCGCACGACTCGCCAATCCCGACGCCTCCGCCGTCAGACCCTGCAGCCGGGCGCGTTCGACGTCGGTCAACTCGATCTCTACGGCAGACGGACCTGGATGTCCCATGCACAGCAGCATAGGAACTTATCCGTCGAATTTCAGGCGCATAACACTAGTACGGCAGCCGCCATTCGGTAGCTGAGCTGGGCGTATGCGACGCAAGGGGACGGCTGGCCTGCACGGGAGTCAGGGATTCTTTAGGATCACGGCATGGCCCTCGACTTGTACGCAGGAATTCCGGTCACCGAGTACGCGGCGGCCCTGAAGTGGTATGAACAGCTGCTGGGCTCCCCGCCGACGTTCGTCGCGAGCGACACGGAGGCCGTGTGGGAGCTCGCGGAACATCGGGCCGTGTTCATCGAGCAGCGGCCTGAGCACGCCGGTCACGCCATGCACACGATCTTCGTCGACGACTTCGAGGCGCTCGTGGCACAGATCGCTGAGCGGGGACTCGAACCCGTTGAGCGTGAGACCTACTCCAACGGCGTGCGCAAGGCCACCTACCGCGATCCCGACGGGAACGAGATCGGGTTCGGCGGCGCTCCTGTGTGACCGGCCCGGGCGGGTACGACAGCCGGTCATCGCGGCGTGAGCTGGGATGACGCGGCTGTGGTACCAACGCAAGGCCGAATCGAACGCCACAAGGTACTCGGAGGAGCGATCAACGAGTACCGCCGAGCTGCATAGCCCGGCCGGAGAACCCCAGCTCAGACCATGGGCGCAAGTTTTGACGCGCTACAGGCCAGTTCACCGATGCCTTCGACGCGGTCTTCGCGGACGCTGGCCTGCAGGTCATCAAGAGTCCGCCGCAGGCCCCGAAAGCGAACGCGCACTGCGAAAGGATCATCGGCACCCTACGCCGCGAACTCCTGGACAGCCTGCTCATCCTCAACTCTTGCGGCCCCACGAGGATGGCGTCGGCCTGCCTGAACCATCCGTCGACGGGGTCGAGCTGGCCGTCGGCGGAGTGGGGCACGAGCCAGCCGCCGCGCTGGAAGTTGTTGCTGGGGTCCTCCTGGACCCCGCCGGGGCCCTGCATGACGCCGTCGAGGCTGACGAAGGTGTGAACTTTGATCTCCATTGGTCTTCTCTCCTTGAGCGAGGTCGCGTGCCGGCGTGCGCCGGGTCGCGCGGCTTGATCAGGATGTAGTGCGGCAGAAGACGCAACAAGGGACGATATTGGAACGCCCTTTTAACCCTCGATGGTTTCACGGCCGGCGGCGACCAGGTCGAAGTAGCGGCGGTAGAGGTTCATCTCGCGGGCGCGCACGCCCGTGGAGCTGCGCGGGCGCGCGGTCGTGACCTGTCCAGTTCGGCGGTGGTGTAGCTGCGGTAGAAGTGCTTGGTGTCGGCCAGCATGCGGCCGACCAGCCACGCCATGGCGTCGACGAAGGAGTCGACGTCGCCTGTGAGGCTCAATAATAGGATTCGGTACCTGACCTGCCGGTTCTCGACGGTTTCAGCTGGCGATCCGGTACTCGTTGATGAGGCCCCCGAGGATGGCTCTGCAGTGGACTCGTTTGTCTGCCAGATCGACGGGGGGTGGCGCGCCTGTTTCGGCTTGCAATGGGGACAACTGTCCGATGCCGCGGTGAGGTCGGGCCGTATTGTAGTGCGCCAGGTAACGGGTGAGGGTTCGGCGGAGATGGTGCTCCGAGAAGATGCGCACCTACTGGTCGCAGGTCACCGATCCGGACAACATCGTGGCCACTGCCCTCAACACCTGGCAGAAGCACGTCGTCAGCAACACGCTCTCCGACGCCGACGCGGCCTGGGGCAAAACCACGGTGCTGCGCGGCGACATCGTCGAGCAGGTCCGCCGGCTCAAGGAGCAGCCGGGTGGTGAGCTGCAGGTGCACGGCAGCTGGCAGCTGGTGCGCACCCTGCACGACGCCGGACTCGTCGACACCTACAGGGTGCTCCAGTTCCCCGTCGTCGTGGGTGACGGCAAGCGCCTGTTCGCCGACGGCGCCACACCGGATCACCGAGTCGGAGGTGCTGAAGGGGGGCGCGGGCGCGGTCTCGCTCACCCTGCGTCAGGCCGAGTTCGGCACCACCGGTACCGGCGAGTTCGTGGTGCAGGACGGCCAGGAAACCATCGCCTGAGCACGGCAAGGTGACAGATGGTCGGCACGCGGTCTTGGCTTGAGCTCAGGCCTTGGCTGGCCGCGAGGCTGGTTCCGGCCACACCGACATCAACGCCTCAGCGACCGACCATCACGAATAACCCCCGGTTGGACGATTCAGCTGATCTGCGGCCACGTTGTCCGCTCGCGACACGGCGGTCATCGTGGGCCAGCTGAAGGATGGGAAGAGGCGATCGACGCGTTGTACCGGTTTGGCCTGGGGCTGGACCTGCGGGACACTCAACTGCTCGCCTCGGCACTCGCGGCCGATGCCGAGCTGGATTCCCGCTCGGCGGCGGCCGAGCGGGAGCGTGCAGCCCCCTGATGGTCGGCCGCGCACGATCGTGAACCTGCTCCTGAGCCTTGTCGGCCGACCTGGCTGCGCCATCTGCCGGCCGTCGACACGCTGCGCGTCATGCTGATCCAGCACTATGTGCGCACTACCGATCGGCGGGGACGGCAGGTGATCAAACGGCGGCAGGGCCTCGCATCGGGCGGCGAGGGCCTGCCGCCGGGCAGATACTGGCTGAGTTCGCCCTATGACCTCGATGCCCGCTGGGCGGCCAAGGGCAGCGAGCTGATGTGGAACGGCTACAAGGTGCACATCAGCGAAACCTGCCGGCGCAGCGCCGACCCCAAGACATCCTCGCCGACACCGGCGGCACCGACCTCGGCACCGACCTCGACATGCCGAACCTGATCCCGAACGTGGCCACCACCGACGCCACCGTGCCCGACACGGCGATGACCGAGACCATCCACCAGCACCTGGACCGGCGCGGCCTTCTGCCCGCCGAGCACTACATGGATGCCGGCTACTCCTCCGCCGAACTGGTCGCCGCCGCCGCCGGCAGCACCAGGTGAGGCTGATCACGCCGTTGCGGAGCGACAACTCCGTCCAAGCCCGCACCCGCAATGGCTACGACCGCACCGCCTTCACCATCGACTGGGAACGACGGCAGGTCACCTGCCCGCAAGCACAGAAGAGCACTTCCTGGACACCTTTAAGACAGCAGTCGACCAAGATCCGATGCCCCGACCGGGAGCCTCGTTGCTGTCTTACCGTGCCTCGATTCCTCTGTCCAACCACACCCTCATCCGCTTGGCCGAACTCATCCGCACACGGCGCGCCGAAGGCCGCTCGCGGTGGCGGAAGTTAGACCCGGCTCGACAAGCGCTGCTGGTCCTGGCCCACCTGCGTAACGGCGACACCTACGCTCGCCTTGGCGCTGGCTTCGCCATCGGTACCACCACGGCCTGGCGCTACGTCCGCGAAGGCGTGGACCTGCTGGCGGCGCTGGCCGAGAACGTGCACGCCGCCGTCAAGCGCGCAGCCCAGCTGGCCTACACCATCCTGGACGGCACCCTCATCCCGATCGACCGCCTCGCCGACGAGCGACCGTACTACAGCGGCAAACACAAACAACATGGAATGAACGTGCAACTGCTGGCCGACCCGGCTGGCCGGCTGGTGTGGGCCTCGCCTGCGCTGCCAGGCGCCGTTCACGACGTCACCGCGGCCCGGGCGGTCGGCCTGATCGACGCCTTGACCAGCGTCGGGGTGTCAAGACCTTCGCGGACAAGGGCTATCAAGGCGCCGGCGGCACGATTCGGACACCGTTCAAGCGGCATCGCCATCGGCCCTGGCTGTCTCGCGGCCAGCGGGACGTCAATCGCGCCCACGCTCGCATCCGGGCCATCGGCGAACGCGCCGTTGCGACCCTGAAGGGCTGGAAGGTGTTGACCAAGCTGCGCTGTTGCCCGCATCGTGCGACCGCACTCGTGCAGGCGATTCTCGTCCTGCAGCTCGTCGAAGAGGGCCGCTACTCAAGATGAAAAGGGCTCGGTGCGGTATCGAGGCCACCATCCACCAAGCCGTCACGGTCACCGGCCTGCGCCGCGCCCGCTACCGCGGCATCAAGAAAGTCCACCCCGAACACATCATCTCCGCCATCGCCATCAACCTCATCCGGCTGAACTCCTGGTGGGGTGGTCACCCTCTGGAGCGGAAACGCACCAGTCACCTGGCCCGACTCGAACCAGCCCTGACGGCCTGAAACGAGTTAACCAGCAGGGTCCTATAGGCACAGTGCGGTGATCCTGAGCCGAAGAAACGCCAGCTCAGGCCATGCGGATGAGTTTTGAAGCGGTACAGGCCGCTCGGCGGCTGAGTCAGCTTTGCCTCATATTTGCCCCATGCCGTCCCAGCGCGCGGGCGCGGCTGGAGTTTCCGCAGGTGGAGAAGCGCGCCCTGCAGGATTCGAACCTGCGACCGTCGGATTAGACGGCGGTGGTCCCGCCGGTGCACGCCACGCGTCCATCGCCGGGGATCTGCGGCCTCGCCCGGCAGGTAATGTCGGTAGAGAGCACGGACGTCGCCCGATGTAAGGTCTCCCCGGTAGCCGATACGGCGGACGTCGACGATCGCGGAGATGATGGCCGCGCCACCCCGATGTGCCCCCGCCTCACCAGGCTTCCAACGCCGCATCAAACTCGTGCCCACGTCGCACGACGGGACCATCTCAATGCCGCGGCGCAAGCTCTCCTCGTCGAACCCCGTACCAAACTCGCCGGCGCGAGCGGACTGCTGAATTTCCGGCTCGGCAGCCACCACCTGATTGTGCAGCTCTCGCGCCGTGACGAGCGCGCCCAACAGTTCGGGCGAGCCGGATCTGCCGAGGAGGTCATGAGGCGCGCTGATGCCCTCATCCTCACTCGGGCCGTACCTTTCGGTGGCCGTAGAGCGGTGCTGCCGCCCTACCCCCAACGAGAGGAACTAGATGGTGACCGACGCATCCCCACGTCAGTTCCATCGGCTCAGCAACCACGACACCAACGCGCGGACCGCGCTCTGCTCGGTGTGCGGCCCCACCAAGGTACGGAGCAAGCCAAAAGCCGGGGGTCGATGAGGTGGCGGTGCGCGAACACTGAAAGCCCGAAGGCGAACCGCGCGCGTACCCACAAGTGGGCGATGAACGCGCGGTTCGCTGTTGACCACGACCACGAGACGGGGGCCGTCAGAGGCCTGCTCTGCTCGCCTCGCAAGATCGGCATCGGGTGGTTTCGCGACGATCCCGCACGGCTGCGTCGGGCAGCTCAGTACGGCGAGCAGTCCAGGACCAGCGGCGGCCGCCATCTGCCGATGCTCTTCCAGCCTCAGCGGTGGAACTGAGCATGAAGGCAAGCTGGAACCTGATCAGGAGCTCAGCACTCGCTGCCGCTTAGCAGGAGGCCACTTTGTCGCCCGTCTCGGATCAGACGTGGGCCGCGTCGCCGGCGAGCGCGGCCTCGAGCTTCCGCGCGGCTCGGCCTTGAGCCTGTTGCGCAGTTCCTGCTCGTACGTGTCCTTGATCTTAACCTCGATCCGCTTTGTGGCCTCGGCGTCCGCGTCCGCGCGGTTACGTGTCGGCGCCGGAGCCGCTACTTGCGTCGGCGTCAGCTTGCTGCCTGGCCTCCTTCTCGACCCGCTGCCCGGTGACGGCGTCGGCACCAGGGCTCACGTGGACGTGGATGTTCTGCGCCTGGTTCTGCGTCTGCCTCTGGATCTGCTTCTGGAACTGACGATGCAGCTGCCTCTTGAACCGGTGGAACAGACAGCGGCAGTGACCGCAGCCGCCGTGACCGCAGCCGCCCCAGCGGGTGCTGAAGGCGGTGCTGGTGGTGGAGGTGGTGCTTGCGCTGGCCGCGCTGGCCGTCGCGGCGCCAAGCCCCACGGTGCCGGCGCTCAGAACGCAGCATACGGCGGCCGCTGTGACGACACCCTTGAGCTTGTTCATTGCGTGATTCCCTCCTGAAACTCGATTTGACCCAGCATGGCTAATCGCCAAATCACTGGAAAACGCCTGATAAGCCTCTTCGGCTCATCGCCGCAGCTCAGCAGGGGTGACCCGCCAGTCGGTGCCCTCTTGGTCTGGTGGACTGGAGGTCACAGCAACCCTGCCGGGGATCCGGGAGAGGTGCATCGGCCCTGCTTGGGCGGCCTCGCCAAAATAGCCTGAATAAGGCTCAACGTAACGCCGAAGGATTATCTTGCACAGAGCGTAGATATCCCGACAATCAGCAAATAAACGGACATTGCCCGCTTCTTTGTGTAACCAGCTTCGTGCTTGACCAAGCTGAATTCTCGGCCGCGCGTGCCCGCCCTTCTCTGGGGGAGGGCATCGCCGAGTTCTCCGCGGCCGGCTCGGCGCGCCGTCACGTCAAGCGACCGCTCCCGCCTGCGGCAGACTCATGGAAAGTGCTTGATCGGCTCTTTTCCCGCCCCTCCTCGCGGGCTTTAAGGATGATGCGGCATGGCGGAGCGGAATGAGGTCACACAAAAGGGACAATTAACTATTTAGTCACTCTTCGGTGTTAGCATCTTAAAAGGGGTGAAAGGGATACTTATCGCATTGGGCCCGTTTCGGCGAGCTTCTCTGAGTTGTAGAACGGGAATGGCTTTGGCCAGTTGCCCCGCAGGGAGGGGCGCAGCGTAGTTTGCGCGGTATCCGTCAGTCGCGCTCTGGCGATGTCCGGCTCGGATCGTGTCCGGCCTCTCGATGGACTCGTCAAGGCGAAGCCGTCCGGCATCCGACGGGAGCCTCACCCATGGCGCGAGCAGGTCGATGCTGCCGCCGATCAGCCGGTCGCGCGCGTCGGCGGCGTGCCCGTCGCAGATCAACGCCCCCGACTTCGTCGGTGTCGATGAGGCGGTGCGTGGAGGGTTCGGCGGAGGGGACGTCGCCGCGGTAATAGCTCCAGGTACGCCGCCCCTGCAACTCGGCATCGGGTGGTGCCGCCGGTGCAAGCGAAGGTGCTGCCGTGGTCCGGGCGCGCCCCATGGGATACCGCAAGAGCCGGTCGGGGGGCGATCCGGGCAAGGCCTGAGGTGGCCTGTCGCAGGTCCCGGCCGACCTGCGGGCCGACCGCGGCGCTCTCCTCTGGTCGTCTGTCATCGACGAAGCTGTCACCAGGTACACGCGGAGGGGCCGTCAGCCCCGGTCGGCCATCCGCCCCGGTCGGCGCTGCCTCGCGTGACAGGGCCACCCCGCGAGCCGCGCAGAGGTGTCCCTGCTACGGCGAGCGTCATGCCGCCGCCAACTTGTGGATCCGTGGCTGCCGAGGATCGGCTGTGAGCCAGCGGCACTCGGCTCCGGCCTTCTGGCGATCGGTGATGGGGGCGTCCAGGCGGCTGTCCTGTCGGCTTCGGTGGGCAGGGGTAGCGACGTGTGGAGTGGGAGCCGTGGCTCGGTAACTCGGCCGCGAGGATGAGGTCTTTGTCGCCAGGATGAGCTGGATGGCGAAGATGTGGCAAGCGGACCCGAATGGGCGGTTGTTCACAGATACGGTAAACGATCGGGCGTAGGTGAGGGCCGATCGAACACTAGGTTTTGCCTATTGGTGGTAACCTCGCCGGTTTCCTCTTACTAAGGTGGTGTTTCGGGAGTATCCATTGGGGCGTCATTATGGCGAAATGCCGACTGGACGACCGCAGTAAGAACGCGACCCGCTGGGCTCCACGGTCGAAACGCCGATCGGCGTTCCCGGGAAACCGATTCGGCACTCTCTAAGCCCATCCATTCTGGCGTGGGCGAATCTCATCACGGTCGGAGTATCTCCATGTTCAGGGAAGCTTTTGCTGGGGGTGCATTGATAGCCGCTGCCCTCGTCGTCCCAGTGACGATGCCGGCGCAGTCGGCGATCGCAGCTCCGGCGGCTCAGCCGGTAACACAGGTCGCAGAGTCCGCCACCCACCCATGCAGGTTCCATCCGAATCCCCGGAGGTGCCGACAGCGGGGCCACGACCGGCAGCAGCAGCAGCAACAGCAACAGCAGCAACAGCAGCAACAGCAACAGCAGCAGCAGCAGCAGCAGCAGCAGCAGCAACAGCAACAGCAGCAGCAGCAACAGCAACAGCAACAGCAACAACAGCAACAGCAGCAGCAACAACAGCAGCAACAGCAGCAACAGCAGCAACAGCAGCAACAGCAGCAAGACTAAGGAGGTCAGAGAGCCTGAATGCCCGGCAACTTTTGCAAGCGCGCCCCATGGGGGGTATACCCCATGGGGCGAACCGCTGGTGCCCTTTTCATCCTCGGGCGAGTTCGTAGTTCTGCAGGACAGTGACCTCTTTTCATCCTCGGGCGACTTCGTAGTTCTGCAGAACGGCGATGGCCTTGCACAGGTGCCCAGTCTTGAGGGGGCAGCAGCGGAGCTTCCG
>NZ_BAAATE010000071.1:0-9921 GCF_039533245.1 Nonomuraea recticatena | reverse complement strand
CGGCCGCCTCCGGCGACGCGATCGACGGCGCCGACTGGGTCCGCCAGCGCGCCGAGCACGCCGAGCGCCGCGCCCAGCTGATCGAAACCGTGCTGACCGCCTTCGCCGCCGACCGCGACCTGCACGAGCAGGTCCGCGGCTTACTGCTGGCCCGCCACGCACACCTGGAGGCGAGCACCACGGCGGCGCAGGAAGCCGCCGAGCGCGCCGAGCGCCGAGCCGCCAACGCCGAGCGCGACCGCGACATCGCCCGCGAGCAGGCCGATGAGGCGCAGGCCGCCCGGCAGGCCGCCGAGCGCCGGGCCGACGACGCCAGCGCCGAGGCGGCCGCCGCCCACCGCCAGGCCGCCGAGGAGGTCCGCCGCGCCGAGCGGCGGGCCGCCCAGGCCGAGGGGCAGGCCCGCGGAGCCGAGGCCGCCCGCGAGCGCGCCTACGCCGCGCTGACCGAGGTCCGGGAACTGGCGCAGGCGGAGCGGGAGCAGGCGGCCGAGGCCTCGGCCGCCCAGCAGGCCCGGATCGCCGAGCTGGCGCACGCAGTGGCCACCAAGGACGCCGAGGTGCACGCCGCTCGGGAGCAGGCCGCCGAGCTGCGTCGGCGGCTGGAGGAGCAGGCCGGGCAGCTGCAGCGGCTCCAGAGTGACGTGGATCAGGCTCGGACCGAGACGAGGGCGGTACGGGAGGACCTCGGGCGCGAGCTGGGTGAGGTCCGCCGCCAGGCGGAGACGGAGACCGCACGGCTGCAGACCCAACTGGGCGAGGCCCAGCAGCAGGCCGCCGGCGCAGCCGTCGACGCTGCCGCTCGGATCTCCCGTGCCGAGACCGAGCGGGATCTGGCACGCGAGGAGGCGGGGCGCCTTCGTCGGGAGCTGGCCGAGTCCATCGCCGAGCGCGAGCGGCAGCGAGCCCGCGCCGAGCAGGCCGAAGCACCGGCACCATCGAAGACTGCTGGTGGAACTGGTGCGTCAGGGGAGTTGTAGGGGGTCGAGGCGGCTCTCCGGCACTCACGGCTGTAGCCCGAGTGGGTCGCTGCGCTGGCAGCCAAGCTCAAGTCGCCGATCACCTCGACAACCACGTCACCCAGGACGAACTGTCCGCCCACGCCCCCGGCGCAACTCCAGCTCGAGCAACGCCCCAGGGTAGGCACGGTCATAGGCAGCCGCCCACGCGATGGCCAGCTCAGGAGCGGCCAGCAGCCACAGCGCCTCGACATGGTCCAGATGCAGAACGCTCAAGGTGGGGAAGTTGGCTTCCTCCAACTGGCCGACGACCAATCCGAGCGCCAGCAGGCCTCGCCAGCACCTCAGTAGTTGGCGGGCGTCCTCAGGCCTCTGCGCGCCACTCTCGGCTTCACCTGCAACGCCAGCGCCGGCTGGGTGATCTCCGCTCAGATGAGGGGAAGCCCGGTCAGCCGTGCGGCGTGCAGGCGGTGGGTGCCGTTGGCGCCGCGGGCGTATAGCGGGCCCGCCGGTCCGGGAGTTCGGTTGACGCAGATGGGGTCGCCACGCGGGTTCCACACGTCGAGCGCTTGGTCCACGGGGCCGTTCAGCAGCGCGGACGCCATGGCGGGGACCGTGCCAGGCCGGTGGCTGGCGAAGTCATTCCATACCCGCTGCCCGGGGTAGGCCACCGCGACCGGGTCGATCCAGCCGAACGTCACGCATCCGCCCAGCCTGATGAGATCAGAAGAGCCGAGATCGCTGTGGACTCTAAGCGACGGATCCAGCAAACGCCCCAGCTCGAGAGCAGGCGCAGCGCTGAGATTGAGCTCGGCGGCTCGCCGCTGCAGGAACGTGGCCACATCGGTCCCGGTCGGCCAGCTGTCGCGCACGTGCTGCCCGAGTTCGGCGAACAAAACCCGCTGACGGTCGGCACTCGCATCCCACACCACGTCCGTCGGAGAATCGGCGCGCAATGAGCACGCCTGGGAGATCCGGGTTGCTGGGCTATCGCGACTTCGGCTCGTGTGAGGCGGAGGTGCTCGCGTTCGTGGCCGCGCGGATGTGGGCTTCCACCAAGGGTCCGCGGGCGCTGTTCGACCGGGCGCGGGTCCACATGCTGAAGGAGCGGATCCTGCTGCCAGGCATCACCGTGCTGACCCGGCTGGTGGGCGAGGCGCGCAAGGCGGAGAACGATCGGCTGCAGGCCCTGCTATCGGGACAGTTGTCGGCCCAGATGCGCGCCGCGCTGGCAGGGCTCTTGCGAATGGGGGAGGGGCGCAGATTCTCGGAACTGGAGCGGCTGCGCATGGCGCCGACGAAAGCCTCAGGTCGGGTACTTGCGGTGCAGTTGCAGCGGGTGGCCGAGATCACCGAGCTCGGAGCGGGCTCCGTGGCGGTCCAACCGGTGCCGGAGGTGAAGCTCGCCGCGCTGGCCCGTTACGGCAAGGCGCCAGCGTGGCAGAGCTGGCCGAGCACCGAAGGACGCGAGGTTGCTGGCCGCGGTGCGGCACCTGGAGACCGCGTTGGTCGATGACGCGCTCGATGTGCTGGATCTGTTGATCTCCTCGGGGTCTGAGGAACAACGGAACCGGATCGTGCGCCAAGCCCTCTCAGAGCAGGTCAGCGCTGTACAGCTTCTCCCCGGACCCCCTTTGAGAGCAGCTGGCCCGAGCGCTACCGCTAATTCCTGTACTCATCCTCCTCGGAGGCCGATATGCGGCATGGACCTGCACCATCAGCAGAACCTCGTCGACCACATCACGGTCGTCCGAGTCGACAGTCCGGGAGCGCGGCCGCACCGCCCATCGCAGCAGGATCCCGGCGACCACCAGCGCTACCCGGCGGCCATGCGGCACAAGCCGGATACGGCCATCTGGGCGCTTGCATTCCAGCCCAGCCACGGATAGGCAAGTCGGACAGCTCAGCGAAGTCAGCACATCGATCCCGTGCCCCAGCGGGCAGCGCCGAGCAACCGGTTCTCATTAACGCGCGCGGAGAAGCTCACAGATACTCGCCGGGTCATACTCGGGGCACCCCGAGGGACGCAGGGGCCAGAGTGCGCCGGACACGAGACTGTGATCCACCATGGCCGGTATTGCGCGTATCTCCCTGGACCCGGCCTTGCGCGCGGGCGGGGACTGGAAGAAGAACCGCCGCCCATCCCCTCAGCCACATCCTGCAACGCGGCCTGACCTGGTCACACCACCGGCACGCCCACCAAGCCCGCGCCCGCAGCAGCCACTACTGGAAACGATGGCTACGCCACACAACAAAATCCAAATCTAGACCACGAAACATGACTGTAGTACTAGATGAATGAGTCCAAGGGATCTAGTCACGTTCAGTGGTCGTAGGCGATCAGGGATCGTTTGATCGGCTGGTTGGTCTTGTCGTTATGCCAGATCGCTGCGGTCAGCGCGAGGATCCTGGACAGCACGCGGATGATGACTCCGGCTGGACTTCGGCCGCCGTGGCGTTCCAGGTCGAGCTGGCCCTTGAAGGTCTGATTGATCGATTCGATGGTCTGGCGTAGCGGTTTGAACAGCCGCGCTCCGGCCCGCGCAGGTTCGCCCTGGCCGGCCGGTCGCAGCAGGCGCACATCACGCTCGGTCAGCGCGTGCTCGAAGTCGCGCCCGTAGTACTGCCGGTCGGCGATGATCGACTGGCCTGGATGTCCGGCCACCACCTCGTGAGCGGCATCGAGCATCCCGAGCAGGGTGTGGCGCTCATCGGCCTTGGCGCCGGTGAGGGCGAACATCACCGGTAGCCCGCCCAGGGTGCACAGCAGATGCAGGCGCAGCCCCCAGAAATACCGGGAGTGACTGGCGCAGTAGCCGTACTCGGCCCACCCTGCCAGGTCACTGCGCCGGGCGGTGTCGCGGGAGCGGCCGCACTCCACCGGGGTGGAGTCGACCAGCCACACATCATCGCTCCACAGCGTGGTGTCGGCGGCCAGCATCCTGATCATGTGAAGGACCAGCCCCGATGCCTTACATAACCGCTTGCCGTACCCCGACTGCCCGGGCAGGTAGGGGAACATCCCGCCCAGCTCGGCGTGGGCATAGCGCAGCCAGCGCCGTTCGGAGACGAAGCCCAGCAACGCCGACATGACCGCCAAGGTCACCAGTTCGGCGTCGCTGAGCGTGGGCGTGATACCCGTTTTCGGCCGCCACGGGGCCAGACCTGGTGAGGCCTTCAGCAGATCGTCGACCTTCACGTACAGTGCGGTTGCGAGGGTGTTCAGCTCGGTCGTCACAAACTGAGGATGGGCGCCCTCGCCCTATCTCCGCAGCTATGCCTTGGACTCATTCATCTAGTCGACGCCTTGCACATGCAGGCTAGCGCCGCCGTCCTGCATGATCCCGACGTCCGCGCCTACTACCAGCAACTTCGAGGCCGCGACATCGCACACAATGCCGCCCTGCGTCAGATCGCCAAACCGGCTCGTCGGCATCCTGCACGGCTGTCTCAAAAACCATGATCACTACGACTCGCGACCGCATGGTCGCACCGCAATCACGACTCCGTGGGTGCTTGACACACAACCTTCTGGGATGTCTGACCCTCGCGGAAAGGACGCGAAGAGCAACGAGGCCGTCCTTCGTTCGACGGGCGCCGGCGCCTCACTTCGCGTTGGTCGAGGTCGGTGAGCGTCGATGCTTGTCGGTCGCGAGACGGCTCATATCTGCCCGTGGCGGAAGCAGCGGCTGTCCGTGCCACTGGCAGAAGATCAAGTTGGTGTGGACCAGCGTGACCTCCGCTCGCGCTGTCAGTTCGTTCAGGATGAACCGCTGAAGGTCGAGGGCATCTGCGGCCGCCACGTGGATGATGTAGTCGTCCGGGCCGGTCAAGTGGTAGAGCATGCGGGTCTCAGGCTGGGCGAGCACATGCTCCACGAAGGAGTCCACGAGCGGCTGGCGGTGCGGATGGATGCGGACCGCCAGCAGGGCCTCCAACGGCCTGCCCACGGCGGCTGCTCGCACGTGCATCATGTATCGCTCGATGACCCCGGCGGAACGAAGGCGGCTGACCCGGCCGAGGCAGGTGGACGGCGCGACACCCACCAGGTTCGCCAGCTCTCGATTGGTGATCCGTGCATCATTCTGCAGCAGCCGGAGAATCTCTAGATCGATCGAATCCAGATCGATGTTTCGGTCCATGCACGAAATATAATTCAGACTCTCTGGAAGAGATTCGTCAATGGTTCGACCATACTGCCATGACTCCTCTCCAGGCGCTCGATACACGTGCTGTTCACAGTGGGCGGGAGGACCTTGCGGCGCTCGGGCTCCATGCTGTCCCGCTGGACCTGTCGACCGCATATCCGTCGCATGACACCTGGTCTCAGGGCGCCCTGCTCGATGCGTTCGCCGCTGGTGAGATGCCGCCTGGTCACCCCATCTACGGCAGGCTCGGCAACACGACGGTCGCCCGCTTCGAAGCCGCCATGGCCGATCTGGAAGGATGCGCCGCCGCGGTGGCCTTCAGCAGCGGCATGGCCGCGCTGACGGCGTGCCTGCTCGCCAGCGTGGCACGGCAGCGGCCCCACATCGTGGCTATCCGCCCGCTCTACGGCACGAGCGATCATTTGCTCGACTCCGGACTGCTCGGCACCACGGTTACCTGGACGACTCCAGAAGACCTGCCCGCTGCGATCCAGTCGGACACCGGGCTGATCATCATGGAGACCCCGGCCAACCCGACCCTCAGCGAACACGACATCG
This sequence comes from Nonomuraea recticatena, assembly GCF_039533245.1. Classification (NCBI taxonomy): domain Bacteria; kingdom Bacillati; phylum Actinomycetota; class Actinomycetes; order Streptosporangiales; family Streptosporangiaceae; genus Nonomuraea; species Nonomuraea recticatena. The sequence goes on along the minus strand of NZ_BAAATE010000071.1, from coordinate 4,259 downwards.
GGCGGCTCGCCAAAGCGGCCGGTGACCTTCCGTTGCTGGTGGACAACACCTTCGCCACGCCCATCCTGCAGCGCCCCGCTGAACACGGCGCCCAGATGGTTCTCCACAGCGCCACCAAGTTCCTCGGCGGCCATGGTGATGTCATGGGCGGGGTCGTCACGTGCACGGAAGACTTCGCCCGCGCGCTGCGTCAGATCCGCATCGTCACCGGAGCCGTACTGCACCCCTTCGCCGGATATCTGCTGCTCCGCGGACTCTCGACGCTGCCGATACGGGTCCGCCGCGCCGCGGCCACCGCCGCCGAGTTGGCCCGCCGGCTCGCGGCACACCCGTCCGTGACACGGGTGTTCTATCCCGCCCACACCGACGATCGCCCTCCCGGCCAGATGGACGGCGGTGGATCACTCGTCTCCTTCGAAGTCGCGGGCGACCCGCGCGACGTCGTCGCTCGGGTGCGGCTCATCACCCCGGCCGTCAGCCTCGGAGGGGTGGACACGTTGATCCAGCACCCCTCTTCTCTCACGCACCGCATCGTCCCCGATGACGTCCGGCAGCGAAGCGGCATCAGCGACCGCCTGCTGCGGCTGGCGGTGGGGCTGGAGGATCCCGACGATCTCTGGCACGACCTTGACCGAAGCCTTTCCACGTCCGCTCAGGAGGCAGCCCGATGACCATCATGAACACCGCCGACCGAGGGCTCGTAGGTGCCCTTCACGTTCCAGGGCCCGCCGATGATTACGCCGACAAACTCATGCTGTTCGGCCAGTTCATCGGCTCCTGGGATGTCGAATGGTCGGGAACCGACCTCAACGGAAGGCCCGCTCAGGCAAAGGGCGAACTCCACTTCGGCTGGGTCCTCGGCGGCCGAGCCGTACAGGACATCTGGATCGTGCCAGGCCGTCACGAGGCCCTGCCGTCCGGCCGTCTGCGGGCATTCCACGGCACCACGGTCCGCTTCTACGACCCAGAGCTCGACGCGTGGCGTTCCACATGGATCGAACCGATCAACGCCCGTGTCAGGCGCTTCATAGGTCGGCCTGCGAACGGCGACATCGTCTTGCTCAGTGACGAGGATGATCCATGGCTGCGCTGGCGGTTCACCGACATCACGGACAGGTCTGCGCGCTGGCAGGGCGAGATCTCCTATGACGCGGGAGCCAATTGGGTACTCGAAGAGGAGATGCGCCTGACTCGTATTCCGAACTGATCGACCCTTCGGTGCGAACGCTCATGGTCAACGGCGCGCAAGTCAGCCAAAATCTGGCCACGGGGACAGTCGGACGTTCCACATGTGATGCGCGCCGCTCTTCAGTTCATGGACGAGTGGCTCGACTACGTCTGGCCGGCCCTGACCCGACCCTGCCCACCTCCAGCGGGAATGTCGCGTACGCGCGCTGGGGCTGCTCGCCCTGTTCTCGCCGGCCGCCTTGCGGGGGTGCAAGAGGCGGCCGGCCAGGTCGAAGCGGTTGACTCCTGACTGACCGGTAGGACCGATGGCGCGACGGCACCGCCGACATTGCCCGCGCCCAACATCCTCTGCCCTGTCCACATGGGCAGTGATTGCCGTGGCGGGCCGTGCCTCCGCCAATGGCGATGGACGACCGCCCACCGGCGAGTCCTTGAACAGCGACGGCCATTCCTCCCGAGCCACAGCAGCAGCCGCGCAGAAGCACGTCTGCCTGCGGGATCTCTGGCGAAGCCGATTGGCAGGTTCTGGCCGAACATTGGCAGAGCTCGATCTCGTTGCGTCGCGCCTCCTTCGGCTATGCATGAACACATCCCTTTTGAAGAGGGAACGATGGCTTAGGGGGAACACATGAAGACGCTCGCGACAATCGTGGCGGCTGTCTGTACAACAGGTGGGCGTCGGGCGAAGGGACGCCCGGCGTGAGCGTCCTCGTCAGTGAGCCCACAGACCGGCAGCCTGCCTTCTGGCACGACCTTCAGGCGGTCGCAGAGGGCTGAGTCCCGCTCGGGCAAGCAGGGCTACGGTCATGGCGGGGAGCCTGACTGGACAGTTGTTCGCGTGGCAGCCGGCCGGGGACATCCCTCCGGCCCGTCGACATGAACGAGCGCTGTGCCGAACGGTCTCCTCAACCGACGGGCATCGACTTGACTGACGCCCCGTGCGCGCGGGTTGCGCGATGCGCTCGTCCCGGCGATGCATCGTCCGGCACTCGCTGACGACCAAGTACATGATCGAGGCGCATCAGCTCCTGGCCTCCTCCGGGCTCGCCAGCAGCGGAGCGGCTTCGTGCCATTCTCCAAGCGTTGTGGAAGGACTTCATGATCTCGATGAGCAGGACCGCCGTACAGGTGAGCGGGTTGTTCGACGGCGAGCGTATGTTCGACGGTCCGGCGGTGGTGCTGGTGGAAGACGGCCGGATCGCCGAAGTGGCGTCGGGCACGCAGGCACCGGACGGGTGGCCGACGCGGCGGCACGACGGCACCCTGCTTCCCGGCCTGATCGACGCGCACGTGCACTTGTGCGCGGACAGCGGCCCTGGCGCGCTCGACCGGCTCGCCGACAGCTCCACGGATCGGCTGGAGGCCACGATCGAGGCGTCGCTCCGCACGCACCTCGCGGCCGGCGTCACCACGGTACGTGACCTGGGCGATCAGCAGGATGCCGTGCTGAGGTGGAGGAACCGGCCCACGCCAGGGCTGCCGACAGTTGTGGCGTCAGGAACGCCGATCACGAGCGTGGGCGGGCACTGCTGGCCGCTCGGCGGCCAGGTGCGCGGGCTGACGGAGTTGCGGGAGGCGATCAGGCGGAGGGCGGACCTCGGCGCGGACGTCATCAAGATCATGGCCAGCGGGGGGGTGCTCACACCGGGAACCGACACCACGAGGGCGCAGTTCACTGGGGAGGAGCTGCGAGAGGCGGTGGCCGAGGCGCACCGGCTCGGCCTGCCGATCACCGCGCATGCGCACGCGCTGGAGGCGGTACGCCTGGCGCTGGAGGCGGGCGTGGACGGCATCGAGCACTGCACCTGTCTGACATCCGGCGGCGTCCACATCGACGACGAATTGCTCATCGCCCTGGCCGAGTCGAAGATCGCCGTCTGCGCGACGCTGGGATCCGATCCAGGCGTTATGGTTCCGCCCGAGATCCTGGCCGTGGCGGCGCGGGCCGGCATCACCGAGGCAGCCCTCCAGGAGATCGCCAGTGCGCTGCGAGCGGGCGGCGTACGCATGGTGGCCGGATCAGACGGCGGCATCGGGCCAGCGAAGCCGCACGGCCTGCTCCCGCTGACGCTCGAGGAGTACGTGAGGTCCGGGTGGCCGGTGGAGGCAGCCCTTACTGCCGCCACCTCGGTCGCCGCCGACGTATGTGGCCTGGCAGGAAGGAAGGGCCGCATCAAGCCCGGCCACGATGCCGACTTCCTGGTCGTCCGGGGAGATCCGACCCGCGACATCTCCGCACTCCTGGAACCCGTGGTCACCTACCTCGGCGGTGACAGCGTCTGGCAGCAACAGGGCGAGGACCTCGATTCAGTTGTCGCCGGCCATGAACAGTAAGTCCTGCCCGGCGTTCCATTCTCCGGCCGGTCATCGGCCGCGGTGCCATCGTCCTGCGCATCGCCGGCCGCCTCGGTGCGCTCACCACGACCTCCTCCACCAGGTCGCGCCGGCTTGCACTCATCGGGCTGCTGGTCGAAGCACGCACGCCGCTGAGCGCGATTATGATTCCTGACCCTACGCCCGGAGGGGACGAGCGAAGCGGATTGTGCCGCATACCGGGGCGGGGCAGGCGGTCCTGACCTTTCACCAGGCGCTCTGCCTCATCGCGACAGTTGGGATAACGAGCAGGACGATGGGTGCCTTCTCTGCGGATCGCGGCTTCGGCAACCTACCTCTGTTCCAGTTCGCGGGCGGCGTTGTCACTCGTGTCATGGAGCATGTCCTTTCCGCTGCTGCCGCATTCGCCATCGACGACATGATCGGGACAACGCCGCGAAAAGACGCGCTGAGAACCTGGCTTTCTGGCAGTGGGCCGTCATCGAGACGCTGCGCCTGGCGGGCCTCCGTGTCGAGGAGCTCAGCGAGCTGAGCCACCTCAGCATCCGTCAGTACCAGCGCCTCAACGGCGAAGTCGTGGCCCTGCTGGTCGTCACCCCCTCCAAGAGCGACCGCGAGCGCATCATCCCTATAATAGCGCCTAACAGAATGATCTCCGGTGTGCTTTGATCTCTCGCTGTAGCGGTCGTGAGAGGAGTACGGGTGGCGCGGGCGAAGCCGTGGGAGGTCAGCGACGA
>NZ_BAAATE010000070.1:0-10483 GCF_039533245.1 Nonomuraea recticatena | reverse complement strand
GAGCGGGTGATCGAGGAGAACCGCGCCAAGTCAGGCGAGGAGTACCGGCTGGAGACCGAAGGGCCGCACCCCGTGGGCAGCCTGCGCCTGGACCGCTAACACTTCCCCGGGCCTCCGCGTACCAGGTAACGGAGGCCTGCGGGCGACCTCACCGCTCCTCACTGCAGCCGGTGGAGCTGCGTCTCGAGCCACGCCACACAGCGCTGGATCTGTTCCCGGCTCAACCCGGTGACCCGCTCCAGATCTTCGACAGTGAGCACGTCATGCCTCTCGAAGGCGCTGGCGATCTTCCCTGCCCACAGTTCCTCATCAAGGAACGGACGACGTCGGTAGTGCTCTCGGAGAGCGACCAGGTGCTCGTAGCCGCAACTGGTCAAGAAACGCTGACCGTCGTCTTGCGCGTCACTGTCGTCCGTCACCCAAGAATCCGTGGCGATGCCGTGGACCCCCGTCCCGGGCGGGATGACCGTGCCACACCAGCCGCACCGATCAGGCGCGTTGACAGGTTCGTCCCGCATCTCGCTGTCCATGCCACCCGCCTACCCTCACGACCGTACGGCAGCAGCCGCCTTCGTCTCGGTCAGGCAAAGCTCTCGAGAAACAGTCCCGCTGCACTCCTCTCCCGCCCTCGATTCACCGAGGAGCCCTTCATGGAGGACTGTGACGACGTGCGCCTGAACGCGGAATCACGACGGCGTCCACGGCGTGGCGCAAGAACCGCAGCTGGAAGGAAGTGAAGAACACTGCCGCCTCATCGTCGCTTGGCTACATCAATCCAGCCAGTTAACGACCGTCGCGACATAGTCGCGCGTCTTCGATAGGGCAGCAGGTGCCCGACCGAAGGGAAGGTACGATGCGCCCAATCGAGGCGGCGAGCGACCACGTCGTCGACGATGGTCGTGGTGACCAACTTGTCCTGCACCCCGGCCACCAGCAGCGGGCACATGCCGAGCTGGCCGATCATTCCGTGCGCCGTATCCCGGTTGACCTAGCTAGAGGCTGGACACTACCGAGGCAATGACCGCGATGGCGTCAGGCGGCGCGCCATCCGTAGCCAGGAGCTCGTCGATCAGCAAGGCCAGCATCTCGGGCGAGGCCGTTCGAGGTCATCACCGACCACGCCACACGAGGAGGCGCCGGGATCGGCGTAGGCACGCAGCTTGAGATCGATCATGCGCTGGCCCGCCAGCTGCAGCAGTCCGGGCTCGGCCACGAGCAGCGGGCAGCCTAGAACGCGCCAAAAGGTAACCTCGTCCGGTGGGATCGACCAGGTCCGGGAAGTTACGAAGTGCACCGTGATCAGGCGCCCACGGACCAGCCGTTGGGTGACGGTGGCCTTGAGCCCGTGCGGCTGCTGAACGCTCGCAGACGCGCGCTCAACTCGGCCTTGGGATGCCTCGAGGACAGGGAAAGCGCCTGACAGACGGCGAAGGCGCCTTTCCCCAGACCGTCCGGGACGTGCCGCCGTATCCGGCCCGCAAACTCAGCACCGCCCAGCGGCGGGTGCTCAGGGCTGACCTAGACGCCGCGAGCAACTCCAACCCAGTGACCGGCTGCTGCTCTACATCGACGGCGTCATCGAAGCCCGCGACGCCGAAGGACACGAGTTCGGACGCGACCGCTTCGTCGACTTCGTCATCCGTCACCAGGCCGACGGCCTCGCCGCCCCCGAAATGTTGCGCCGCCTCATCCACGCGGTGCTGGACCACCATGACGGAGCGCTCATCGACGACGCCACCTTCTTGATGTGCGAGTGGCGCGGAGACCGCCAAGCCGCCTCGCCCATCCGGCCGCTGGAGAACTGAACGCCGCCGGTCACCTCTGAGTGGCCGGGGCCACGGTAGGGGCTGGCACCCTCCCGTATTCCCTGGCGAGGCCGGACTGCTTCATTGTTTAGCTGGTGGCCGTTGGGTAGGTCCGGTATTCATGAAGGTCAAGGACAAGGTAGTCGTAGTCACAGGGGCGTCTGGTGGCATCGGCAGAGCCACCGCGCGAGCCTTCGCCGCCAAGGGGGCCGCTGTGGTGCTGGCAGCCAGGCGGGCTGACGCCCTGGAGGAGACGGCCAAGGAGTGCGAGCGGCTCGGCGGACAGGCGCTGGCGGTCCCCACAGATGTGACGGACGTCCAGGCCGTCGAGGAACTGGCGCGGCGCGCGGTGGAGCGGTTCGGCCGTATCGACGTGTGGGTCAACTGCGCGGCCGTCACCGTATTCGGCCCGTTCAGCGAGGTGCCGCTGGAGGATTTTCGCCGTGTGCTCGACGTCAACGTCATGGGCTACGTCCACGGCGCACGGGCGGCGCTGCCCTATCTGCGTGACCAGGGCAGAGGGGTGCTCGTGAACGTCTCCTCGATCGTGGGCGTGGTGTCCCAGCCGTACACCCATGCCTACGGCATGTCGAAGTACGCGATCAGGGCGCTCAGCGCGAGCCTGCGACAGGAGTTGCGGCTGGAGGGCGCGCGGAAGATCAAGGTGTGCACGGTGCTGCCGGCCACCATCGACACACCGCTGTTCCAGCACGCGGCCAACCAGACCGGCCGCAAGCCCCTGGCAATGCCACCGGTGTACCCGCCGGAGCGGGTCGCCCGCGCGATCGTCAATCTCGTACGGTCGCCGCGCAGAGAGGTGGTTGTCGGCACCATGGGACGCAACCTCGTGAAACAGTCCAAACTCGCTCCCGGGCTGACCGAGCGGATGATGGCCGTACAGGTGGACCGCGCACACCTGTCGAGGAAGGAGCCGGCGCCGGCCACATCGGGCAATCTCTACGAGCCTGCTCCAGGATTGGGCTCGGTTGAGGGCGGATGGCACGGCAGGCGCAAGACCGCAGTGCGCCGAACGGCCACCGCGGCTGCAATGATCGGACTGATCGTCGGCGCGCGGCGCGTGCTGCGTTGACGGGCTGGCAGGCGCGGGAGTTCACCCCCGTGGCGGGGATGCGGCTGCATGCGGCGGTGTTGGGCCCGGCGTCCGCTCCCGCCCTTGTGTGCGTCCACGGCCTGGGCTGCTCCCATCGGTACTTCCTGCCGCTGGCCCGGCGGCTCGCTCCCGCGCATCAGGTGATCGCCGTTGATTTGCCAGGGTTCGGCCGCAGTACAGGCCCGGACCGCGTGCTGGACGTGCGTGGACTGTCCTTGGCGCTGGCGGGGTGGCTGCGCGCCACTGGACGCGCGTGTGCACCGCTCGTGGCCAACTCCAGCGGCTGCCAGGTGGTCGTGGACCTGGCCGTGCACGCTCCGGAGCTGCTCGGGCCCGTGGTGCTCAACGGGCCGACCATGGACAGGCGCGCGCGATCACCGTTGGCGCAGGCCGTACGGTGGCTGGCGGACGGCCCGAGGGAACGGCCGAGTCTGGCGCTGACCCTCGCCCGCGACTACCTCGACTGCGGGCCGCGCAGGCTGTTCGGGACGTTCGGCGCTCTCCTCCGCGACCCGATCGAGCGCAAGCTGGGTCACGTCCACACCCGTGCGGTCGTGGCCCGCGGCGCCAAGGACCCCATCGTCTCCCATGCTTGGGCGAGGGAGGTCGCGGACCTGCTGCCGCACGGGCGCCTGGCCGAGGTGCCCGGGGCCGGCCACACCCTTAACTACAGCGCTCCGGCGGAACTGGCCCGCATCGTCCAGTCCGTCATCTGAGCAGAAAGGTTTCCCTATGCGCCATGTACGTGCGGGCCGTGTCCAGGTCGACTTCGACTCCAGCGTCAACACGGTTCGGGCTCTGGGCCGCTTTCTTCGCGGCAAGGACCACCGCGGCATGTCGGTAGGCCCGGGTTCGGCACGGCTGGCCGCCCTGGCCTCCGCCCCGCCGCACAGCGTCCGGCGACGGATCTTCACCGGGATGGGCGCGGCTCAGGCCATCCCCCTGGATCGAGCGCGTCAGATCCGCGGTGAGGATCTCGCCCAGTGGGTCGTCGACCAGTACGGTCCCGGCCCCCATCCCGCCGTGGTGATCGGCTCGGCCAGCGGAGGGGCTGTACACCTGGCCGCCGCGCTGCGGGCGCCATTCCTGCCGCAGACGACCCTGGTCGGACTGCGCGATGCCACCAGCCACCCCGACGATCCGGCGGGCGCCATGCAGGCGCTGGCACCCACCGCGCGGCTGATTGCCAGGAACAATCCCGAGCTGGCCGTCTATCACATGCATGACCCGGCACAGGATCGGCCCATGATCGAGGCGATGGCCTACATCCGGCTGAAGCGTTTGACACTGGGCCGGGTCTACGAACGGTTCTTGGCAGAACGGCTCGCCCCCGGCGCCAGCGTCATCGTGCTCGACTGCGCCAGGCGATGGGGCTCCACCGAGGTGGGCGAACGGGCCTACTTCCAGTTCGGCTGCCTGGGTGGGCTGCCGGAGGAGGAGTACTTCGACAGCGGCGACCGCGTGGCCCGCTATCTGGCCGAACAGGACTCGCCGTGGCGTCGCTGGGAGCCGCCGACGCCTGACGCACGCCGTCCCGAGGCGGAGTGGGGCTTCCATCCCGCGCTCCTGCCCGACCTGGAGCAGGTTACCGAGCGGTACGGCTACTGCCTGCGCCGGCTCGCCGTTTCCGAGCCGCAGGACCTGAGCCGGTTTACGGCCGACCTGTACCGCTGGTGGTACTACCGCCGCGGGCTTCCCGCCACCCGGCTGGTCGTCGAGAGTTATGTGCAGTGGGATCCCCACTGGATCCTGCGCCTTGGAGCCGTGCCATTCTGGATGCGGTTCAACATGGAGCCCGACTACGAAGAGCTCGCACGGTATCTCGACGAAGGCGAGCCCTACGACAAGATCAATCTCAACTTGTTCTCTCAGGGGCTGTGGTCACCGGGAGTCGTACCGGTCGAGCGCTGGCAGGAGCTGATCGAAAAGTACGCTCGAGAGGAAGGCGAGATCGTGGGGGTCGACATCCGCGCCTATCCTCTCGACGTCGGAAGCTCTCTGCGCTACCAGCCGGCTTACGCGGCTCTGCCGTCCAGGCAACCCATGCCCGCCCCTCTCGCCATGCGGGACATCGACCGCTTCCTGGATGAGACGGACCGCGCCTATCCACTCACCTGGCGCTGACCATGGCCTCCCGCTCTTTCGAGACGAAGGGCATGCTCCAGAGTCCCAGCACCACCGGTCGAGCTGCTCTCGGCCTCCACCACACAGTGTCTCACCGGGCACCGGTGACGAGACGTCGGAGCGACGAGTGCGAAATGCCCTCGGTGGCTCTTCCACTCTGACATGTGGCAGGAGATGTTTGAGACGGCGGTGACGGGTACGAGTGGCCGTGGTCCAGAGACGCGGCCGTCCTCTTCGCATGTATGTGGAGGTGCGCGTCTCATGCTTATCACTGCAGCCGTTCGCTCTGGCGGAGGCAGGCGATGAACCTTTCCGTGAAGCTGACCGCCGTAGAGCGGGACACCGCCGTGGTCACGCTGGACGGCGAACTCGATGTCAGCAACCTCGCGCTACTGGACGCGGTGCTGCTGCCGCTGCCGGGCCGAGGCGTTCGCAACCTGGTCGTGGACGCTGCCCGTTTGCGCTTTTGCGACGTGTGCGGGTGGCGGACGCTGGAGAGCACCGACGACATCCTGGCCGCGAGTGGTGGGAGCCTGGCGATCGCCAGCCCTCCGCCCGAGCTGCGACGGCTGGCCGAGATGATGCGGGAGCTGTCCAGCCCAGCCGACCTGCCGATCAAGATGTATGACTCGGTCGACCACGCACTCGAGGAGACTTCCGGAGACCTGTCGCGGCCATACCGGTGAGACCGGCGATCATGAAACGTGGGAGGTGGAGACGGTGGTGACGGTAAGAGACGATGAGCCCATGTTCGGCTACGGCATGGACGGTCGTGCGCTTGCGACGGTGCGCGATCGTGACGCCGAGACCATCCGAACGGTGTTGCGCAAGGCGGGTCTACGAGAGTTCAGCGACCGGCACGGCGGCTTCCTCGTGGAAGGCGGATACGACGACGCGCCCTTTCTGATCCGGTGTGTCGACTGGCCTGAAGACGCCGAGCAGCAGCTTGCGCACTACGAGGCCGCGCTCCTCAAAGCCGGATACCGCATCAAGTGCGGACACGGCGACGGCCAGGCGTTGCAAGCCTGGCCGTAGGGACACCTCGTCGGGGCTACGGTGGAGTCGAGTTCCAGCGCGAAAGACGTGCCGATGATCTGGCGTAGCTCGTGCTCGGCGTCCACCACGTCGGCCATTCTTCTGCTTGTGCTCTGGAGATGCGAAGGGCTGTTGGCCGCTGCGGTGGTAGGGCCATGAGCGCTTGGAGTACTGGCGCACGCGAATGAACCATGACTTTGTTTCCCCCCCGAGCGCATGTCAAACGGATGGTCGAGCACGCGATGTCGCTGCCTGAGTCAGGTGTTTCGCGACAGGCTGGCCGGGTCGATGCCCCGCTCGCTGAGGAGCGCGTCGAGCTTGGCCTCGATACGCTCATCGCTCTCCTTGGACTGCGACGAACCCCAGAAGTACAGCATTGCGAGACCGGCGGCCTGCCAGATGAGCTGTAGGAACTCCGACTGCCAGTTTTCCAGAGTGGAAGCCATGAACTGCGGCAGATACTCCGCCCAGTCGAAACTCTGACCGTGTTCCGCCTGCTCGTTGCCGAAAGAGATGGCTTGGAAGATGAACTGTCCGCACCACGAGATGAGGAAGAAAGCACCCGTCACCAGCGCGAAGGAGTAGGCCCGGCTGAAACCAGGTTTGCGGAAAGGTGGCCTCTCGTGTGCCTTTGGCTGCTGAGCGGAGCTCTGCGTTCGTTCTGTCACGACTGATTCCTCTGACCAGAGATACCGATGAGATTCGATGTGGCTGCCCTGGTACGAATTCCGCAAACCGTGGTCAGATCCAGTCAAAGGCTGCAGGCAAAAGGCTTATGCTGTATCCCCTTGTAAGCCATGGCAGCCGGCATGAGCGGCGTCAGCCCTCCACTCCCGTCGCCTGGTGGGAGGCGCCGACCGGCTCCGGCGAGCCGCGCTGGCGCAGGTGGATCGACAGGACCACCATCGAGGCGACGGCGAGGAACTCCGACTGCCAGTTCTGCAGCGTCCTGTTCCAGAACTCGGCGCTCATGATGTAGGCGCCCCAGTCTTGCGCGTCGCGCAACTCGGACAGCCGCTGGCCGTTGTTGGCGGCCAGGCCTGCGACCGACTGGGCCAGCCAGGAGAGCACGAAGACGATGCCCATCACCCAGCCGAGCGAATTGCTGAACACCGCCCTGCGTCATCCGTCAGCTGCGGCCCAGCCCGGCGAAGGCGCGGCGTGCCTGTCCACCATCTGATCCACATCAGGCTCGCCGCCCTCCTTGCCGATCCTTGGATTCGGGTGAGCCGCGTTGCACCAGCCACACCGTGGCCAGAACGAACGGCAGGAACTGCAGGTATTCCGACTGCCAGTTCTCCGCAACGTTCACCGCGAAGTCCGACGTCGCGACATACTCCACCACCGAGATCGGCTGCCCGCCGTCCACCAGCTGCCGATCGTTGTAGTCGGCTTGCCCCGCGAACGCCTGGCCGACCAGCGCGAGCACAAAGATCAGCAGGAAGAACAGCGACAGCGAATTCTCCTTGAGGAGACGCTTCATCGGTGCATCAACCCCACCGCGAAGAACCAGCTCAACCCCACGACGATGACGGACATCGTCAGGATGAAGACCGTGCGCAGCAGTCTTCCACCTCACAGTCGTACGGCTGGTCCTCGCCCGTTGGCGTGCATCCCGCGGCTCTGATGCGCCAGCCTTCCTCGAAGCGCTGCAGGAACATCGTGTCGCCGTTCAGACGTACTTGCGCCTCGTCGCCCCACACGGCGACCGACTCCACCGCGCCAACGCGTAGTCCCAGCTCCTCGAGTGCCAGCGCGCAGGTCTGACCTTGGTCGGGCAGTTTCTGCGCGGCCTTGGGTGTCAGCAGCGCGCAGGCAGCCTCGCCCTGTTGTGCGGCCGTCGCGGCTGCGAACCGTTCCACCGTACGGGCGGGAGGACCAACGTCAAGGGCGCACTCCGCGGCCAGGAACATGAGTAGAGCGGCGAAGATCCTCATGGTGGGTGACTACCCGTGAAGACGGACAATCTTCGGGTATCTGGGCTGAGCGTGAGCGGCAAGGCGCTCGCCCGGGACGGCGAGCGCCTTGGCCCGTTCGAGGTCTCCCGCCTGAGCCACTCTGCGACCAATCAGTCTTTGCCCCGGCCGCTGAGCGCGTCACGCATCCGGTCTATCAATCCGGTGGCCGGTCCCATCAGCTTGTTGCCCGGTGGCGTGTCGGGCGCGGTCGGGTGCGGCCTGGTCGGGGCGATCTTCTTGATCGCCTCCACCTTGCGGCCCAGCTCGGCCAGCTGCTCTGCGCTGGCCGCGTCACGCAGCCGCGGGAACAGTTCGCCCTCTTCCTCCGCGATGTGATCGCGGATCTCGGCCATCAGACGAGCCAGCAGCTCGGCATGCCCCGCCTCGCCGGCGTCGCTTCGCTCCAGCTGCTTCATCGTCTCTTCCGCTTGGGCGTGCTCGGCGATTTCACGATCCGCCAACTGGTTGCCGTCGGGAAGAAGATCGCGGACGGCCGGATACAGGTAGGCCTCCTCGGCGACCGAGTGGCGCACCAACTCGATGATGACCTTCTCAGTCAGGTTCTGGCGCCGCTCGACGTCGGCCGTGCCGAGCTGTTCCAGTTCGGTGAACATCTGCTCGACCTCGCGGTGGTCGTGACTGAGGACGGCGATGACATCGTCGCCGGTTGATGTGCTCATGGCTGTGGTCCTGTTCCTCGGAATGAAGACGGCTCGAGGTAGGAGCAGCTGCTGCCCCTAACGGCACGAAGGCAAACGGCCCGGGCGAAGAGCGATGAGTCGCTTGCCCTGACGTCGAGCCTGTTTAGCGTGATGGTCGGCCTGGCTGACCTCAGCGATACTCGACCTGCCGCCCGGCCCTGGGTAGGACAGGGGAAGGGCAGGCGGCGACCAGCCCGATCAGATGGTCAGGCCGGCCGCAGTGCAGAAGCGCCCTCAGACGCCGTGACGGCGATGTGCAGACCACCGCGGGCGCCGTACTCGTCGGCCGCCAGGCCTTGTTCACCCGGTTTGCTGCGCAAAATCATGGCTCCCCTGCATTGATCGTGATTGCCACCGCTTGTACCGTCCTATCGGCCCATGCCACATTCGGCCGATACCGCCGCGCCGTCCATGGCGGGCTCTTTACCACCGCAGCACCACTGCCATCTCAGCCGCCGCCAGCAGCGCCCACCCAGGTCCAGGGATGTCTCAGCTGCCGGGAAAGCGACTATCGCAGTTGCCTGCCTAGTACGGCCATAGGGCCGCAGTCCTTCACCCGCGGGCGAGCGGGGCCTCCGCCTCGAGGCTGGCCCGTAGTCTCTTCAGTACCGCGCGCAGGATTCGAGAAACATGCATCCGGGAGATGCCTACCTCGTCGGCGATCTCCGCCTGAGTCAGGTTGCCGTAAAAGCGCAGCAGCAGGATGTTCTTCTCCCGCGGCGGCAGGGCGTCGATGAGGGGTTTGACGGCCTGGACGTCGATGAAGGTCTCGAGGCTGTCGTCCTGGTCGGGAATGAGGTCGCCGAGACACTCGTCCTCATCGCTGACCAGGCGAGCGTCCAAGGAGTACGTGCTGTAGGCGGCGGCCACGTCGAGGGTCAGGAGCACCTCCTCCTCCGTCAGGTGCATGCGCGTGGCCAGCTCGGTGACAGTGGGTGAGTGCTGCAAGGACTGGGCCAGGTCGAAGACGAGCTGGTTGAGTTCCACGCGGCGTTCCTGGTAGACACGCGGCACCCTGAGGGCCCAGGTGCGGTCGCGGAAGTGCCGCTTGACCTCTCCTGTCATCGATATGGCCGCATACCCTTTGAAGTTGTGGCCGAGACTGGCGTCGTAACCGTTGATGGCCTTCATCAAACCGAGATAGGCGACTTGGACAAGATCGTCTACAGGCTCACCGCGATTGCGATAGCGACGGGCGATCGTTTTGGCCAGGCAGCTGTACATCTGCACGAGGCGTTCGCGGATACGGTCCCGATCGGACGGAGAGGTCTCCGGGTGCGTCATGATGGCCAACAGCTCTTCGGCTGTCATGGCGTTGAATGTGATGTCCTGGACAGCCATCCCAGTTTCCTCTTGCTGTGTGGTGCGGAGGCCTGGAAGGCCAACAATCAGCTCAACCCATTCGTCCAAATGAAGCCGCTGCCGGGTCTTGGATGCCCAAAACTCCCTCATCGGGCTACCCTTAAGCTTTCCCACCTCGCTTGCGTTGACGCACAAGCTGCCGCTTGCAACACAGCGCCGATCACTCTCAAGCGCTCCCCACGCCCAGGACAGACCTGAGCTTGTTCCGCTTCAACCGACACCGTCGGTGACGTCTAAGACCGTGACTCATTTGGGGATTGATCGTTGGTTCGTTCGTGGATGCGTTCCTGTGCCGGCTGGCGCCTGATGAGTTGTGGGAGTTGTTCCTGCGGGTGGTTCCGCCGGCGCCGACGCGCCCGCAGGGTGGTGGGCGGCGGCGGGTCGACG
>NZ_BAAATE010000069.1:0-11110 GCF_039533245.1 Nonomuraea recticatena | reverse complement strand
ACCCGTCTACCAGGGGCTCTGCTACGTCATCAGGCGAACACCGGACCCGCGATCATGCCGTGATCAGCACCCGCCGCCGGAGGATGAAAAGGGGTCAATGAAGTGAGATCACGGAGCTTGGTAAGCCTTCCGGGTTCATCCGCGCACGGCTCGATGTTCAGAGGCGACGTAGAGGAAATGCGGGTGCAGGTCTCGCAGAACTTCTCGCCGCACGGCCTCAAGGTCATCAGAACTCATCCAGACGGTGGCCGGTACAGGCTTTTACACCGCGGGAACATCGTCTTGCACACACTGGCGTACGGGGCAGAAATCCGTGTCGAAGTACCAGAGCTGCCCGAGTACTACAACATTCATGTGCCGCTGATCGGTGGTGGACGACTAATGGTCGGGGGCCAGGATGTCGCTGCACCGCTTACCATCATCGGCCCTCGGCAGCGCATCGACATGAACTGGAGCGTCGATCACGATGTCGTGATCATCCAGATTCCTGAGGTGCTCATCGATAGGGTCCTTGAGGATCAGCTCGGTGATGCCTCGAAAAAGGATATGTACTTCGAGCCGCAAGTCATCGATGAGAGCCCCCTGGGTCGAGTACTCACCGCACTTTCCCGCCCGGCTGCGGCAGGCCAATCGTTTCCCTTTGCGGCTTCATCTCTCGCCGAACACCATTTCGAGCAGTTTTTGCTGCATACTCTGGTCGGCTCACAGCCCCATACCTACTCTGCCGACATCGGTGACCCCAGTGCCCCAGCGACCCCCGCAGCACTTCGACGCGCGCGCCGCTTCTGCGAAGAACACGCCGCTGAATCGATCACTCTAGGAGACATCGCCACTGCGGCCAGGGTGAGCGTCCGCACCCTGCAACGCGATTTTCGCAATCACCTGCAAACTACGCCTCTCGCCTACCTGCGCCAGGTGCGACTGGCGCACGCCCATGCCGACCTGGTGCGCATCGCCCAGACAGGTACTCGGACCACTGTCACCGAAGTGGCCCTGCGTTGGGGTTTCACGCATCTGGGCCGCTTTGCCTGCCTCTACAGGGAGACATATGGCCGATCGCCCTCCAGCACCCTTTACGGGTCACGGTGAGGCCTCACGCCTGACCTCGCCGCGCAATCAGGGCTGCAGATGACAATCGACGACCCCAATGATCGTCGATTGTCCGAGCCAGTCGATTGGCGGAGCCACCTCCCTGACGAAGATCACCCGGTTCATCGCCGGATACGAGCGAGACCTGCGCGCCCGAGCTGGCCTACCCGGCACCATACGGCCGGCCGCCAGCACCCTGGGACGGCTACTCGTCCCGCCTGGACGGCGACGCCTTCGACACTGCCACCTGCGATCCCGTGTTCACGCCCTTGGTGCCCGAAGCGGGCCTCAAGATCACGATGGACGCCCTGCACATCCTGCACGCCCACGCCCGGCAGATCGTCACCACGCCCAGCTCGCCGCCCTGATCCGCGGTCACCGGAGCATCGAAGCCCTGGACTTGGTCGCGTTCACGGCGGACGGGTGCACTCTGGCGAGGCCACCTGCGTGGTCGCACTCGGCATCTCCATCGACGGCGCCAAGGTCCCGCCGGCGATGGAGGAGCATCCCTACACCAGCACCCCCACGGGCAAGAGCTGCCTGCCTGGCGGAATGCTTGTCTCTGTGCGCAGCCCGTAGATCAACGATGAAGACATCATCTGAGATCGGATGGCCCGGAGTTCTCGCGGACCGCCGCCACCGGTGTGAGGCGGCGGTACGGACGATCAGCGCACGGAGCGGAAGAACTCACGCACGTCGGCGACGAACGGGCCGGGCTGTTCCATGGCCAGGAAATGTCCACCGCGCTCGAATTCGGTCCAGTGCACGACATTGTGATCGCGTTCTGCGAAGCGACGGATGGCGATGTCCTGGGTGAGGGAGACCGCCACGCCGGTGGGCACGGTACCGGGTTCGCGTGGCGCCCAGGCCGAGGGGTCGTGGTGGGCCTCGTAGTAGTGGTGGGCCGAGGAGGCGCCGGTCTGTGTGAACCAGTAGATGCTGACGTCGGTGAGGATGGCGTCGCGGTTGACGGCGTCTTCAGGTAGGTCGGCGGCGCTGTCGGTCCATTCCTTGAACTTCTCGACGATCCAGGCGAGCTGACCGGCTGGGGAGTCGTTCAGGCCGTGTCCCAGGGTCTGCGGGCGGGTGCCTTGGAGCTTGTCGTAGCCGCTCTGTTCCTGCTGCCAGTGCTCCAGGCGCGCCAGCCGCTCCTGTTCGGACTCGGTCAGGCCTTCCATCTCACCGTCGGCCCCGATCGGGAAGGTGACCAGGGCGTTGACGTGCACGCCGAGTACATGCTCGGAATCTTGGCGGCCCATGGCCGGGGCGACGAAGGCGCCGACATCGCCGCCCTGCACGCCGTAGCGGGAGTAGCCGAGCCGGTGCATCAGCTCGGTGAAAGCGCCGGCGATGCGGCCGTGCGTCCAGCCCGCATCGCACGTCGGGCTGGAGAAGCCGAACCCGGGCAAAGAGGGGATCACCAGGTGGAACGCGTCGTCAGGGGCGCCGCCGTAGGACCGCGGGTCGGTCAGGGGGCCGATGACGTCCAGGAACTCGGCGATCGAGCCGGGCCAGCCGTGGATGAGCATCAGCGGGGTGGCCTCGGCCTCAAGAGAGCGAATATGCGCGAAGTGGATGGTTTGTCCATCGATATCGGTGGTGAACTGGGGCAGGTCGTTCAGCCTGGCCTCGTGCTTGCGCCAGTCGTAGCCGTCGGCCCAGTAGGCGGCGAGCTGCCGCAGGTAGCCGGTCGGGACGCCGCGGCTCCAACCCTGGCCACCGATCTCGGCACTCCAGCGGGTACGGGCGAGCCGGTCTCGTAGGTCATCCAGCTCGTCCTGCGGGATGTCAATGCGGAACGGGTTGATCATCGAACTATTCCTTCCAGAAACGGAATACTTGCATCAAGAAGGTGGCGGCCGTTTGTTTTCGACTCACCGCCCGTCTCGGAGGACGTGCGGTGAATCGGCCGTTTCGTTCAGGTCGGCACATGGACCCCCGCACTGATTACGGCGTGAGCCATTCTGGTGTGCTCAGAATTCAATTGGCCGGCCCGGGCGATGAGAGCAATATGACTACAACGGGTGCCGCACTACTGCGCGCACTTCCACGATCGGTCTCGTCACAGACTCCTTCCCGGGTGAGCGGCGCCTGACGACCCGAAGCGGTGAGCGGCTGAATGTTTGGAGACCGGGAGCTTTCGTGTTGTTCGCTGCTGTTACCTGGGAGTGGAGCATATGAGGGTTCCATGGCGTCGGCTATCCATATAGCGCAGCACCAGATGCGCTCTTGGGATGGCCGGCCACGCCCTGCGCCCGGATGCACGATCTGGCCGTGCCAGGCCAAGAAGCACTGGGCCGTACGGTCGGTTCCGGACGACGCCGAACGGCGCAAGGAGATCGCCGACGAGACCCGCGTCGTGGCCAAGACCACGATCCACCGGATCCGCGCCAACGACATGCCCAGCCGCCGAAGCCAGGCGATCAACCGGGCCCGCTCCAGCTGCGCCGGGTCGTAGAACCGGTATCCGGGCTCGCCGTCCACCGCGGCCGGCCGCCAGCAGTCGCACCACTCCTCCTCACCCCAGCCGGTGCCGATGAACCGGCCGCTTCACCCGAGGAGAAGGTCAACGACGGGCGTTTTGTCCGGACATCCTGAGAAAACAGAACAAAGGTCTTCTCGTCAACGGGAAAGATCCCTTAGCCTCTGGTTCAGATCCGCTCACCTCCTCTGGTACCCCCCGATTCACGCCATCCGGAGCTGCCCCATGCCCAGAATTCGACGATTACTAGCGACCTTCCTGTCCACGGCCCTTCTCCTGGCGCCGGTGGTGGCACCCGCGCCGGCCTCCGCGAACACCCAGGTGGCCGCCGCCACGATCCCGGCAACCGACATGGCCGTGATGTGGGGCGCCTACGGCAACCAGGGCGGGCACTGGACCGGCGGCGACGCCACCGTCACCATCCCGCTGCCTGACGGGCGAATCGCCTGGATCTACGCGGACACCTTCCTGGGGGAGGTGAACGCCGACTTCTCCCGCCCGCGCGACGCCCCGTTCATCAACAACTCAATGGTCGTGCAGAGCGGCACGACGCTCGGCCCCACCCTGCACGGCGGGACCGCCCAGGCGCCCACCGCGCTGGTGGACACCCCAGAACACGCCGACGACTTCTTCTGGGTCGGCGACGGCACCGTCGAGGGAAACCAGCTCAAGGTCATCTACGGCCGGTACATCAAGACCGAGGACAACCCGCCCCTGGGATTCGCCAGGCAGGGCACCGCCCTGGCCACGTTCACGCTGCCCGACCTGACACTTTCCTCGGTACGGATGCTCCCGGTCAACGCCGACATGGGCTGGGGGTCGGCTCTTCTGGAAGAGGACGGCTTCAGCTACATCTACGGCAGCGAGTACGCGGAAGGCGCCAAGTTCGCGCACGTGGCCCGCGCTCCGGCAGGCGAACTGGGTGGACCCTGGCAGTACTGGACGGGATCCGGCTGGTCGGACAGGGAGTCCGACTCGGTCAGGTTGCACAGCGGGGTGGGCGAGGGCATGTCGGTCAGCAAGATCGGCAGCCAGTACGTCATGGTCACGCAGGAGAACAACGACGTCTTCAGCGGCTGGATCGTGGCCTACGCGGCCAACTCGCCGACCGGTCCCTTCTCCGGGCCCACCTACCTCTACGAGGCCCCCGAGCCCGAGGTCAGCAACAGATCGCAGTTCATCTACGTCGGCCGTCACCATCCCGAGCTGGCCGATCCGGGCGAGCTGTTCCTTTCCTACGACGTCAACGCCTGGAACGGCGAGGACCACTACCGGGACGTGCGGATCTACCGGCCCAGGTTCAAGGAGGTCGCCTGGCCGCCCAAGGTGTCGGACCCGACCCCGGCGCCGGGCGCTCCCACCAACCTCAAGGTGCGCGCGGGCAGCGACGGTATCAACCATTTGACCTGGAGCGCGCCCAGCGGTACCAACCTCAACTACTGGGTGTACAAGAAGAACCTCACTCTCGGACAGACGCACTTCACCAGAACCGGCAACCCCGCCACGTCCACGCAGTACGGTGACCCGTTCGTCAGGGACGGCCACACCTACGCCTATCAAATCCGGGCCATCAACCAGAACGGTACGGAGGGGCCGGCCTCCACACCCGCCAGCGCGACGGGCCGGCTGGCCGTACCGCCGGCGCCCACCGGGCTCACGGCGACGGCGGGCCAGGCGGGCGAAGTCAAGGTGGCCTGGACCATGTCCGAGCCCGGAACGAACTACCGCCTGTACCGCAGGGACGTCACCGAGGGCGAGACCGTTTTCACCGAACACCCGCTCGACGACCCCTACGCCGTCACCGGGACCATCGTCGGCCTCCAGATCGGGCATACCTACGAGTTCAAGGTGACCGCCTACAACCAGGTGGGCGAAAGCCCGCCGTCCAACCTCGTGCAGGCCAAGGTTGCCTTCCAGGCACCCGCCGCGCCGCAGAACCTCAGCGCGACCGCGCTGGCCGACGGTTCTGTGAAGCTGGCCTGGACGGCCCCGCCGGGCGGCGCCGTGAACCACTGGATCCACCTACGGGACGTGACCTCGGGCGCGACGGGCTTCACCCGCCACCCCTTCCCGGTGAGCGGCCAGACCACCACCCTCACCGAACTGTTCAACGGCCACGCCTACGAGTTCAAGGTGACCGCCGCCAACGACGGTGGCGAAGGCCTGCCGAGCGCGGTCGCGACCGCCACGGTGCGGCTGGCGCCACCGGCAGCCGTGAGCGGCCTGACGGCCACCCCGCAGAGCGACGGCTCGATCAAGCTGTCATGGAGCGCTGCTGAGCGAGCCAAGAGCTACTGGGTCTACCGCAGGGACGTCACCTTCGGGCACGAGCAGTTCTCCCGCTACCACCAGCCCTTCGGCGCGACCACCGCCACGCTGAATGACCTGCACGATGGCAACGTCTACGAGTTCAAGGTCGCGGCGGTCGGCGACGGCGGCGAAGGCCCCGCCGGCGCGGTCGTCACCGCCACCGCGAAGGTCACCCCGCCCGGCGCGCCGACCGGGCTGAAGGCCGAAGCAGGCTCAGGCACGGTCAAGCTCACGTGGACACCACCCGTCGGCGCGCAGATGTACTGGATCTACCAGCGTGACATCACGGCAGGGGAGAGCGGGTTCACCCGCCTGCCCTATCCGACCTCGGTGCTGTCGGCCTCGTTGGAAGGCCTGGCCAACGGCCACACCTATGAATACAAGGTCTCGGGCATCAACCAGGCGGGCGAGGGTACGGCGAGCGCCACGGTACAGGCCAAGCCCCAACCGCCCAAGCCCGCGAAGGTCACCGGCGTGACGGCGCAGGCTCAGGCGGACGGCACCGTCAAGCTCGCCTGGACGCCGATCGATGGCGCGTTCTACTGGGTCAGCTACCGTGACATCACCGCCGGCCAGAGCGCCGACACTCGGCTGGAGTACCCGGCGACGGGCCCCGCGGCGCACGTGGGTCCCTTCACCGCAGGACACCAGTACGACTTCAGGATCACAGGAACCAACAGCGCCGGAGACGGGCTTCCTTCCGACCCCGTACGCGTCACCATCCAAGGTGCCGCAGCGGCGGCGAGCCCTGCCGCGATGCTCAACCCGACGGCCGTCCCCACCAAGAAGCTCGCGGCGGCGGCTGCGGCCGGACTGCCCCGGCCACCGTCGAATTTGACGGTCACCGGGAGGGGCAACGGCTACGTGGACCTGGCCTGGGTGAACAGCCTGGACCACCCTGCCGTCTACTACTGGGTTCAGTTCCGTTCCGTCGGCAAGAGCACCTGGTACAACCTGCCGTACCCGACCCTCGGCACCACGTACCGGGTGACCAAGCCGCTGTGGAACGGCTTCGAGTACGAGTTCCGCGTCGTAGCGGAGAACCAGACCGGCGCCAGCTCCCCGACGAACGTGGTCAGGGCGGCCCCCGGATCCTCACCGCCTTCGCGCCCGACAGGACTCACGATCGCGAGCAGGGACCACGGCGTCGAACTGCAGTGGACGCGCAACTCCACCGAGGACTTCTACTGGGTGGAGTTCAAATCGGCTGGAACCGGCACCTGGTACCGGCTGAACTACCCGGCGGTGTCCAACGAAGCGACCATCACCTATCCCCTGTGGAACGGCTACAACTACGACTTCCGGATCGTCGCCCTCAACGCCGCGGGGGAAAGCCAGCCCAGTGCCGCCGTCACCGGGGGCCCTCGGGTCTCGCTGCCCCCACAGCCCAGCACTCCCACCGGGTCTTCCCGGATCGGGTACGCCCACCTGAGCTGGGTCCTGCCGGGTCCCATCAACCATCACGTCTTCTACTGGCTGTACTACCGTCCATACGGCAGCACCAGCTGGACCAGGGCCAAGTACCCGATCGCGAATTTCTCCATCGACCTGAAGTATCTGCCGCCCGGCCGGTACCAGGCCAAGGTGTCGGCCGTGAACATGGCAGGGGAGGGCCCGCACTCCGGAGTGGAGACCGTACGGATCCTGCCCACGACCGAGTGGGCCCTGGCCTCCCTCACCGAGAACACCACGGCCAGCTGGAACACCTGGCTGTCGGTGTATCCCAGCCCCGCCGGCACCCTGTACGACGGCTACGACTTCGACTGGAGCAACGACCTGTGCTCGTGGGCCGTCGACCGGCCGGTGCTGCGGCTGACTCCCTACCAGCGCGTCGACTGGCGCAGCTCGTGCGCACGGCACGACTTCGGATATCGCAACTACAAGGCGATCGGCAAATGGAACTACAACAGGAAGCTGCGGCTTGACCGGCTCATGCTGGCGGACATGTACCGGGCCTGTGATGTGCAGATCCGGCACGCCAACCCCGAGTGCCGCGCACTAGCGGGCGTGTACTACACGGTGGTCAGGCAGTGGAACGAGGACGGCGACTTCGACCCGGGCACCTGACCCAGCCCGGCTGGTGGCCCGGCCGTTCCGCCGGGCCACCAGCCATTGGTGGCGCCGCACCAGATCCCGCCGTTAGCGAGCAACCCGACCTGGGCAAACGCCGCCGCAGGGCGTTACCACGACCGCGACCGCCGGACTCATCCCCGATCGTCCCGACCGAAACCTGCGCTCCGAGCCGAGCCCGGTCACCTGCCGTGACCTGGAGTGATGCTCCTTCTTCGGGGCGCAGCGCACGGACCCGACCGCTGCGATGTGGGCTCACGGCCGAGAGGTCGCGGCGTCCCGTCCCGTGATCCGCCGTCTGCTAGGCGCCGGCAGGCAGGGCGATCCCGAGCAGGTGCACCCTGGGCGAGATCACCTGGTGCCAGAGGTCGGAGAAGTCCGGGCCGTACGCACGCAACGCGCCGGTCAGCAGGCGCGCCGCGGTCGTGGCCTCCTGCGCGGCGAGCGTCGGGAAGCGGCGGATCAGGCGTCCCTCGGTGTCCGGTGAGTCCGGAGGCAGCCAGCCGAGCTCGGCCATGTCCGCCTGCCAGGTGGGATGGGGCGCGGCGGGAATGGCGGCTTCGATCTGGAGACCCCAGGGCCCGCTGCTCAGCCGTACTCATCGTGACCCCTCGAAAGCGTGCAACAGGAAGGCCAGCACATCGGCGAGCAGGGCATGTTCCTGCTCTCGGGTCGAGCCGGCGCCGTGACCGCCGTGCTCCTCGACACGCAGCAGCACCGGCCGGCCGGAGGCCGTGGCCGCCTGCAGGCGGGCGGCCAGCTTCGCCGGCTGCCACGGCGGCACCCGCGCGTCGCGCCGTCCGGTGGTCAGCAGCACCGCCGGGTACGGCACGCCGTCCTCAACCCGCAGGTAGGCATCGGCGATCAGCAGGCCGCGCAGGCCGTCCGAGGTGGCGACGCTGCCGAACTCCGGCACGTTGATCGGCCCGTTCTCGCTGAACTCGATCCGTGTGGCGTTGACCGTCGGCACCTGCATCGCCATGGCAGCCCACAGCTCCGGCCGGCGCACCAGCGCGCCGCCGGTGGGAATGCCGCCGGCGCTGACGCCCTCGCCCGCCAGCCGTCCCGGCCGGGTGTAGGCCAGGGCGATGAGGTGCTCGGCGCAGTCGATGAAGTCCGTGATGGTGGCCTCCTTGCGCGGGCCGCGCCCGGCCTCGTGCCACTCCCGGCCGTAGGCGCCGCCACCGCGCAGGTGTGCCATGGCGTAGACGCCGCCGCGCTCGTACCAGGCGAGCATCTCGGGACGGAACCACGGCAGGTCGGTGACCCCATGGGAGCCGTAGCCGGTGAGCAGGGCCGGGTTGTCGCCATCCAGCTCCAGGTCCTTGCGGTGGATGACGGTGAGCGGGATTCGTGTCCCATCCCTCGCGGGCACGTGCAGGATGCGGGCGTGCACGCCGCCGAAGTCGACCGGTGAGCGGGGCGCCAGCCCGGTGTCCTCGAAGGTTTCGCCGTCGTAGCGGTAGAGCCGCGGCGCTTCTGTCCAACCGGCCGCCAGCAGCAGGGCTTCGGGCCGTTCCGGGTGGGTGGTCCACTCCCAGATGGCGCCCTCCACCGGCAGCGGGAGGTCGGCGGGCTCGCCGCCGGACAGGGGCGCATGCCGTACCCGATGGACGCCACCGTCGAGATCGCGCACCAGCAGCCGGTCGCCGACGACCCGCACCGCCTCCACCACGCGCTCACCCGCGGGCACGACCACCCGGGCTCGGGACAGATCCGGTACGGCAAGCGGAACGGCCAGTACGTGGGAGCGGGGAGCGTCCCGATGGGAGACCAGGTAGAGGGTGTCGTGGCTGGTGGCGAAGGCGGTCACGCCGTCCGCCACGCCCGCTACCTTCCGCCACGGGCAGGTGACCGGATCGGCGAGCGCGGCTCGTGGCGCCACGTACAGCGAGCAGTCGCTCAACTGCTCGCTGGTCCAGGGGCCGAGTGCGCCGTGGGAGACGATCGCCAGCATCCACTCGCCGTGCGGCGGCACCACCAGGAAGGGCCGATCCTGCGGGGTCAGCTCGACGTGGGGGTTGAGCCCGCGCGCCAGCACCACCTGGTCCTGCGCCGGTTCGGTGCCCAGCCGGTGCAGGAAGGAACGGCTGTCCAGGCGGCGCTCCTCCGGCGGGGCGCCCGCCGGAGGCTCCAGGAAGCGGTGGTAGACGAACGACCGGCCGTCCTCCAGCCAGCTCAGGAAGGCGAAGCGCGTCGTGGGCGGGATCGTCTCCAAGATGGCGCCGGAGCCGGCGTCGATGACCTGGATCGTGCTCTCCTCCGACCCGGACGGGAAGACGGCGCAGGCGATGTGGCGGCCGTCGGGGGAGGGCACGTACCAGTCGATGGCGTGGTGCGCCTCGCCGGGCACGGTGTCCGGGTCGAACAGGACCCTGCTCGCCCCCTCGGGCTCACGCACCATCAGCATGGGTACGCGGGCGTCCGGTTCGCGCGCCAGGTAGAAGATGCTGTCGCCCGCCGGCGTGAAGTTCGAGTACTGCGGGAACGCGCCGCCCAACTCGCGGATCCGGGTCAGCAGCTCCTCCCGGCGCGGCAGGGCGTCCAGCTGCTCACGGGCATGGCTGGCCTGGCCGTCGAGCCAGCGGTGGAACTCCTCGCCGTCCACCTCCATCCACCGGTAGGCATCGTCGAGCGTGATGCCGTGGTGGACGTCGCGCACCACGTCCACTCGGGCGATCGGCGGGCCGGTGATGTCGCTCATCTGCATGATCATAGGCGGCGCTCGCGAAGCCGGGTGAGCTGGTGACGTGGCTCAGGGAACCGGTGTGCAGGAACGGCGCCCAGTCCTCGGCCCCCCACTCGGGTCGGCGTCACGGCCCGGAACTCCTGAAGCTCCGCAAGCCGTCACTCAGTTGATCAGTGGGTACGGCGGCGGGGCGTCAGGTTTGACCTAGCGCATGGCGGTGCGGGGGTTCTTGTGCCGGGTCTCGCCCATGACGAGTTGCGTCACCCCGGCAGGAGCAGGAGGGCCGATCATGGTGCGCAGGTGTTAGATGATCTCGAGGTTGGCCATCATGGCCATGTCCTCGTGTTCGGCGTTGTGGCAGTGGAACAGGTAACGGCCGCGGTAGCCGTCGAAGCGGGTGATGATCTCCACCCCCTCGCCCGGCCGCAGGGAGACGGTGTCCTTCAGGCCCGCGTCGTGGGGCAGCGGCG
>NZ_BAAATE010000068.1:0-11214 GCF_039533245.1 Nonomuraea recticatena | reverse complement strand
GCGGCGGCCTCAGCGGCGCGGCGGCGGGCTCGGTGGGTGGGCTTGGCGGCAGGGCGTTCCGCAGTAGCGGGCCGGGCGGCCGGTGCGGGCCTGCGCGATCGGCGCGCTGCACACGGGGCAGGCCGGGGCGGTCGGCGTGGCGGTCATCGCGGGCCTCTTGGCGTGGCCGTGGTCGACGAGGCGGTTTCGTCGCGCGAGCTCGCGGCCTCGAGGAGGCGACGCAACGCGGGAGCGGTCGGCGGGGTTTCGTCGTTGCGGCCGCGGACCTGGGAACCGGCCGGGACCGGCCCTGGCCACATCCGGCTACGGTGACTTCTCGAGTGCCGTATGCCGTCGCGTCGAGGAGGTGCCACCGTGGATCGGGGGGCGTTCACAAGGCTCGTCTGGCCCAAGCATGCCGAGCATGACATCGTGATGCGCGTCGGGGACCGCCTGGTGCATTGCGCCCACTGCGGTTGCTCCCTGCGCGCCATGCAGCCGCCTCAGTCGGGTTATTCCCACACGGCGATGTACTACGAGTGCGTGGGCGACGACTGCAGGCAGGTGGTTTGGGCCCGCGCTGAACTGGTGGACCGCGAGCTGCAGGAGTTCACCCGTCATCGGTTGTCAGATCCCTCGCCCGGCGCCGGATGGCAGCGGGCCCGGTTCGCCCTCATCGATGCGGAGCTGGCCGAGGCACGCGAGCTGTGGGCCTGGTACGCCGACCCGCAGCACCGGCGGCAGTTGGCGCGTGCCTTCGCCTGGTGGCGCGCGCCGCGC
Source organism: Nonomuraea recticatena (assembly GCF_039533245.1). Taxonomy (NCBI): domain Bacteria; kingdom Bacillati; phylum Actinomycetota; class Actinomycetes; order Streptosporangiales; family Streptosporangiaceae; genus Nonomuraea; species Nonomuraea recticatena. The sequence continues at coordinate 10,455 of NZ_BAAATE010000068.1, read as the reverse complement.
ATGCTGCCGCTCATGCTGTTCGGACATGAATCGCTGTGGTGGGTGCGCTCCGGGCTACAGCAGCTCGGGGACGAGCTGGCCGGACAGGTCGTCAGACTGGCCGAGCGGCCGGTGCAGGCCACCGGTCGTACCCTGCTGAGCGTCCTGCGCGAGGCCCGCACCGCCTACAAGTCGGCGCACTCCGCCTGGTTGATGAAGGACTGGCCGAGCCCCGCCGCCCGCCGGCGTCTGGAGGAGTCCCAGGACCGGTTCTGGAACCTCCTCCTCGGCACCCAGTGGCGAGACCTAGGACCAGCCGAGCCGCCGGTCGACGACAGAGCCCTGACCCGGGACTGGACGCAAGAACACGGCATGCTGAGCCGTCGCAGGGAACTGTTACGGCTGGCCATCGACACCGACCGGCTCGTGCTGTACGGCTTGCCGGGTACCGCCCCACGAATTGAGGCGGTACCCGCATCGCCCTCGACCCGGTGACCGCCTCGGCGGCCCGCCCGTTCGGCCGCCTGCAGTGCGGGTGCCACCGGAATACGGCAGAAACGGGCCGCAGGCTTGATCATCGATCGGAATCACTTCACAGTTGCCACAACCGCACGGTGTCGTCACTGCTGCCGGTGGCCAGGAGCAGAGAGTTATATCGCGGATCGACCGTGAAGTGGGGGCGGGGGCGCGGCCCTGTCCGATCGGGAACAGCCCACCTCGAGCATTGGTATCTGAGCGCCCCACGCACAGCGAAGCACACGCGCTCATGACCCGGCGGCTGGCCAGGAAGAAGCCGCTGGCATGGACCCGAAAGCCAACGGCTGCGCCGTGGGCCCCCAGAGTGCCCCTGGCTCAGAAGGCCGGAGTGGGGCCCCACCTACGCGGTGGAAGCTAAGGATGCGATTTCAGAGTTCAGTCAAGGGGAGTCTGGTCCGCGATGTCGATGCCGGCCGAACGCAGACGCGCTTCGATCAACGCGGTCAGTCGGGTCCAGGCCGGCTTCTGCTCTTGTCCGTGGTGGGTGAGCAGGCTGTAGCGGATCGCACTGTCGGTGCGGGCCTGGAGTCCCGCCGGGATGGGCAGCAGTGCGCGATGGGCGAGGAAGTGGTCGGCGATGGCCGTGGCGAGTTCGTCGATGCGGGGGTCGTCCGGCTCCCACTCGGCGGCACGCCACATGCGCCTGATCAAGGACCCGTACCGAGGGTCGTCGAGGGCGCGCTCGATCCGGCAGATGTAGTCGTCGAAGCCCTCCGGCACCAGGGCTTTGATCAGCACCAGACCCTCCCGGGCCATCGTCACGTCGTCCGGGGTGAAGCCGAGATCGGCAGCCCTGTTCAGGAGGGCGAGAGCGCGATCGGGCAGCAGGGCCCGGTCGCCGCTGGCGAGCCGGCGCAGCGTCCCACGCCGCGCGATCAGATCGTCGATCCGGTCGGTGAGGCGCCGTTCGACGTCGACAAGTGCGGCGGCGAACCGGTCGGGATCGGCGTCGATGATCGCCCCGATCTCGGCCAGCGGTACGCCGGCGGCGGCCAGCGTCCGGATCTGGACCAGCCGCAGCAGGTCGGCCGATCCATAGCGTCGGTAGCCGGAGCTGTCGCGGCGGGGTTCATCGATCAGCCTGTGCTGGTGGTAGTGCCGGATGGCTTTCACCGTGACGCCGGCGAATGCCGCCGCCTGGCCGATCGTGACGCCGTCCGTCATCTGCTCTGCCGGCCTCGTGATCGTGGGGCGCCGGCGAGTTCGCGAACCGCGTCCGCGATCGCGCGGAAGTCCTTGCGCACGATCTTGCTGTGGTTGCTGGCGACCTTCGCACTCACCTTGATGTTCGGGTTGCGGACAAGCACCGGGGTGAGGGTGGCGCGCGCGCTTTCCATTTCATCATGGCCGCCTCCGAGGTTGGCGCCCGTGGCGACCACGTACCGGACCGGGCAGGTCGCACCGTCCAGGATCGGGCCGAGGGCGGCGCTGATCTCGATGAGCTCGATGTTGCTCTGGGCATGCTGCTCGGCGGACATCTTCGCGGCCATGCCCAGCCTGGAGAGCACCGGCAGCAGCCAGCGCAGCCGGCGCCACCACTGCCGGACCCGTTCCGGGGGAGCGTCGGGGTAGTCGTGCGGGTAGGCGCCGTCCACGGGCACCACCCCCAGGGCGCGGTCCGGATTCCGGCCGGCCCAGTGCACCGCGACCGCCGCGCCGTAGGACCAGCCGACCACAAGCGCCCGATCCACGCCCCTGGCCGCAAGGACGCTGCCGACGTCACGGACGTGCGTCTCGAACGAAGCGGCCGCGGCCGAACGCCTCGATCGGCCGCGGGCCCGCATGTCGTAGGTGATGTGCCGGTAGTCGCTGCCGAGTTCGGCGATGACCTGCCGCCAGTACGCCTGACTGGCGAACTGGCCATTGAGGTAGATCACGGGGCGGCCGGGCCCACCGGTGTCGGTCACGGCCAGTGCGGTGTCGTCGACCGGCACCATGCCGGTCCAGGAGGAGTTCGAGTCGGTCACCCCTTCAGCGTGCACCCTGACCTAGGGTCAAGGTCAAACCCAGGCGCAGGCATCGCGCACATCCGCCGAGGGGGCATGCGACCAAGCGTCTGACTTCGCCTGAACGTAAGGCGGGCAGTTACTCGGGACCGGTAGGCCAGTCACGACAAACAAACCCCCAACCCCGCATCCCGACTACGACCTCCCCCGGCCTCCTTCAGTTGGCGGAGCACGGTGTCGCCCTTCAGATGCCCGTACACCGTCGAGCGCGGCACACCGAACAGGTCAGCGATCTGCTGGACAGTCTTGACTCGCGCGTCGTACAACGCTTGGGCCAGCGCTGCCTGCTCGGGGGTGAGCCGGGGGCGACGGCCCCCGACCCGACCGCGCGCACGGGCGGAGGCCAGGCCGTCCATCGTGTTGGCGACGATCAGTTCGCGCTGCAGTTCGGACAGGACCGACAGCATGCCGAACATCGCGCGACCCTCCATCGTGTCGGTGTCGATGCCCTGCTCGATCACATGCAGGCCCACGTTGCGTTCGCGCAGGTCCACCCCGAGGGTGACCAAGTGCAGGACTGAACGCGACAGCCGGTCCAGGCGGGTGACCTTCAGCGTGTCGCCCTTGCGCAACAGTTGAGACCAAGTCGAGGCTGGGCCGGGAGGCCTTGGCGCCACTGGCCTTGTCCAGATAGATGTCGTTGCGGTCGACGTCTGCGCGCAGCAACGCGTCGATCTGGTGGTCGGGATTCTGGTCGGCGGTACTGACCCGCGCATAGCCGAAAAGCGCTGTCGAAATCTACTCCACGCACCGTTCACCGACATTGATTCTCGACACGAGCTATCGACAGTGCCCACCTGCGGCTCCGTGATCGAACCGAGACGTCAGCCAGAGGTTCTTTCGTTACCGCAGGTCAAACGCTACTTCGTTGGAAATTTCTTCATTGCTACTGGGACCCCCTCTGCTGCCGTGACGACTCTGCTGCCGTGACGACGCCGATGGCCCGGAGCCAGAGGGTCGAGTCGGAAAGAACTGGCGGAATCTGGGCGCAGGCCGACCAGTTTCCGGCATCGGCGGTGTCCATCTATTCGAGAGGAACGACAAGCGAGAAGGAGCCACCATGCAAGGGATGCCGCCGGCCGGGCAGAGCGATGCCCCGGCCCCTGACCGGCGCTCGGCCGAGGATCTGCTGGCGCTGGCGCTGGCGCGGCGAGGAGACGGTGAGGCGTTCCGCGGGCTCGTCGAGCCGTACCGGCGTGAGCTCCAGGTGCACTGCTACCGCATCCTCGGCTCGGTGCAGGACGCCGAGGACCTGCTGCAGGAGACGCTGCTGGCGGCCTGGCGCGGGATCGGCGGCTATGAGGAGCGCGCGTCGGTACGGACGTGGCTCTACCGAATCGCGACCAACCGCTGTCTCAACCTCCTGCGGGCCGGCGCCCGTCGTCCGCACGAATACGCGTCCTACCAGCCGGAGGTCCCCTTTCCCGAGCCGTCGCACCGCCGAGCGGAACCGAGCTGGCTGGAGCCGTACCCCGATGTGCTGCTCGACCAGATCGCCGACCACACGCCTGGACCGGAGGCGCGATACGAGGTCAGGGAGTCGGTGTCGCTGGCGTTCCTGGCAGCGCTGCAGCAGTTGCCGCCCAGGCAACGAGCCGTACTGGTGCTGCGGGACGTCCTGGGATTCCGGGCCGTCGAAGTGGCGGACATCCTCGACACGACAGAGAACGCGGTGACCAGCGCGCTGAAACGAGCACGGGGGGCGCTGGCGCGTGAGCTGCCGGGTCCCGGTCGGGAGAGCGCTCCGCTCCCCGACTCGCCACAGGAGCGCAGGATCATGGACGACTTCACCCGCGCGTTCGAGGCCGGAGACGTCGACGCGATCGTGGCCATGCTGACGAACGACGCGTGGCTGACGATGCCGCCGCTGCCGCTGGAATACCAGGGCGTGGACGCCGTCCGGCACTTCCTGGCCACCGTCGCGCTGCGCGGCGGCCGCCGGCACGTGCTGATCCCGACGCGGGCGAACGGCCAACCGGCGTTCGGCTGCTACATACGTGACCCGCGGACGCCGATCCTGCACGCGCACGGCGTGCTCGTCCTGACTCTGACCGGCGACCGGATCACCGCGCTGACGCGGTTCCTGGACAACTCACTTCTGCCGGTCTTCGGACTTCCACGATCGCTCCGCACCTGATGGGCGGCGTGTGGATGCAGATCCGACGCAGAGACAGCACGTGCAGGGGCGCGAGGATCCGCCCGTGCATCTCGAGAAGACCCGAGCAGATCTCGAGAAGACCTGAGCAGAAGGAGAAGCGGTGACCATCGACGGGGGACGGATGACGTCCAAGCAGGCATGGGTGTTAGCGCTTGCCTCACTGGCGTCGTTCATGATGGCCCTGGACAGCCTGGTCGTGACGACGGCGCTGAGCACGATCCGGCAGGATCTGACGGCATCGCTGGAAGCGCTCGAGTGGACCGTCAACGCCTACAACCTGACGTTCGCGGTCCTGCTGCTGACCGGAGCGGCGCTGGGTGACCGGTTCGGCCGCCGCCGCATGTTCGCCGTCGGGCTGGCGGTGTTCACCGTCGCGTCGGCGGCGTGCGCGCTGTCCCCGGACATCGGCACGCTCATCGCATCCAGGGCGTTGCAGGGTGTCGGTGCCGCGATGGTGTTACCGCTGTCGCTCACCCTGATCAGCGCGATGTTCCCGCCGCGGCAGCGGGGGAAGGCGATGGGGCTGTATCTGGGCATCACCGGGCTGGCGACGTTCAGCGGCCCGTTCGTCGGCGGCGTCATCGCCGAGGGGCTGGCCTGGCAGTGGATCTTCTGGCTGAACCTACCGATCGGGGTGATCGCCATCATCCTCACGGCGCGGCGCGTCGAGGAGAGCCTCGGACCGAACAGCCGGCTCGACCTGGTCGGGGTCGTGTTCGTGACCCTGGGCGCGTTCGGCATCGTGTGGGGTCTGGTCCGTGGGAACGCGGCCGGCTGGGGGAGCGCGGAGGTACTGGGCGCGATGGTGCTCGGTGTCGCGCTGGTGGTCGCCTTCGTGCTGTGGGAACAGCGCACGAAGGCGCCGATGCTGCCGATGCGGTTCTTCCGATTGAGGGCGTTCGCGACGGCCAACCCGGCCAACTTCCTCGTGTTCGCTTCGCTGTACGGCACGATGTTCTTCCTCGCGCAGTACTTCCAGACCGTACAAGGGGAAGGGCCGCTCGGCGCCGGCCTGCGGTTGATGCCGTGGACCGCGACGCTGATGGTGTGCGCGCCCATCGCCGGCCGGTTGGCCGACAAGGTCGGCGAGCGGAAGTTCGTGGTCGGCGGGCTGCTGCTGCAGACTCTCGGCATGGGCTGGATCGCGCTTGTCGCCGACACGGGCACGAGCTATCTCGAGCTCGTGCCCGCGCTGATCGTCGGCGGCGCCGGACTGAGCATGGCCATGCCCGCGGCGCAGAAGGCGGTGGTCGGAGCGGTGCGACCACAGGAAATCGGTCAGGCGTCCGGCGCGTTCATGATGCTACGGATCTTCGGTGGGGTGTTCGGTGTCGCGGTCTCGGTCGCCGTCTTCGCGAGCGCCGGGGGCTACGCGTCGGCCGAGGAGTTCGGTGCGGGCTTCACGGCGGCGATGGGCGCGGTGACCGTGCTCGCGTTCGTCGGCATGCTCGTCGCGCTCGGCATGCCGGGCAGACGACCGACCGCCGTGGCCGCACCACCGCAGGCGGCGAGCGCTGCCGGGGCCTCGCCGCGGCGATGAGCGTCATCCGATCGGAGGCCCCATGCGGCGCTCACGCGTTCACGGCGAGGTGAGTGGTTCGGCCTGGTAGGCCCGGTGCAGCAGCTCCAGGAAGGACGGCGCCTCAGGCAGGGGCACCGAGCCGATGCGGTGGACCGCCACCCCTGGCGTCCACGAGTTCATGACCACACCTCCGGCCAACGCCGGCAGGTCGGCGGGCGTGACCTCCTGGACGCGCTGCGGGACGCCCAGGCGATCCAGTTGCCGGCGGACGATGCCCATCGTGGTCCCGGCGAGCATCTCGGCCTCGGGCCACACCACCGCGGCGCCGTCCCAGAAGGCCAGGTTCCAGATCGTCGCCTCGCTGAGCCGGCCCCGCCGGTCGACGAAGGCGGCGTCGTCGAAGCCCTGTGCGACGGCCTGGCGCAGGAAGTACGTCTTGGCCACCTCGCCGACGTGCTTCACGGCAGGCAGGGCGCGTTCGTGTTCGACCGTCGTCAGTGTCAGCGGGCCCGCGGGGCCGGAGGCGGCCGGTCCGGTCCGGACGAGAACCTTGGGCTCCACCTCGGCTCCGGCCACGGTGAACTCGCCGGCGGGCGAGTAGACCGTCGCTGTGAGGGAGAGGTCGGCGGGGCCTGCCTCGATCGCCGCCCGCAGGTGGGCCCGTACCCGGTCGTCGGGCAGCGCCTGGCCGAACAGCTCCATCGAGGCCGTCCACAGCCGTTGCAGATGGAGGTCGAGGCCGCGGATCTGGCCCCCGCGCACCTGCATGGCGGTGAAGTGGGCATAGCCCGCGAAGGCGAGTGGCGCCAGATCCTCGGCGGTCGCCACCCGGCCGTTACGTTGAACGACAGCGGTCGAAGTCATGCAAGCCCCCCAAGACGGTCGCGGCGCTAGACTGATCTGCAGCGTGCGCAATCAGCAGCGTCCGCGATAGTTGCTAACGCGTCATGTTGCATAGGCAATAGTGCCCCATGCAAGAGTCGTTCGCAAGAAGGGGTGGGGCCTGTGGAGATCGATGACGACGCCGCCGAGGCTCGCGCGCAGGGTTGGCGCACGCTGGCGGCGCTGCACGCGCGGATCGAGGACATGCTCGAGCGGGCGCTGCAGCGCGAGCACGACCTGTCGGTGAGCGAGTACAGCGTGCTGGACGTGCTGGCCCGCCAGCACGGCTTCCACCTGCGGATGAACCAGCTGTCCAGGGCCGTGGTGCTGAGCCGCTCGGCCACCACCAGGCTGGTGACCCGGCTCGAACAGCGGGGGCTGCTGCAGCGGTATCTGTGCCCCGACGATCGCCGGGGCATCTACACCGAGCTCACCGCCGAGGGCAGGGCCGCGCTGGAGCGGGCGCGTCCGACCCATGACGCCTCGCTGGCCGACGCCCTGCGTCAGGCGGAGGGCCTGCCGGAGCTGGCGCCCCTCGTCGGCACGCTCGCCGCGCTGCCCCTTCGGGGTTAGGGGCACCGCGGAGTCCGCCGCGGGCGAGGAGCCGTGTGGCGGAGGGAGGCCGGGCCGCGAGAGCGACGCTTTCGCGGGCCCCGGCTGTCTTCCGCGCTGCGGTCAGCGGGCGGCGGTGACCACGATCTTGCCGAACTGGGTGTTGGACTCCATGTGCTGGTGCGCCTGCACGATCTCCTCCAGCGGGAACAGCCGGTCCACCACCGGGCGGAAGGCCCCGTTGCGCAGGCCCGAGGCCACGAACGCCGCCGCCCGGCGCAGCCGCACGGGGTCCTTCGTGGTCTCCAGCACCGTGTAGGTGCGCATGTTGAGGGCGGGCATGCCCAGGGTGAATCCCGGATAGGGCGTCGGCTGCCCGCTCAGCCCGCCGTACAGGAAGTGCGTGCCGCCAGGGGCCACCACCCGCGCCAGGTCGGTCACGCCCGGCCCCGCGACGGCGTCGAAGACGTACTCCACCCCCTTGCCTCCGGTCAGGTCGAGCAGCCTGGCCGCCACGTCCTCCTCGTCGGAGACGATCACCTCGGCCGCGCCCTCCTTGAGCAACCGCTCCTTCTTCTCGCTGGTGCGGGTGATGGCGATCGGTGTGGCGCCCACCCGGTTCGCGGTGTGGATCGCGGCGAGGCCGACGCTGCTGGAGGCGGCGTTCAGCGCAACGGCATCGCCAGGTCGCATCCCGCCCACCTCCACCAGCGCGCCGTACGCGGTCAGGTAGGGCATCCACACGGACGCGCCGGAGACCGCGTCCACGCCGTCGGGCCGGTGCAGGAGCGCGGCCGCGGGGACGATCGCCTGCTCGGCGTAGACGCCGTAGTCGTTCTGGGAGAACGCGGGCACGCTGCTGACCGCCTGCCCCGCCTCGAACCTGGTCACGCCGGGGCCGACGGCCTCGACCACCCCTGCCGCCTCGGCGCCGAGCCTGGCGGGGAAGCGCTTCACCTGCTCGATGTACTCACCGCGCCGGAACAGCGCCTCGGCCCTGTTGATCCCGATCGCCTCCACCCTGATGCGCACCTCGCCCGGCCCCGGCTCGCCGGTCTCCAGGTCCTCCAGCCGCATCACTTCGGGCCCGCCGATCTCGTGGAACCGCACAGTCCTTGCCATGGCGCCGTCCTTCGCTCGTCGTCAACGCGCTCCACTGTCGGGCAAAAGTACGATGGCTGTCAAACTTCGATGGCTGTCGTACTATTGGCTCATGGGACGTACGCCTCCGCACCCCGAGGTGCCGCAGTTCGACCTCCAGCGAATCCTGGAGGCCCTCGTCGATCCGGTACGCCGCAGCATCGTCACGCAGCTCGAGGCGGCCGGCAAGGACATCAAGTGCGGGGACTTCGACATCCAGGTCAGCAAGTCCACCGCCACCCACCACTTCAAGGTGCTGCGCGAGGCGGGCCTGATCCGGCAGTACTACGTGGGGGCCTCGCGGATGAACGCGCTGCGCCGCGCCGAGATGGACGAGGCCTTCCCCGGCCTGCTCGACGCCCTCACCACCCCTCAGGCGAGAGGGGTGGGCCTGGCCGTCTCGGCCAGATCTACTTTGTAAAGGGCGTGGGCGGGTGCAAACCCCCGTCAGTGAACCGAGAAGCCGCCGTCGACGAAGAGCAGCTGACCCGTGACGAAGGCGGAGGCGTCGCTGGCTAGGAAGACCGCGGCCCCTCCGAAGTCGGCCGGCACGCCGTTGCGCCCGACCATGTGGCGGGCGGCGAGCTCCTCGACCCGTCCGGGGATGGACTGGGCGGGCTCGGTCAGCGGGGTGAGCACGAACCCGGGGATGATCGTGTTGATCAGCACGCCGTGGCGGGACCACGCCTCGGCCTGCGAGCGGGTGAGCCCGGCGATGGCGGCCTTGGCGGCGCCGTACACGCCGCTGTCGCCGAAGGCGCTGATGGTCTGCTGGGAGCCGACGTTGATGACCCTGCCCCAGCCCCGCGCGGCCATCAGGGGGCAGAAGTGCTGGCCGAGCAGGTACGGCGCGGTCAGGTTGACGGCGATCGTCTGCTCGTAGTCGTCGTCGGTGAGCTGCGCCATGGGCTTGCGGATGTTGTTGGCCGCGTCGTTGACGAGGATGTCGATGTCGCCCGCCTCGGCGATGACCCGCTCGACATCGGCGCGCCGGCCGAGGTCGGCGCTGATCCATGAGGCGCGTACGCCGTGGGAGCGCAGCCGGTCGGCGGCCAGACTGAGCTCCTTCTCCCTGCGGGCGGCGATGACCACGTCGGCTCCCGCCCTGCCGAGAGCCTCGGCGATGGCGTAGCCGATGCCGGAGCTGCCGCCGGTGACCAGGGCGGTGCGTCCGCTGAGGGAGAAGAGTTCGCGTAGGTAGTCAGACACGACCCGACAAAATACCAGGCGCGGAGGGTCACGCTGCCGGGTGGGACGGGGCGTCGTGGCCGGAGAAGAAGGCGGTCAGGACGGGGGCGAGCGCCTCGGGCTTGACCATGTGGGTCTGCCCGGGGAGCGTGCGGTGGTCGGCGCCCGGCAGGACGTCGGCCAGCTGCCTGGCTCCGTTGCGGATCCAGGTGGGGCTCCTGGCGCCGTCGGCCACCAGGACCGGCATGGTGAGGGCGGTCCAGCGGTCGGTGGGGAGCGGGTGGCCGAGCTGGCGCTCGCCCATGATGGTGAGGTCGTAGGCCAGGGTGTGGGCGACGCTCTTGAGCTTGCTCCAGGCCGGCATGAAGCGCATCATCGCGACCACGAGGCCGGGCAGGTTGACGCCCTTGCTCATGAAGAGTTTGACGGCCTCGCCGCGCTTTCCCGCGGCGAGGAGCGTCTGTGTCCGGGTGAGGAGGTCGGCGGGGGCG